>CAZZYZ010000138.1:0-8376 GCA_964658425.1 Vulcanimicrobiota bacterium | reverse complement strand
GATTCGGGCAGCGCCGCAGCGCGCGCGGCGAGCACGATCGCGCCGCACGCCATCGCCTCGAGCGGGACGAGCCCGAACCCTTCGGCGAGCGACGGAACGAGCACCACGCGCGCGTAGCGATAGAGCTCGCGCAGCAGCTCGTCGTTCGCCGCGATCTCCCGGAAGCGAACGTCGCGCGCGCGTGCGTAGGCGCGGTCCGTCTCGGTGAGTTCGCCGACGATCGCGAGACGATCATCCGGGTCGTCGCGCTGCGCGAGCGCGCACGCGTCGAGCGCGAGGCGGACGTTCTTCCGTGCTTCGCGCACCCCGACGACGAGCGCGAATGCGTTCGGCCGCAATCCCTCCGGCAAGGCGGCGCCGGATGCGGACGGGGTCGCGCCGTCGATGGATGAGAAGAACGGATCGGGCTCGGGCCGAACGATCGCGATCTGCGTCGCGTCGAGGCGTAATTCGCGTGCGAGCTCGTCGCGCGTCCACGCGCACGTCGTCGCGACGCGCGCGGCGAGGCGCGCTGCGCGACGGATCGGCGCGCGTTCGCGATAACGCGCGACGAAGTCGCGATGCGGATCGGTAAACGCGAACGCATCGTGCATCGTCACGACGGCAGGCGCGCGGCACGCGAAGCGCATGCCGTTGAACGGATACCAGACGACGTCGTACCGATCGCGCACGTGCGCGATCCGTTTGCGTGCGATCGGAACGTCCGCGAATTCCGCACGCAGTGCGGCTTCGTCGCGCGCGTCGGCGAGGAGCTCGAGCTCGAGCCGCCGATCGCCGGCGAACGCCGCGAGTGCGGCGCGTGCGAGGCGTCCGATGCCGCGTCGATCGCGAACGAGATCGCCCGCATCGACGGCGAGCCGCACGGGCGCCGAGCCGGAGGCCGGTCGTGCGCTCTCAGCTCGCATGAAAGGCCATCACGGCAACGACGGCGACGCTGTTGAACAGCGCGTGCGTCGTGACGGAGGCCCAGTACGAACGCGTCGTCGCATAGACGTATGCGAGAACGAAGCCGCCGATCGCGAGCGGGAGCGAAACGGTCAGCAATTGCGAGACGAGGTGCCCCGGCTGCGGGTTCGCGTGCACGAGTCCGAAGACGATCGCGCTGAACAGCGCGGAGATCGGAACGCTCGCGTAACGCGTGAGCGCGCTGAAGAGAAAGACGCGAAAGGTCAACTCCTCGAGCATCGGCGCGAGGACGATCGCGACGATCGCGTACAGCACGCGCTCGGGCGTCGTCGTGAGATCGTGTAGCAGCTTGATCGCGGTCTCGGTTTCGTGCGAGTGCGTGAGGCCGACGAGCAGCGTCCCGACGAGCGTTACCGCGACGTACATCACGATCGCTCCGATGAAGCCGACGAGCAGATCGCGGCTCGTCGGTTTGCGCAGCCCGAGATCGTACGGCGAAGCGAGCGATATGCGCGGGAGGACGGCGAGCAGAAAGAGCGCCCACGGGACGTACGTGATCGCCTGCGCGATCAAGAGCTGCCCTTGATCGTTCTGAATGCGGCCGAGGCCGATGTGCGAACCGACGACGCCGATGTAGATGACGGCCGGCACGATCATGCAGAGGAACACGCCGATCGCCGTCAAGACGATCGACGGGATGCTCCACGCGTCAGGTGCCCAGGAGATCCGCGAGGGCGCCGAAGGTACCCAGATCGAGTTGTTCCGCACGGATCTCCGAATCGACGTTCATCGTGGCGAGCGCGCCATGCGTGCGTTCGCGTTCGATCCCGAGCGAGAGCAAAAGGCTATTCGCGAGGGTTTTCCGGCGGTACGCGAAGGCGCCGCGGACGACCTGCAGCAGAAACTTCGGATCGCGCACGCGCACCGCGGGGTCGGCGCGGCGCTCCATGACGACGACCGTGCTGTCGACGCCTGGACGCGGATAGAACGCGCCCGGCCCGAGCGTGAACGCTCGGCGAACCTCCATGCGATACGAGATGAGGAGCGTCAGGCTGCCGTAGGCGGGCGTGCTCGGCCGTGCGAGCATGCGATCGGCGACGTCCCGCTGCACCATCGCGACGATGCGATCGGGCGGCCGCTCGAGGGCGAGCCACGTAGCGATGAGCGGCGTCGCGACGTTGTACGGCAGATTTCCGGCAGCGCACCACGGGCCCCCGCCGTCGCGTTCATCGTAGGGATACGCGAGCGCGTCCGCGTGAACGACCGTCGCCGCAGCCAGATCCGAGCGACCGCGCAAGACGGTGATGAGATCGTCGTCGATCTCGATCGCCGTGACGTTCGCGCCGCGTGCGAGGAGGGCGGCCGTCAGCGCGCCCGTCCCGGCACCGACCTCCACGACGCGCGCGCCGGGTGACGGAACGCACGCGAGCGCGATCTTCGCGACCGCGCCCCCATCCATCAAGAAGTTCTGGCCGAAGCGTTTCTTCGGCCGCAGCCCGTAGGCCGCGAGCAGCGCTCGCGGATGCCGTGGCTCGTCCGTCAGTGAACGACGTACATGACGATCGCGCGCCGACCGAACTCACGGGCGTCCGCGAGCCCGTCGAAGCCGAGATCGACCCGATGGCCGACGATCGCGCCGCCCGTATCGCCCGCGACCGCGCGGCCGTACCCCGGGATGAAGAGCCGCGTCCCGAGCGGGATGACGCGCGGATCGACGGCGATGACGCCGTGGCCGGCACGTATGCCCGAGGCGGTGAAGCCGCTGCAGCCGTAGCAGCTCGCGGTGTAGGCGGTCGCCAAAACGTGGAAGGCTTCCCCTGCGAACTTGACCGCGCCCGTGAAGCGATCCTGAGCGAACGTCCGGAACGCGAGTGCGGGCCCGGTTCCGAAGACGACGACCTGGGGCTTCGGGTCGCGAACGATCCGCGAGGAGACGACGGTCTTCAACGCATCTCGACCGTCGCGGGCGACGAAGGCGACCTTCGTTTCGCGAATGCCGGCCGTCCCGGACTGGAGCGTCTCTTTCGTGCCGCGAGCGAGATGCGAATCGAAGCGCTTCTGCACGTGCGGCGCGATCTTCGTGCGCACGTTCTTCGTCCATGCGGAGACGTGCGTGATGCGCACTACGCTGCCGTCGGCGAGCGGCGTGTCGAGCGCGGGGTGGACTTCGTCGTTCGAGCTGAGCGTCAGATGCTCGGATGCGAGCAGATCCGCGACGCTGAGTTCCGTCGTCCGAACGGTGCGCGTCCGCGCGCCGTCGTGCAAGACGATCCCGACGGCGGGTCGATAGCTGAGGCGCATGCCGTCGGTGAGGAGGTCGCTCGTCGCGCTAGAGAGGTAATCACCGTCGACGATGTGGACGCCGTTCTCGGCGAGAAATTCACCGACCGTCGTGGCCGAGGTCGGGACGTCGCGCTCGACACCGGCATCGTCGAACGAGATCGCCGTGCGGGGCGCGGTCTCGGACGCGGCCGAAGCCGTGGTAACGCTCGTCTGGACGGGCGATGTCGTCGATTTTTCGGCTGCGTGGGCAGCGACTCCGGAGATGAGAAGCCCGAAGCCCAGCGCGGAAGCGCTTATTTTGGATGCGTATCGATGATCGTATGCGATCAACGCAGCTCCTTTCTGGACGAGCGAAACGACAAGATGGGACGCTCGTAGGGAGCGAACACACATCGCGTAACGCAGGCTTGCAAAGTCGCGGTGGATGCTTCGAAGAGAAGCATCCGAAAGGGCGCCGACTGCGTGCCGGGCCCAGGACTCGGCTACAGTAACACAGGTTCGGTAGACCGTCAAACCACCTTTTCTCGGGATAAAACGAGCGGGATAGGCATTGGCGGGAGCGGGGCGCAAAGCGCTCGTCCATCGTGAACGCGCTGCGAATCGGTCTGTTCTCCGAATGTTATCGACCCGTCGTCAACGGAATCGTCGCCTCCGTCGACTCGCTTGCGGCGTCGCTTCGCGCGCTCGGAAACGATGTGCGGATCGTCACCCCGCGCGTGCCGTCGTACGTCGATGTCGAGCCCGCGCAGGTGATTCGCCTCGCGTCGCTGCCGTTGCCGACGGAGACGACGTATCGCCTGACGGTCCCGTATCTTCCGAAGACCCTCGGCGACTTCGCGATCGTCCACGCACACTCGCCGTTCGTCACGGGCGCGCTCGCGGCGTGGCACGCGCGGCGGACGGGGGCCCCCCTGATCTTCACCTATCACACGCGGCTCGAGGCGTACGCGCATTACGTTCCGCTCGATGCGCGCCTCACGCGCGCCGCGACGACGCTCGTCACGCGCCGCTTCGCGAACGCCGCCGATGCCGTCGTCGTCCCGACCCTCGCGATGGAGCGGCTCCTGCGCGAGATGGGCGTGCGCACGCAGATCTTCGTCGTCCCGAGCGGCATCGACGTCGCGGCGTTCGGCGCGGGGAGACGGCGCGACGACGTGCGCGCGTCGCTCGGGGCGGGCCCGGGGCAGAAGCTCGCGCTCGCCGTCGGCCGACTCGGCCGGGAGAAGAATCTCGACGTCGCGCTCGCCGCCTTCGCGCGGCCGGAACTCGCGGATTGCCGGCTCGCGATCGTCGGCGACGGCGCGGATCGCGCCCGACTCGTCGCGCTCGCCGAACGGCTCGGCCTCGGCGCCCGCGTGACGTTCGCACGCGAACTCCCGCGCGCCGAGCTTCCGGATACCTATGCGTCGGCCGATGCGTTCGTGTTCGCGAGCCGTAGCGACACGCAGGGCCTCGTGCTCGCCGAGGCGCTCGCCGCGGGCGTCCCGATCGTCGCGATCGACGTGCCGCAGACGCGCGAGGTGCTTCGCGGCGCGGGGTCGCTCTGCGCCGACGATCCGGCGGCCCTCGCGGCCGCGCTCGCCCATGCGTTCGCGCGGCCGCGCGACGGCGCACCCGGCCGCGAGCGGGCGCGGGATTTCGACGCCGTCGCGGTCGGCGAACGGATCGCGAATCTATACGAGTCGCTGCTGCACGGCTAACCGTTGACATCGAACGTACGTTCGATGTACGATGTGAGCGAGGAGAGCACCATGTCGAACGTGCGCGACCCGAGTCACATCGTACATATCGGCTTCGCGTTCGGCGCGAACGGCAGCGGCGTCGTCTATACGGCGATCCGCGGGGCCGGTGAGGAAGCGACCGCGTGCACCACATTCGCGCTGCGCGCGAAGCCCGCACTCGAAGGTCGCGACGTCGCATACGCCGCGCTCGCGGCCGTCGTCGGCGAGCTCTTGCGGCGCGGCCTTCGGAGCGTCGAGATTCGGCTGGACGATGCGAGGCTCGCGGAGGATCTCGCGGAGCGACGCGGCGTGCCGCAGATGCTCGTGGTGCCCTACGTCGCCCTGCGATGTGCGCTCAATCGCTTCGGTACCGTCCGAATCGTCGCGTTTCGAAATCGTACGATTCGCGATCTCGCGACCCGCGCGCTCGCCGACGTTTCGTTCGAGATCGCCGCGTAACGATTCGGTCGTCGCCGTCATCGACGCGCTATCGCCGCTTGCGTCGCGCCGAACTACCGGGTTCGACGATCGAGCTCGCACGGTATCTCATCGGAAGGCTCGTCGTCAGCGAGATCGCGGAGAGCGACGGCGAGCCCGCGCGACTCACGGTCGCGCGTATCGTCGAGACCGAAGCGTATCTCGAGGGGGATGCCGCATCGCACGCGTTTCGCGGCGAGACGCCGCGCAACGGCGCGATGTTTTTGCGGCGCGGCCATGCGTACGTCTATTTCATCTACGGCACGTCGTTCTGCCTCAACGTTTCGAGCGAATCCGCGGGCATCGGAGCCGCCGTCCTCGTTCGCGCCGCGGAGCCGCTCGTCGGTCTCGAGGCGATGCGCTCGCGGCGCGGCGACGTTCCCGTTCGCGATCTGTGCCGCGGCCCGGGGCGACTCGCTCGCGCGCTCGGGATCACGCGCTCGCACGACCGGATCGATCTCTGCGCGCCCGGGCCGCTCCGGCTCGCGGCGCCGGCGCTCGTGCGCGGCGCGGAAGCCGCCCCGCCGCCGCAGATCGTCGTGACGGGGCGGATCGGGTTGACGCGCGAGATCGACCGCCCGCTCCGGTTCGTCGAAGCAGGCAGCCGCTTCGCGAGCGGCTCGGCGGCCGGCAATCGCGGCGCCTCGGGAAGCGACCGGTCGGGCGGCGAAGCGTAGACAGGTGCGGCTTCAGAAGTATCTCTCCCATGCGGGCGTCGCATCTCGTCGTCGAGCCGAAGTGCTGATCGCCGCGGGGCACGTCCGCGTGAACGGGCAGATCGTTCGCGAACTCGGCACGTCGGTTGCGGAGGGCGATCGGGTCGAACTCGCGGGCAAGCCGATCGAACTCGAGACGCAGCGCCGCTACCTCGTGCTCAATAAGCCGACGAAGGTCATGACGACGATGCGCGACCCCGAGGGGCGCCGGACCGTCGCGTCGCTCGTCCCCCACGGCCCGGGCCGCGTGGTCCCGGTCGGCCGCCTCGACTACGATACCTCGGGTGTCCTCTTGCTCACCGACGACGGCGACCTCTCGCACGTGCTCACGCATCCGCGCTACGGCGTAGAAAAGACTTACCGCGCCGTGGTGCAGGGCCGCCTCGGCGGCGAGGCGACGAAGCGTTTCCTCGAAGGCATCTCCCTCGACGACGGCCGCAGCGAGCCCGCGAAGATCCGCGTCGTGCGTACGGGCCCCGCCGCCTCCGAAATCGACGTGACGATTCACGAGGGCCGCAATCGGCAGGTGCGCCGGATGTTCGAGGCGACCTCGCATCCCGTGCTCTCCCTCGTGCGGCTGCGCTTCGGTCCGATCGCGCTCGGCGATCTGCGCGTCGGGACGTGGCGCGAGGCGACCGATCGGGAACTCGCGTCGCTCCGCGCGCTCTCTCGCGACGCCGAAGAGGTCGAGTCCGAGCGCGAGGCCGGCGGATGAGCGTGCGTGGTATTCGCGGAGCGACGACGGTCGAGCGCGACGACGCCGCGGCGATCCTCGACGCGACCGAGGAGCTCGTTCGCGAGATCGTCGCCGCGAACGGCCTCGTTCCCGAGGACGTCGCCTCGGCGCTCTTCACGGTCACGCCCGATCTGCGGGCGGAATTTCCGGCGGCGGCGGCGCGTCGGATGGGCTGGACGATGGTGCCGCTCCTGAACTTCACCGAGATCGACGTCCCCGGCCGCCTCACGCGCTGCATCCGGACGCTCGTCCACGTCAACACCGATCGATCGCAGGCGCAGATGGTCCACGTCTATCTGCGTGAAGCCGTCGCCCTGCGCCCCGATCTCGTTCCCCGGAGTACGTTCCCGCAATGATCATCGTGCTGCGCCGCGGCGCAACCCCGGAAGACCTCGCCGCCGTGACGAGCCTCATCGCGTCCCTGCGCCTCAACGCCCACGTGAGCGAGGGCGCCGAGCGGACCGTCGTCGGCGTGGTCGGCGCGCCGCCCGACAAGGAGACGCTGCTCGCCCAGTTCGCCCAACTCGACGGCGTCGAATCGGTCGTGCCGATCTCGCGCAGCTACAAGCTCGTGAGCCGCGAAGCGCGCGCCGAGCGAAGCACGGTCAAGCTGCGGAACGGCGTCGTGTTCGGCGGCGAGCGGCTCGTGGTCTGTGCCGGGCCGTGCAGCGTCGAATCGCGCGAACAGCTCGAAGCGACGGCCGCCGCGGTCTCCGCCGCGGGTGCGACCGTCTTGCGAGGCGGCGCTTTCAAGCCGCGCACGTCGCCCTACGCGTTCCAGGGGCTCGGCGAAGACGGATTACGCTATCTCCGCGAGGCCGCCGATCGTCACGGGCTCGCGGTCGTCACCGAGGTCCTCGACACGCGCGACGTGGAGCTCGTCGCGCGCTACGCGGACGTGCTTCAGATCGGCGCGCGCAACATGCAGAATTTCGCCCTACTCCGCGAAGTGGGGCGGATGCGAACGCCGGTGCTGCTCAAGCGCGGCCTCGCCGCCACGATCGACGAGTGGCTGATGGCAGCCGAATACGTCGTCATCGCGGGCAATCACGACGTGATCCTCTGCGAGCGCGGGATCCGCAGCTTCGATCCCGCGACCCGAAACGTGCTCGACATCGCCGCGGTCCCCGTCGTTCAAGGCCTCACGCATCTGCCCGTGATCGTCGATCCGTCGCACGGGACGGGCGTTCGCGCGCTCGTCTCGCCGATGAGCCTGGCCTCGGTCGCGGCGGGAGCCGACGGCCTCATCATCGAGGTCCATCCCAACCCCGCGAAGGCGTTCTCGGACGGGCCGCAATCGTTGACGCTCCCCGATTTTGCCGCGCTGATGGAGCGGATCGCGCCCGTCGCCGCCGCCGTCGGCCGCTCGCTCCCGATCGCCGCCACCGCCTGAGCGTCGCACCGAGGATCGGGATCGCGGGCTGCGGGCTCATCGGCGCCTCGATCGGCCTGCGCGCCCGCGAGCTCGGTGCGCACGTCACGGGCTACGACGCGTCGGCCGCGGTGCTCTCGGACGCGCGGGCGGTCGGGGCGATCG
>CAZZYZ010000137.1:0-8378 GCA_964658425.1 Vulcanimicrobiota bacterium | reverse complement strand
TTACGCCGGGAAGTACGCGGCGCTGTCGAGATCCTCGAGCAATCCGGGTTCGGTCGGGCGCCATCCGAGCGCTCGCTGCGTTTGGGCGCTCGACGTCGGAGCGTCGATGCTCGCGAATCGTGCGAACCAGCCGAAGTGTTCGTCGGCGCCGTCTTTCGATACGCTGACGACCGGGAGATCCAAGCGGCGGCCGATGATCTCGGCCATCTCTCGGAAAGGCACGCCCTCGTCGGCAACCGCGTGATAGATCGCGCGCTGCGCGCCGCGTTCGAGCGCGAGCCGGTAGAGCCGAGCGACGTCGCGACGGTGAACGCCGGGCCAACGATTCTCGCCGTCCCCGATGTAGACCGACCGGCCGTGCTCGCGGGCCGTCCGAATGATGATCGGAACGAAGCCGTGACGTTCGCCCGCGCCGTGCACGGACGGCGCGAGCCGAATGACGGAGACGCGCACGCCGCGCGCTGCCGCTGCCGCGACGGCTATCTCGGGGTCGCGCGGAAACGGGACGCTCGGATCGCGAACGTCGTCCTCCGTAATGAGGCGTCCGGGTGCGATCGCTGCGACGCCGGCCGTTACGATAAGCGGCTTCGTCGTCCCGCCGAGCGCCGAGCCGAGCGCCTCGATCGCCGCGCGCTCGATCGCGCCGTTCTCGGCGAAGCGCGAGAAATCGTGGTTGAAGGCCGTGTGGATCACGGCGTCCGCTTCCGCGGCGCCGGCACGCAGGCTCTCCAGATCTTCGAGGCTCCCGTGCCAGACGGTGATTCCGGCCGCCGTCAGCGTCGCCGCCGACGAATCCGAACGTGCGAGGCCCGTGACGGTGTGGCCGGCGGCGCGGAGTTCCTCGATGACGACGGACCCGACCCATCCGGTGGCCCCGGTAACGAACACATGCATGTTGCGAGATCCCTTATGACAGTGACTGACATAAATGATAGCATATCCGTCAGTCACTGTCATCATGTATCATCTCGGAGATGAGCCGGTGGGATCCCAACGCACGCGGTCGACTCGAGCAAGCGGCGTACGAGCTGTTTCGCGACTCCGGTTACGAACGGACGACGGTCGCCGATATCGCGATGCGGGCCGGGCTGACCGAGCGGACGTTTTTCCGGCACTATGCCGACAAGCGTGAGGTGCTCTTCGGCGGTTCCGCATACATTCGAGAAGAGTTGCTGCGCGCACTCGGCACCGTATCGGCGGCGCTGCCCGCGATCGAAGCCGTTCGGACCGCGGTCGAGACGATCGCGACGCTCATGCGCGGACGGCGCGTCCTCTCGCGCGAACGACGGCAGATCATCGAGGCGCACGTCGATCTGCAGGAACGCGAGCTCATGAAACGTGCGACGCTCACGGCGGCCCTTGCCGAAGCACTTCGAGAGCGCGGCGTGCCGCTACCGACGGCGAACCTGGTCGCGGATATCGGCATCGGCGTTTTCTACATCGGATTCGGTGAGTGGCTCGACGATTCGGAAGGCCGCGAATTCGACGCGATCGTTCGCGAAAATTTCGATCGACTCAAAGCCGTCGCGGCCGAGATCTGAGGATGCACCTCGCGGCCGAGCGGCGTGAGTTTTGGTCAAGAGCACTGCAAGATGACGTGGGCGGCTTCGACGTTGCGCGAACGCAGATCGGCTTCTCGAATCCGGACGTAGAGTTGACCCGAATCGCCCAAGACCCACTCGTCGGCTTCATCGATTTGGAGCAGGAGCCGCGCTGCGCTCGCCCTCGCCCGCGAGTCCCCGCGATTACGGCGCGTGCGTCGTGATCGCTTCGCGTGGAATGCGCCAGAATCTCGCCATGTTGAGCAAGAGTATCTGATCGAACGCGCCGCGCTTCCCGTACGAGCTCTCGCGAAGCACGTGTGGATCGACCGCGAGCGCCGTCTCTGCGAGGCGTGCGGCGATGGCGTCGAAATCGCGGTCATCGGTAACCTCGCCGACGTCGGCCGTGCGAAAGTATCCCGCGATCTCGCGCAACACGCGTTCGCACAGCCGCTGCGTGATCTCGGCTTGCCGCGCGGCTCCCGAATCCGGGGCGATCGCCGCGACCAGTGCCGACGCATCGAGCAACGCGCCGAGCGTCGCGATCCACGACTCGCCCGCATCGCGCGAACGGAAATACGCGAGGATCGGATAGGCGAGGTGCGTCTCGAGAATCTCGGCGAGCCAATTTTGGCCTTGAACGAAATACTCGCTCGTCGCGTCGAGATAGCGACTCTCGAAAATGAGTGCGGAGATATTCGTGCCGAGCGGCGGGATTCCGAGAATCGCGGACGTGCGAATGACGAAGACCTCGCGCCTTTGAAACGCGCCGACCGTCGAGAAAAGATAGGTCGTGACGATCGCGATGAGCCCGAAGCCCGCGGAGCCCATCGCGAGCGATAGCAGACGCGCGATCCCCGAACGAGGCGCGATATCGCCGAAGCCGATCGTGAAGAACGTCACTCCCGAATAGTAGAGAGCGCTCGGAAACGAGATGGGCGTTCGGAACGCGTTCGGAAGGCCGTAATTGATAAGTGCGAATCCGAAGATGAGCAGCGCCACCCAGACGACGAGGAAGACGACGAGCAGCACCGGTGCGAAAAGTCCGAGCAACATCGTTCGCAACCCGGTGCTCGGCAGCCGATCGACGATCGTTCCGCATCCCCGCCACGCGAGCCGCGTCATGATCCCGCTCAGCCGTAGTGAGAGCGGTGTCGGCCTCGGGACGATGACCGACAGGAGAACGTCGAGGACGACGATCGCCACGAGTGCGATTCCGAGAGCGATCGTCATCTCGTCTTGCCGTTCACGTGCTTCGAAGCGCGACCTTCGGGCCGCGCACCCGGACGCGACGTCGCGCTTATCGCGATACGAAGCTCGTTGCGCTCGGCTTTTCTGCGTACGGCGAGAGGCGATCGGCATCGCGATTCTCGGACGTCGCGAGCCGTGGTCGATAGTAGCCGACGAAGACGCCGATGACCCAACCCCATAGCGCGTGCCCGAAGAATTCCGAGGCCTGTTCGTTCGGCGGCAAACGCCACGTCGCGGGCGTGAGGTGCATGAGCGGCATGACGATTTCGTGCGCGCCGACCCAGACCGCGAGGCCGAAGGCGACGCCCGTCCAGAGCGAAACGATCGGAAAGAACTCGACGAGCGCACCATACGCCATACCGGCGAGGATGCTGAACGTAAAATGCACCGCCGTCACTTGCCACACCGGCGTCGCGACGTGCGTGAACAGCGAGACGAGGACCGCGGGCTCCGGCAGGCGCTCGGGTGTGCGCGGCGGCCACGGCACTTCCCAGCCGAGCTTGAACCACGCGCCGATCAGGCCGCCGAGGGCTCCCGCCAGGACGGCGGCGCCCGGTCGTCTTCGTGAAAACGCTTGCATCGTCGACACGTACCCAGGGCGAGTGCCGACTCCGACCCTTCTCGCGCGGAGCCGTACGAAAAAACGAAGATGGCGCATCACGTTCATGATGCGCCATCTCGTTCGATACGCGGATCGACGTGCTCGCGACATCCGAGCGGCTCGAAGCGAGCTGCCCGAACCGTCGCGCCTCGCTAGGCCAGGTCGAAGCGGTCGAGGTTCATGACCTTCGTCCACGCGGCGACGAAGTCGCGCGCGAACTTCTCGTGCGAATCGGACTGCGCGTAGACTTCGGAGATTGCGCGAAGTTGCGAATTCGAACCGAACACGAGATCGACGCGCGTTCCCTTCCACTTCGCTTCGCCCGTCGCCCGATCGCTGCCGACGAACTCGTCTTCGGCTTCCGAGACCGCTTTCCAATTCGTGCCCATGTCGAGCAGGTTCACGAAGAAGTCGTTGGTCAGCTGACCGGGACGCTTCGTGAACACGCCGTTCTGCGACCCGTCGGCGTTCGCACCGAGGGCACGCAGACCGCCGACGAGGACCGTCATCTCGGGAGCGGTGAGCGTCAACAACTGCGCTCGATCGAGCAGCATCGCTTCCGCCGAGACGTTGTAGACGGCCTTGAGGTAATTGCGGAATCCGTCCGACTCCGGCTCCATGACCGAGAACGAATGCACGTCGGTCTGGTCCTGCGACGCATCGACGCGACCCGCGCTGAACGGTACCTCGACCGCGGTGCCGGCATCCTTCGCGGCTTTCTCGATCGCCGCGTTGCCGCCGAGCACGATCAGATCGGCGAGCGAGACCTGTTTGCCCGACTGCGCGCCGTTGAACGCGCTCTTCACGCCCTCGAGTTTGGCGATCGTCGCGGCGACGTTCGCCGTCTTGTTTACCTCCCAGTTCTTCTGCGGCTCGAGCGCGATGCGCGCACCGTTCGCGCCGCCGCGCTTATCGGAACCGCGGAACGTCGCCGCCGACGCCCACGCCGTCTTCACGAGATCGGAGACGCTCGCGCCCGACGCGAGGATCTTTTCCTTGAGGGCGGCCGCATCGGATGCGTCGATCGGCGCGTGCGTCGCCTCGGGGAGCGGGTCTTGCCACAGTAAGACTTCCGCGGGAACGTCCGGCCCGAGGTAAAGTTCGCGCGGGCCCATGTCGCGATGCGTCAGCTTGTACCACGCCCGTGCGAACGCATCGGCGAACTCCGCGGGATTCTGCTGATAACGGCGCGCGATCGGCTCGTAGATCGGATCCATGCGTAGTGCCAGATCCGAGGTGAGCATCATCGGCGCGTGCGTCTTCCCCGCAACGTGGGCGTCCGGGACGGTGCCCTCCGCCTCGCCGTTCTTCGGGCGCCACTGCTTCGCGCCGCCCGGGCTCTCGTAGAGCTCCCAGTCGAATTTGAAGAGGTTGTCGAGGTACTCACTCGTCCACGTCCGCGGCTTCGACGTCCACGCGCCTTCGAGGCCGCTCGTGATCGTGTACTCCGCGTTGCCGGTGCCGAACGAATTTTTCCAGCCGAGGCCCTGTAGTTCCATGCCGGCGCCCTCGGGCTCCGGACCGACGTATCGATCGGCGTGCGCCGCGCCGTGAACTTTTCCGAACGCGTGGCCGCCCGCGATGAGGGCGACGGTTTCTTCGTCGTTCATCGCCATGCGGCCGAACGTCTCGCGAATGTCGCGTGCGGAGGCCGCGGGATCCGGGCGGCCATCCGGACCTTCCGGATTCACGTAGATGAGGCCCATCTGCACGGCTGCGAGCGGCTGCTCGAGATCGCGCTCGCCGCTGTAGCGCTTATCGCCGCCGAGCCACACGTCTTCGGGGCCCCAATAGACGTCGTCTTCGGGCTCGTAGATGTCGACGCGCCCGCCGCCGAAGCCGAACGTTTTGAAGCCCATCGATTCGAGCGCGCAGTTGCCCGTCAGGACGATGAGGTCGCCCCAAGAAAGTTTATTGCCGTACTTTTGCTTGATCGGCCAGAGCAGGCGACGCGCCTTGTCGAGGTTCGCGTTGTCGGGCCAGCTGTTGAGCGGCGCAAAACGCTGCGAACCCGAGCCCGAACCGCCGCGGCCGTCGGCCGTGCGGTACGTCCCGGCACTGTGCCACGCCATGCGGATGAAGAACGGCCCGTAGTGGCCGAAGTCGGCCGGCCACCACGGCTGCGAGTCGGTCATCAGCGCGACGAGGTCGGCCTTGACGGCTTCCAGGTCGAGCTTCTTGAATTCCTCAGCGTAATCGAACGACTCGCCCAGCGGATTTGCCGAAGGCGGGTTCTGATGGAGGATCCGGAGCTTTAACTGATTGGGCCACCAGTCTTTGCTGGTTCGGAGGCCGGACGGCATGTGGGTGCCTTCCGGCGTCCCGTGCATGACCGGGCACTCGCCCTCTTTCTCGTTTCCGGTGTTCTGCGTTCCGGCATCGATCATATGTATTCGTCTCTCCAAGGTGGCATCGCCAGCGAGGGTCTTCGCTAGGGATATGGGTGAGACGTTACCACGTTCGAGCTAGCAAGTAAAATCGATTTATCTAAAGGATCGTTAAGGCTTTACCGATCAATAACGTGACGATGTCGCCCGCATCCGTCTCCAGTCTCTCGCTACGCGATCTCGAATACGCGGTCGCCGTCGCGCGAGAGCATCATTTCGGGCGCGCCGCGGAATCGTGCGGCGTCAGCCAGGCCGCGCTCAGCGAGCAGGTGCGCAAGCTCGAGTCGATCCTCGGCGTCCCGCTCTTCGAACGAACCACCCGGAAAGTCGAGCCGACGGTTCGCGGCGAGGCGATCCTGAAGCAGGCGGAGGCCCTGCTCGGCGATGCGCGCCGCCTGCTCGACGACGCGCGCCGGAGCTCCGAGCCGCTCTCGGGCGAATTGCGTCTCGGCGTGATCTCGACGCTCGGGCCGTACTACATGCCGTCCGTCATCTCGCTCGGCCGCGAACGGTTCCCGCGGCTCGCGCTGCGCTTGCACGAGGCGACGACGGACGACTTGCTCGCCGGGCTGCGGCACGGGAAACTCGATGCGATCCTCATCGCCCTGCCGATCCCGCTGGACGGGCTCGTCGCGGAGCCGCTCTTCTTCGAACCGTTCCGGCTCGCGTGCCCGAGCGATCACGAACTCGCAGACCGGGAGCGGGTCGCGGTCGGCGAGCTCGAACGCGGTCCGCTGCTGCTCATGGAAGACGGTCACTGCCTGCGCGATCAGACGATCGCGCTCTGCGAGCCCGGCCGCTCGTCGTCGAACCAGGGCCGCTACGCGAGCTCGCTCGAGATGCTGCGGCACATGATCGCGGCGGGCGAAGGCATCTCCGTCATTCCGCTACTCGCCGCAGCCGAGCACACGGCGATGCATGGCATGATCGCCTATCGCGCGTTCGACGAGGCGAGAGCGGGCCGCACGATCGCGCTCGTCTGGCGCGCGACCGAAACGCGCGCGAACGATCTGCGCGAGATGGCGTCGTTCATGCGCGCGGAGTTACCCGCGGGCGTTCGTCCCCCGAAAGACGCGAAACCGTAACGATCGATCGGCGAGGCGTCGCGATGCTACGTGCACGAAGTATCGCGCGGAGGTCTTGCGATGACGGGCTCGATACCGGTCGTGCGTGGTGTGCTCGGTCGAGAGGTGCGCGCCGGCGCGATCGTGGCTGCGACGACGCTGCTCAACGCGACGGCGTATGCGGCGTTTCTCGCGGGCGGACGGATCGGCTCGCTATTGCCGACGATCCTCGCCTCCACGCTCGTCGCAACCGCGGTCGTCTCGCTGATCTTGGCGCGCGCGTACTCCTTGCCGTCGGCGCTCGGCGGTCCGGCCGGCAACGCCGCCGCCGTCGCCGGAGCAGCGCTCGCGGCCGTCGTCGCGCACGATGCATCGCGCGGCGTTCGTAGCGCCGACGTCGCCGTCGTCCTCGCGCTCACGGCGCTGTTGCCCGGCCTCGTAATGCTCGCGCTCGCGGCGGCCCGCCTCGGGCGCGCGGTTCGCTTCGTGCCCTATCCCGTCGTGGCCGGCTTCCTCGCGGGAACCGGCTGGCTGCTCTTGATCGGCGCGGTCCGCATGGCCGGACCGCCGGGCCCGGTGGCGTTGACCATCGTTTGTACGGTCGGCCTGCGTCTCGCGTTCGCGCGTTGGAAATCGCCGACGGCATTTCCGCTCGCCGTCGGGAGTGCGGTCGCGGGCACGTGGCTCGCGCTCGCGCTTGAGCGCGTCGCGCCGGATGCGGCGCGTGCGGGCGGGTGGTTCTTCGAGCGGCTGCCCGCGGCGTCGCCCGCGTTGATGACGCCCGCCGACCTCGTGACGGCCGACTGGCCGTCGATCGCGGCGGCGTGGCCGGCGTTCGTCTGGGTGGTCATCGTCATCGTTCTCGTCTCGATGCTCAACGGTTCGATCCTCGAACTCGAGACCGGCGTCGACGAATCGCCCGGCCGCGACCTCGCCGTCCTCGGTGCGGCGAATCTCGTCGTTGCCGCGACGGGCGGCTTCGGCAGTCAGGTCGTGCTGCCGACGTCGCTCGGGGCGAACAAACTCGCGCCGGGCTCGCGCGTCCCGGGGTACGTCGTCGCGGCGATCGCGTTCGCGGCGACCTTCGTATCGGCGGCCGTGCTGCCGTTTCTTCCGCCACCCGTCTTCGCCGCGATCATCGCTTTTTACGGCTTACGCTTTGTCGAGCAATATCTGATCGATGCATCGCGCGCGATGACGCGCGGCGAAACCGCGATCGTGATAGCGATGGTCGCCGCGACGGCGCTCCTCGGGCTCGAAACGGCGCTCTTCGCCGGGCTCGCGCTCGCGTGCGTCGCGTTCGTTTCGGCGGCGAGTCGCTTCCCCGTCGTTCGGCGCGAGACGACGCTGCGCTACGCGCGCAGCCGCGTCGAACGCGGCGTCGCCGAGCGCGCGACGCTCGACGCGCTCGGCGACGCCGTCCGCGTCGTGCGCCTGCAAGGTCATCTCTTCTTCGGATCGACGAGCGCGATCGATGCGACACTGCGGCCGCTCGTCGATCGCGAACCGCGCTGCACGGCGATCGTGCTCGACT
>CAZZYZ010000136.1:0-8461 GCA_964658425.1 Vulcanimicrobiota bacterium | reverse complement strand
CTCGGAGCGCCGGCCCCGTCGGGCGCATCGGAGCCCCCCGCGGAAGGACCTTCAATCGCCTCCGACGCGGCGACCTCGGTCGAAGCCGCAGCCCGAGTCGAAACCTTCGGGAGCCCTACGGCCGCGCTCGCGCCTTGCGTGCGATCAGGCCGACGAGAGCGATCGCGAACCAGAGCGGCGGCACGAGCGCGACGAAGACGAGGAAAACGAGATCGCCGTTCATCGGACCGCCAAAACCGGCGCGTCGGAGACCACATCGGGCGGCGGCGCCCCGCGCAGGTCGCGACCCTTCGCGGCGCGCTCGCGTGCGACGATCATCGACGCCCACTCGGCATACTCGCGATTCTTCATCATGACGAGCCCGGGTGTCGTGAACCACGACTCGACCCACCAGACACCGAGCCCGTTGAGCGATACGACCGCGGCGAAAAATGCCGACCACTGCGTGCGATACAGATTGCTCCCGATCGGGCCGAGCCCGACGGCGAGGAACCACGCGACCGCCGCGTCCTTGGGATGCCGCGACTCGTAAAGCGCGTAGAAGCGTCGACGCTCCTCGGGATCGAGCGGCATCGTCATCTCACGAACGTGATCGTCGAATCGCGCGACGTTGAGAAAAAAATAGTTCGCGGCCGCCGCGAGCAACGCGAAAACGAGAACGACGAACGTCACCCACGCGACGACGAATACTTCGAGACCGACACCCGCGAAAGACAGGACGACGAACGCACTCATGCGCGCCTTCGACCAGAACCCTCGCAATCGAGTTCCCCGCGCAGCGTCGTCCGCGAAAACTACGACGTCGCAGTAAGCACGAGGCGCACCGTCTCTTCGGGGCTATCCCACATCGGGAAATGCCCGCACTTCGAAAACCAGTGTACGCGCGCCGCGGGGAACGCCGCGAGCACGCGCTTCGCCTGCGTCGGCAAACACACCCGATCCTGACGGCCCCACCCGATGACGATGCGGCCGGGCGTCGATGCGGTTCCGATTTGCTCGGGACCGTTCGTCAAACTTTTCATCAGCGGATCGAACGATCGCGCCGCGGCGAAGCTGCGTAGTTCGTGCAGCGTCGTACGCTGCGTGAGCGACCACGGGTGCGCGGAAAACTGCGCGAAGAGCAGCGAGCGCGTCAGCGGGTTACCGGTGAGGAACGGCGCGATCGGTTGGATCGCACGGATCAGCGCGATCGAGAATTCGATCGATAGCGAGAAGAACGTTCGCTCCCAGCCGCGCCAGAAACCGCCCGGGTCGAGCGAGACGACGTTTCCGAGGACGCCGCGCCGCGCGAGTTCGAGCACCAGTCGCGCGCCCATCGAGCTTCCGACCGCATCGATCCCGAGCAGATCGAGCTCCCGTAAGAACGCCGTGACGGCGTCCGCGAGCGTGGCGATCGAGACCTCGCCGACGAGCGGCGGCGTCTCCCCGAACCCCGGCAGATCGATTGCGATCACCTCGCGCTCGGCGACGAGCGGTCCCGCGATCGTCTCCCACGAGTTACGGTCGCTTCCGAGGCCGTGCACGAGTAAGAGCGGTTTCCCCGAGCCTCGGCGCGTGTATCGCATCGTCATACGTTCCACGTACCACCGCGGGCCCGAATCGAACGTGGTGAACTTGGCGATCGCAGCAATCGGAGGAAACCGTTCGAACGCGCGGGCGAGCGGACGCGAGGGAGATTCGGGGCCGCTTGCCGCACCGAGCCGATATGGCCGCTAAGAAAAAAATCGCTCCGCCCAAGCCCGATATGAGCCTTCCCTGGTCGGAGCTCACGAAAGCCCAGCAGAATCAACTCTACACGAAGGCTCTGCACGCCTACACGAAAGGCGAAGGTCCGAATCCGAGCACGAGCGGCGCGTTCGATCGCGAGAAGCGCAAAGCCGAAGCCGAGAACGCGACCGCCTAACCGATCTCGCGATAGAGCGCAGCGTAGCGGGCTGCAGGCCGCTTCCAGGAAACGTCCGCAGCCATCCCGTTCTCGCGCATCCGCGACAACGTGCCTCGATCGGCAAAGACATGCGCCGCGCGCTCGAACGCCGCGAGAAGCGTCTCGACCGACGGCGGTCCGAAGACGATGCCCGTCGCGACGCCCGCGTCGATCGCCATCTCGTTCGCGTCGATGACCGTATCCGCGAGGCCGCCGACGCGGGCGACGATCGGGATCGCGCCGTAGCGTAACGCGTAGAGCTGCGTGAGGCCGCAGGGCTCGAAGCGCGAGGGAACGAGGATCGCATCCGATCCCGCTTGGATCAGATGTGCGATCGATTCGTCGTAGCCGAAGCGGCAGCCGACGCGCCCGGGATACGATCGCTGCGCGCGCGCGAACGCCGCTTCCAGAACGGCGTCGCCCGCTCCGAGCAGCGCGATCTGTACGCCCGTCGCGGCGAGCGCCGGGATCGCCTCGAAGAGCAGATCGAGACCTTTCTGCGAGGTCAGGCGACTGACGACCCCGACGAGCAGCGCGCTCGGATCGTCCGCGAGCGCGAGCGCCTCGCGCAGCGCCGTCACGTTTGCGGCGCGCGTAGGATCCGATGCGCCGTCGTACGTCGCCGCAATGAGCGAATCGCGCGCGGGATCCCAGACCTCGATATCGATCCCGTTGAGGATCCCCGAGAGCACGTCCGCGCGGCGGCGCAAGAGCCCGTCGAGACCCATCCCGTTCTCGGGCGTGAGGATCTCGCGCGCATACGTCGGCGAGACGGTCGTGATGCGGTCCGCGTACTGCAAGCCGGCCTTGAGGAATCCGATGCGACCGTAATACTCGATTCCGTCGACCGCGAACAGCGCTGCGGGTAAGCGCAGCTCCGCGAGCATCGATACGGCGAACGTCCCCTGATAGGCGAGGTTGTGGATCGTCATCACCGTCGCCGGCCGCCGCCCTTCGTGCAGCGCGAGGTACGCAAGCGCGAGGCCGCCTTGCCAATCGTGCACGTGCACGATGCCGGGACGAAACCCCGCGAGCGCGCCCGTGGCGATCTCGCTCGCGACGAATCCGAGTGCCGCGAAACGCTGCGCGTTATCGGGCCAGTCGATCCCGTCCGGCCCGAGATACGGATTCCCCGCGCGCGCATACAGATGCGGCGCATCGAGTACGAGCAGTTCGAGCCCCGCGGCGCGCCCGGCGACGAGCGTCGCCGGACCGCCGAAAAGATCGTCGAAGGCGAGAACTTCGTCGCGCGATTCGAGGCGCTTGATCACCGCGGGATAGCCCGGCACGAGCGACGTGACGGCGACGCCTTCGCGCGCGAGCGCCTTCGGCAGCGCGCCCGCGACGTCGGCGAGCCCGCCCGTCTTCACGAGCGGAAAGATCTCCGACACGACGGAGAGCACGCGCAGCGAAGGCACGCCTAGAGCGAATCGATCATCGATTGCGTGATCAAGCAGATCCCGCGTTCGGTGCGCCGAAAGCGGCGCGCGTCGAGCTCGGGATCTTCACCGACGACGAGGCCGCTCGGGACGCGCACGCCGCGGTCGATGATCACGTTCGAGAGCCGCGCGGACCGCGCGACGTCGACGTACGGCAACACGACGGCGCCGTCGATCTTCGCATACGAGTGCAGGATGACGCCCGTCGAGATGAGCGAGCGATGCGCGCTCGCGCCCGAGACGAGGCAGCCTCCGGAGATGAGCGAGCTGATCGCCTCGCCGCGCCGGCCGTCCTCATCGTGCACGAACTTCGCGGGCGGCACGACTTCCTGATAGGTCGTGATCGGCCAATCGCGATCGTAGAGATCGAGCGCGGGGACGAAATCCGTGAGATCGACGTGCGCTTCCCAAAACGCGTCGAGCGTCCCGACGTCGCGCCAATACGCTTCGGATTCGGTATTCGAACGGACGCACGAACGCTCGAAGCGATGTGCGATCGCGCCGCCCGACGCGACGATGCGCGGGATGATATCTTTGCCGAAGTCGCGGCTCGAATTCGGATCGGCCGCATCCGCTTCGAGCGCGGCCATCAGGAACTCCGTTTCGAAGACGTAGATGCCCATGCTCGCGAACGCCATGTCGGGTTTGTCGGGCATCCCGGGCGGGTCTTTCGGCTTCTCGAGAAACGAGATGACGCGGTCGTTCGCATCGACGTGCACGACGCCGAACGCGCTCGCTTCGATGCGCGGCACTTCGACGCAACCGATCGAGACGTCGGCACCCGATTCCACGTGCTGCACGAGCATCGGCTCGTAATCCATCTTGTAGATGTGATCGCCCGCGAGCAGAACGATGTATTTCGGCCCGTAGCTGCGGATGATGTCGATGTTCTGATAGACCGCATCGGCCGTACCGGCATACCACTGCAATTCGTCGACGCGCTGACTCGCCGGTAAAATGTCGAAGCTCTCGTTGCGTTCGGGGCGCAAGAAATTCCAACCGCGCTGCAGATGGCGGATGAGACTGTGCGCCTTGTATTGCGTCGCGACGGCGATGTGCCGGATGCCCGAGTTCAGCGCATTGGAGAGCGCGAAATCGATGATCCGCGCTTTACCGCCGAAGAAGACGGCCGGCTTCGCGCGCTTATCGGTGAGCTCCATGAGTCGCGAGCCGCGACCTCCGGCGAGCACGTATGCCATCGCGTGCCGACTGTACGGCGGTTGGGGTAAGGACTTCGTCGGCATCGAACACTCCCGAAACGGCAATCGAGCTTACGGGAAGGCGGTTCCAGCGAGCGATGCCGCTTCACTTTTTTGGGAGGCAACATGGACATCGCGGGGCTCAAGCCGCTCTTCGGACAGCGCGTCACGGTCGCGACCTCGATCGGCAAGGATTTCATCGGCACGATGGAGCCGATCGCTGGGAGCGCGGCTGCGATCTCGCTCGCGCCGGTCGACGACGCGACGGCGAGCTCCTATTCGTTTGCGATCAACGGCGTCTCGTCGCTGAGCGTCGATGCGATCGCGTTCGTTCAACGATTGCAGCCACCGCCGGCACCGTAGGCGGCGCCGCGCGCGCGTACGCACTCTCGCGCGCATCGCGGTAAAAATCGCTCGCTTTCGCGCAAGCTCCGGCCGCACAAAAGCGAATGGCGGCATATGGAGTCGCCGGCCGCCCGTCGCGTCTCGGATGCCGAACCGTCGCTGCCGACGGGCACGGTCACCTTCGTATTCTCCGATATCGAGGGCAGCACGACGCGTTGGGAGCGGTTCCCGGACGCGATGCGCGACGCGGTGCGCGCGCACGACGAGATCGTGCGAGCGGCGATCGCGGCGCATGGGGGCCACGTCTTCAAAACGATCGGCGACGCGTTCTGCGCCGCGTTCGCGCGTCCCGAAGAAGCGGTCGCGAGCGCGCTGCAGGCCCAGCGCGCGCTTGCCGTCGTCGACTTCGCCGCGGTCGACGGTTTGCGGATCCGCATGGCGATCCATCTCGGTACGGCCGACGAACGGGACGGCGATTATTTCGGACCGCCGCTCAATCGCGTCGCGCGGCTCGTCGCCGTCGGTCACGGCGGACAGATCGTTCTCTCGAACGTTGCGGCGGAGATGGTGCACGGCGCGCTCGCGCGCGACGTGACGCTGCGCGATCTCGGTGAACACCGGCTCAAGGATCTCGCGCAGCCCGAGCGCGTCTTCCAACTCGTCGCTCCGGATCTGCAGACGGAGTTCCCGGCGCTCCGGTCGCTCAGCGTCTTGCGGAACAACCTCTCGCTCTACCTCACGCCGCTGCTCGGGCGCGACGAGACCATTCGCGAGGTCGTCACGCTGCTCGGCACGGAGCGGCTCGTGACGCTGCTCGGCCCGGGCGGTATCGGGAAGACGCGCGTCGCGCAGCAAGCCGCGGCCGACGTCCTCGAAGCGATGCGCGAAGGCGCGTGGTTCGTTGACCTCGCGCCGCTCGCGAGCGATGCCTTGGTCGGCGATGCGATCTGCGCGGTCCTGGAGGTCGCGCCGGACGTCGGCCGGACCGCGACGGAGTCGCTCGTACGCCGGCTACGCTCGTCGACGATGCTGCTCGTCGTCGACAATTGCGAGCATCTCATCGCGGGCGTCGCGAGCGTCGTCGAAACGATCCTGCACGCGGCGCCGAACGTCACGATCCTCGCGACGTCGCGCGAGCCGTTACGGCTCTCGGGCGAACGCGTCGTTCGAATCGCATCGCTCGACGTGCCGCCGGAAGGCGTCGCGCTTCTCGCCGCGGACGCGGATCGCTACGGAGCGATCGCGCTCTTCGTCGCGCGCGCGCGAGCCGCGGACGCGCGCTTCGCGCTCACCGACGAGACGGCGCCGATCGTCGGCGACATCGTGCGTAGACTCGACGGCATCGCGCTCGCGATCGAGCTCGCCGCCGCGCGCGTCACCGTGCTCAGCGTCGCGAACCTCGCGCGCCGGCTCGACGAACGGTTTCGCGTGCTCACGGGCGGTAATCGCACGGCGCTCCCGCGGCAGCGCACGATGCGCGCCCTGATGGACTGGAGCTGGGATCTGCTCTCCGAGCGCGATAAGACGATGCTCCGCCGCGCGGCGCTCTTCGCCGGCGGCTGGACGCTCGACGCCGCGGAACGCGTCTGCGCGGACGACGCGTTCGACGCGCTCGAGGTCCTCGACGCGATCGGATCGCTCGTCGATAAATCGCTGATCGCGACGGATCTGGACGCGCGCGATCCGCGCAGCCGACTGCTCGAAACGACGCGCGCGTACGTCCTGGAGAAACTCGAGGCGAGCGGCGAACGCGAGCTCGTCGCCTATCGGCACGCGACGTGGGTCGCCGCGTTTTGCGATCGCATGCATTCGTCGTACGACGGCAGCCCGGCGTGGCTCGCCGAGGTCGAAGCCGAACTCGACAACGCGCGCGCGGCGCTGACGTGGTCTCTGGAAAGCGGCAGGAGCGAGCTCGCCGCGCGCATCGCGCTGCGCGGGTTGTGCGGATATTGGTGGTATCGCGCGCCGCGCGAAGGGCTCGCCTGGACGGAGCGCATCCTCGCACGGCTCGATCACACGGCCGAACCCGTCCTCGCAGGCGGCCTCTACGGACTCGCCGGAAGTTATACGCCGGGCCGTCGCGGGACGGCCGCCTACGCGCGCTCGGTCGAGATCCTCACGCCGCTCGTCGAAGCCGGCGTCGCGATCGCGCCGTACGCGCGGCTCTCGTACAGCCTCGGCGGCCTCGGGCTCTCGCTGCTGTTGGAGGGCCGGACGCGCGAAGCGCGCGAGGTCAGCGAGCGCAACCTCGCGGCGTACGCGCGCGACGGCCGCGAGAAGACGCTCGGCTACGCGAACGAGCTCACGAACTACGCGACCATCCTCGCGGGAGACGGCGATATCGCCGCGGCGCGGGAATGGTTCGCGCGCGCCCGCGCCGGCTTCGCGGTGCTCGGTGAGGAACCCGGGATCGCGACCATCGCACAGTCGCAGACGCAAGCCGAATTCGCGGCGGGCGACGTGCGCGCCGCACGCGCGTTCGCACTCGAAGCGGCGGCGATCAACGAGCGATTCGCGCTCCCCGTCGGGCTCGCGGAGACGCTCGCCGACGTCGCCGCATGCGCGTATCTCGAAGGCGATCTCGCCGAAGCGCGCGAGCGCACGAGCGCGGTCGTCGAACGCGCGACGCGAGCGCACGTCGAGATCCCTGCGGCCGCGCTGCTCGCCGCCGCGCTCTTCGCAAGCGATGCCGGCGACGACGCACGCGCCGCCCGTCTCCTCGGCTTCGTCGAAGGCCTCGAGGTTCGCGAAGAACGAACGCTCGCCCCGATCGCGTCTGCACTGCGCGAACGCCTGGTCTCGCGTTTCCTCGCGAATCCCAACGTCGATGCGCTGCGCCGTGCGAGCGAGATGGCCGTGGCGCTCGATTCGAGCGAGCTGGCCGACCTCTCGCGCGCGGCGCTCGCCTCATACGTGTAGCGCGAGCGTCTCCGCGTTCGCCGATCGCAGACGCTCGGCTTGGAGCCGCACGATCTCGCGATGCAAGGAGGTCAGCAGATCCGGCGCGTCGCGTTCGAGACGTGCGAACGATTCGCGCGAGATCCGTTCGACGCGAACCGCGTCGAGTGCGATCACGTCGGCGCTGCGCGGTTCGTCCGTGTAGAACCCCATCTCGCCGACGAGGGCGCCTGCAACGAGCGTACGTAAACGTACGCCGTCGCACGACACGGCGAGCGTCCCCGAAACGATGACGTACATGGCGTCCGGAACGTCGCCGTACGCGAAAAGCTTCATCCCGTCCATGAGCGCGAGCGTCTCCACGAACGGCAGCAGCGACTCCGCAAATCCGGCGACGCCCGCGCCGCGAACGCCCGTCGTTTCGTTCGGAATTCCACCGGCGACGGGAGCCGCACGCGCCGTCGCGCCCGCCAGCAGCAACCGTTCGTGTGCTTCGAGTGCGGCGTCGAGATCGACGTACCGCGGTTCGGTCTTCGCGAGCGCGCCGTTCGCGCGCAATTCCGATTCCATCGCGTCCGTCGTTCCGGCGAAGGCGAGCGAGACGCCGCGCCGTCGCGCCCGGCGCATCTACATCGGCGCGCCGAAGCCGCTGTCGC
>CAZZYZ010000135.1:7313-8527 GCA_964658425.1 Vulcanimicrobiota bacterium | reverse complement strand
CCGGTCGAGGCCCGCGTGGTCGCGATCGAAGAACGCCGCGCGGTACCGCGCGAGCGCGTCGATGGAATCTCCAGCGACCCGCGATACTTCGCGACGGTTCGTCGCGCGACGCGGATACCGCCGAGCGCGAGCCGGTGCGCGAGCTCGCGGTCGGAGAGCGGCTCGCGTTCGGCGGCGATGATCTCGCCCAGGCGACGCACGATCTCGTGCGTCGTCAGCGTCGAGGTCGCGCGCGGTGCGATCGCGAGGAACGCGCGCAGCGGCAGCGTTCCGAACGGCGTGCGCGCGTAGCGATTGGAGAGCGCGCGGCTAATCGTCGATTCGGCGCAGCCGATCTCGCGGGCGAGCGTCCGGCCCGTGAGCGGCTCGAGCGTCGCGGGCGCTCCGCCCGCGTCCAAGAATCTCGTTTGATGCGCGACGAGCGCATCGCCGAGCGCCGCGAGCGTTTGCGCCCGACGCTCGAGGGCATCCACAAAACGTCGCGCGCGAGCACGCGCATCGCGCATCGCGTGCGAATCGCCGCCGCTGCTCGCGAGCGAAACGAAACGCACGTCCGGGATCGAAGCGGGATCGAGGCGCGCGCGCCAGCCGTCCGCCTCGCGAGCGATCGCCAAGTCCGGCCGAACGTACGTTGCGGCGGGATCGAAATCGCGCGTCGGTCGGGCGTCGAGTTCGGCGAGTCGATCGATCGCCGTGCGGATGCGTTCGTACGGCACTCGGGTGCGTTTCGCGAACGCCGCCGCGCCTTCGTGAGCGACCGCATCGAGTTCGCGAGCCACCGTGCGCGCATCGTCGTCGCTCGCATCGGCGTCGAGTTGCAAGGCGAAGCGTTCGCCGAGATCGCGTGCCGCCACGCCGAGCGGATCGAACGACTGTACGAGCGCGCGGCCCGCCGCAGCGTCATCCGCGTCGCAGCGCGCGATCGCCGCGATCACCGTCGCCGTCTCGCGGCAATAGCCGTCGCGATCGAGGCTGCCGATGACGGCACGTGCGGCACGCCGGACGGCCGCGGGCACGTGCGTGCAGAGGAGCTGCGCTTCGAGATGATCGGCGAGGCTCGTGCGGCTCGCGAACGGCACGTCGTCCGAAATATCTCGGGTTGCCGCGATCGAACGCTCGGCGCCGAATGCGAGGAACGGATTCTCGCGAATCTCCGCTGCGAGGGCGTCGTCGAGGGCGCCGGCATCGAGTGGAAGCAGCCGCGCGTAGACGTC
>CAZZYZ010000135.1:0-7303 GCA_964658425.1 Vulcanimicrobiota bacterium | reverse complement strand
TCGAGCCGCGCGCGAACGTCGAGCCGCGTCGCGACGGCGAGACGCGGCCCATTCATCGCCGCCCCCGAGCGGCGCTTTCGAGCCGCCGATCCGCCTTGGGCCCGATCGTCAACGGCGCGAATCGATCTCCAACCCGAGTCTCGTGATCGCGAACGGCCGTTCGGTCGGGGATCAGTCGTTTTGGGGCAGGCGGAGCGGCGATCGTGCGGCCGCCGCTCACCGAAACGAACGCTACGGCCGCGACGACCGCGCACGCCGCACGAGCATCCCGAATAGGCATCGCCGGCGCTTCTGCAAACGTCATGCCGAATCGTCAGCGCACCGTGATCAACAAGCTCTCGACGGCGGCGATCATCGCCGCCGGCATCGCGACCACGCCGACGCGCAGAAACTGCCACGCATCGATCTCGATCTTCTCGCGACGCAGTGCGAGCAGCCACAGAATCGTCGCGAGCGAACCCGTCACCGAGAGATTGGGCCCGAGATCGATGCCGATCGCGACCGCGCTTCGAAACGCGTCGCCGACGTGCGCGGCGGCGACCGTCGTTCCCGCGATGAGCCCCGCCGGCAAGTTGTTCATGAGGTTCGAACCGATGCCCGTCGCGAATGCCGCGGCGAGGACGGCGAGCGGTGCCGGGAAGCGCGAGGCCTCGGTCGCCGCGAGCTTCGTCCACGTCAAGAGTCCCGTCTCTTCGACCGCCGAGACGAGCACGAACAGCCCCGCGACGAGCAGCAGCACGGTCCACGAGATCGAGCGCAGCGCGGGCAGCGCGGCTTTGCGGTCGACGAGCGCGACCGCCGAATAAACGAGGCCGCCCGCGATCGCGGTGACGGTGCCGAGATTGATGCCGAAGGCCGAGGCCGTCACGAGCGCGATCGCCGTAAGGCCGATGCCGCCGAGCGCGATCCGTCCCCCGAGCGCGAGTTCGTTCTTCTCGATTTCGCCCTCGACGCGTCCGTCGAGGTCCTGCCGAAAGAGCAGCAGCAGCACGCCATACGTAATCGCGATCGAGAAGAGCGAGGGCAGCGCGAAGGCGGCGATCCACTTCGCGAGCGGCGGGATCCCCTGCGAGAAGACGACGAGGTTCGCCGGATTGGAGATCGGGAGGACGAAGCTCGCGGCGTTTGCGATCAGCGCGCACGCGAAGAGATAGGGCAACGGCTTGACCTTCGCCGCTCGCACGGCCGCCGCGACCGCCGGCGTCAGCACGACGGCCGTCGCGTCGTTCGAGAGGACCGTCGTGACGACGATGCCGACGCCGTACACGAGCGCGAAGAGTCGCTTGCGCGATCCGCCGCTCGCGCGCACGGCGAGGCTCGCGATCCAGTCGAAGACCCCTTCGCGGCGCGCCATCTCGGCGAGCACCATCATGCCGGCCAGGAAGAGGTAGACGTCGGTGCCCTTCCCGACGGCGGCGAGGACGCCCGCGAGCGGCAGCAGCTGCGTCGCCGCGACGACGACCGCGCCGCCCAGCGCCCAGATCCACTCCGGGATCTTGAACGGCCGCATGAGGACGCCGACGATCGCGACGAGGCAGATCGCCCAGATGGCGATCGTGTGGTCGATGTGTGGGGCGTGCGCGTCGGAGATGGCGGCCTCGTGCAGTCGGGCGAGTGGGGATCGTGCGCCTTTCTGCAAGGCGCGTGCCAAGGCTCGTTGGCACGGAGATTGCACGATGGAGCCGTACCGACACCATCGTCACGGAGGTCCCATGAGCTCGAGTCTGCTCTACCCGTTCATCATCTTCGCCGGCTGCCTGCAGGCGCTCGGCGCGGCGATGAACGGCCAACTCAATAAGTCGCTCGTCAATCCGTGGCTCGCGAGCATCGTGTCGTTCGTGCCGGTCGTGGCCGTGCTCGCGGTCGTCTTCGCGACGCAGATGAAGCCGCTGCCGAGCGGGAGCGACGTGGCCGCCATGCCGTGGTGGGCCCCGCTCGGCGGCATCACCGGCGCCGTCGCCGTGTTTGCCGGGCTGATCTTCGTGCAAAAGATCGGCGCCGGCCCGTTCAACGGCCTGACGATCGCCGCGAATCTCATCGCCTCGCTCGCGATCGATCAGTTCGGCATCGCGAACATCCCGCACCATCCGATGAACGTCTTTCGCGCGATCGGCGCGGTCCTGATGATCGCGGGCGTTACGCTGATCGCCCGCTTTTAGGTGGCTGCGCGTCGTTTGGCACGTGCCTTGCACAGAAAAGATGTGCCCGGGCCCGCGCCCGGCACCGCATCTCGAAAGGACAACCGCATGAACGATCACGACGACAAGAAGCCCCCGAAACCGCCCAAGCCCGGAAAACCGGACGACAAGCACGGCCCCAAACATGGCCCGAACGAATCCGGACCCAAGGAGCGCGAGCTCGCGATCGAGTTGACCCTCGCCGTTCTGAATTACGCGGAGTTTCCGAAAAGCGATCCGATGGCCGTCACCGATGCGACCGAGGACGTTTATCGGCGCATGCTCGCGCTCATCGGGCCCGCCGGCCCGCAGCCGCTCGCTCCCGCGCCGCCGCGTCCCAAGCCCGGCCATTAGGATGACCGCCTCCGCGCGGCGGGCGCTCGCGTACCTCCACTTCGGCGATCTTCACATCACGACGAGCGAGCGACAAAACTATCGCGATTTCGTCGCACTGATCGCCGATGCGAACGACCGCTTGCACGGCGAACTCGATTTCGCCGTCCTTCCGGGCGACAACGCCGATGACGGGACGATCGCGGAATATCGCCTCATTCGGGATGCGATCGACGGCCTTCGCATCCCGCTCGAGATTCGAACGGGCGATCACGATCGCGCGAGCGGCTCGCTCGAAAATTATCGCTCGATGCTCGAGCCCGAGCTCTATCGTTCGAAAGCGATCAACGGCTATCGGTGCGTCTTCGTCAATTCGCTCGATGGGCGCCGCAAGGAAGAGATCGCGCTCGGACCCGCCCAACTGGCGTGGCTGCGCGCGACGTTCGTGACGGCCCGCGTCGCGGGCGAGCCCATCGTACTCTTCGCACATGCCTATCCGAGCGAATTCGGTCCGGCCGCAGCCGAGCTGACGCGCCTCATCGCGGAGCATCGTGTCCTCCTCGTCGACATGGGCCACACCCATTACAACGAGCTCGCGAACGATGGTCACACCGTCTACGCCGCGACGCGCTCGACGGGCCAGATCGAGGAGGGCCCGGTCGGCTTCTCGCTGACCTCCGTCGATGACGGCGTCGTCAGTTGGCGCTTTAAGGCGCTCGCCGATCCATGGCCGCTCGTGCTCATCACGTCTCCCGCCGACCGCCGGCTCATCATCGATCCCGAGCGGCACGATCAGGTCGTTCGCGGGCGCATCGCGATTCGCGCGCGCGTGTGGGGCGCGCGAACGGCGGCGATGGTGAGCTACGCAATCGACGACGAACCGCAACAGCCGATGCTGCGCGGTTCCGAGCCCGCCGAATGGATCGCATCACTCGATGCATCGTCGCTCGACGACGGCCCGCATCGTCTATGCGTTCACGCCCGGGCGGGCGATGCTCGCGATGCCGAGACGATCGAGATCCTCGTCGATCGTGAGGGCCGCTACGAAGCGAGCGAACAGCCTGCGCGCGATAAGGACGGCACGATCGGCGCATACGAGGCGAAGGGAATCGTCGGCACGCGGCTCGGACCGAACGATAACGGGCATCCCTGGTGAGTCCGAGCGCGCGAAGTCTGCGTGCACTCGATGCGCTCAACTTCACGTTCGCCGATATCCAAACGGGCGTCGGTCCCTATCTCGCGATCTATCTCGTCGGTGTGCGGCACTTCGATGCGGCGAGCATCGGCATCGCGACGTCCGCCGCCGGCTTCGCGACGGTCCTCGCGCAGACGCCGGCGGGCGCGATCATCGATGCGGCGACGTTCAAACGCACGCTGCTCGCGATCGCCGCCTGCATCGGCGGCGTCGGCGCGATCGCTCTCGCGCTCATTCCGACGCTGTGGCCGATCGTCACGACGCAAATCATCATCGGAGGCGCGTTCGCATTCGTGCCGCCGGGGATCGCCGCGATCTCGCTCGGCATGGTCGGAAGCGCCGCGCTCGCGAAACGGCAGGGCCGCAATCAAGCGATCAACGCAACGGGGAACGTGTTCTTCGCCGTCGTCGCGGGCGCGCTCGGCTACTTCGCGCAGCTCTCGTGGATTTTCTATCTCATCTTCGCACTCGGCGCGCTCACCGCGTTCTTCGCGTTATCGATAGAGAAGAGCGATATCGATGACGATCGCGCTCGCGAAGCGCCCGAGAAGAAGGGAGACACACGCAAAGCGTTGCCGCCCTTCTCGAAGATGCTCGCGGCCGCGTGTCGCGATCGGCGCATCGTCGTGTTCGTCGTCGTGCTCTTTCTGTGGAATCTCGCGAATGCCGCGATGCTCGTCCTGCTAGGCGAGATTCTGCCGCATGGCGGTAAATCGGGCGCGTCGCTCTATCTCTCCGCCGGGATCGTCGCCGCGCAGATCGTGATGATCGGGGCCGCGGTCCTCACGTCAAGCGTTGCGGACGCGCTCGGTCGCAAACCCGTCTTCGCGTTCGCGATGTGCGCGCTCGTCGCGCGCGGCGTCCTCTTCGCCGTCGTGGGAAAAGCGAGCCCGAACGTACTCGTCGCCGTTCAAGCGCTCGACGGTCTCGGCGCGGGCGTCTACAACGTCATCTGGCTGTTGATCGTCGCCGACATCGCGAAGGGAACGGGACGCTTTAACTTTCTGCAGGGCATCGCGATCACGGGCTTCGGTCTCGGCGGCGCGCTCAGCAATCTCATCGCCGGCTTCGTCGTCCAGAAGTTCGGCTTCCAAGCGGGCTTCCTCGCACTCGCCGGTATTGCCGCGGCCGCGCTCGTCCTCTTCGCAGCCGCGATGCCCGAAACGAAACGAGCGCAGTCGGCAACGGCCTAACTCGAGTTCGATGGCGGACGTGGCGGCGAGCGTGGCCCGGCTCGCTGTATCGCTGCGCTTTACCGGCCGTCGCTCCCCGAAATTAGCGCCAAGGCACCGTCGCTCGAAACGGCGCTGGCGGATGCCGACATACTCGAAGCGAGGCTCGAAGGGAACGGCTACGGCTGGTGGGTTCGTCGAGGTGAGCGATGTTGCGCCGGTTGTCGGCTTGATCGCGCTGCAAATGGTCCCGTTCGAAGGGGCCTTCACGCCGGCGCTCGAGGTCTGCTGGCGTCTACGTCCTGATTACTGGGACGCGGTCTATGCGACCGAGGGCGCCGCTGCCGCGCTACACTTCGCTTTTGAAAAACTCGGCAAGAACGAGGTGGTCGCGAGCACTGCGGCAATTTTACACGCCTTTGCAGCAGCTCATGAGACGCCTCGGCATCACGCGCGACCTCGCCGCCGACTTCGAACATCCGTCCTTGGAAGGCGCGCCTCCCGCACGTTCTCTATCGTGCGGCTCGCACGAACCCGAATGCGAAGATGACGTCGTACGTCACGACGAGTCGTCGCCCGGCGTCAGAAACTGCGTAGACGAAGGAGCCTCCATTTGAACCGTCCCTCTTTCCTAGCTCTTGCGATCGCAGCGGCGATTCCATTATTTGGCGCGGCCGCATCCCGCGGCCACATGACGACGACTCGCGACAGCGGCTGCGGCTGCTGCGAGAGCTGGGTCGGGCTCGCACGTGCGGCAGGATACACGGTCGAGCTCCATGACCTCGATCGCTCCGAGCGCTTACGCCGCTTCGGCCTTACCGAAGCGACGGCCGGATGTCATACCACGCAAATCGACGGCTACCTGATCGAAGGCCACGTGCCGATGGACGTCGTGGCTCGCCTGTTACGGGACCGTCCGAGAACGCGCGGTATTGCGATTCCCGGCATGCCGACCGGCATCGCCGGAATGGGCGGTCCGAAGCCGCAATTCACGACGGTCATCACACTAGATGCGCGTCCGCGAGTCTTTGCGCAAGTCTAGTTCGTGAAAGGTTGCTGCGCGCTGCGTCCCTCCAATCCTCGTAGAGCGCTACGCCGTTTTAAAGTACCGGGAAAACATAAAGAGGAATTCGACGAGCGCGATGAACGCACCGCTGAGCACCTCGCCGTATCGTTCGAGCGAACCACAACGAACATTCTGCAACCCGGCTAGCGACGCGACGCAAAGCATAACGTACGTGCTGCTCGTCGCGAGTGCGAACGCGACGGACACACCGCGATGAGACGCGGGCCGTATTTCCCCGCGGCGAAGAACGCCGGGATCCCCTCGACCATCGGCTAGGAACCGAGAATGAGCACTAACGTCGTGCGCACCGAGCGTTTCGGCTAGCGTCCGTGCTCGTGTTCGTGCTCCGGGGTGAGACGGAATAGACCTCGTCGCGGTGCCACGTATCCGGACCATGATCGTGCAGGCGGAAGTGGCTCATTGAGCCGGCGTGGCGATGCGCATGCGTGTGCTTCTCTGAGATGGCGGTCCCGGCTCGGCTCCGAAGCCCCTCGTCGTTCCTTTCGCTTTCGTCTTCAGCGTGCTCGTCCTCGTGATGCTGATGAGATCGTGGTCCGTCGCGATCGTCGCCGTTCGGACCGAGAATCGCTTCATTGGCACGGTCGTGGCTATCAACGTCCCCGTGACCGTCGCCCGTTCGCAATTCGCGCAGCGACGAAAACGCGATCCACGCACCGAATGCGATGAGCGCAATGCTCGACACGATGGAGACGAGATTCCCGAATCTCGTTGCGAAGGCAACGCCGGCGATCCACACGACGGGGCCGATGGGCAGCGTCGAAACGGGGTGACCGGTCCCGGCAACGAGCGCGGCTTTGGCCACCTTCGCTTACGCCACCCCTGTTGCCGGGCGATGAGCGTGATCGGGACCCAATGATCTGGGACGACGGTGTGCAACACGCCGACGGCTGCGACGGCTCCGATGAGCAGCCACTCGGCCTGCGCGATCACGCTGCATCTCCGTCATGGTCGTGCATGCGGTTCGAATCGCCACGCTCGTCGACGAGCGATTGCAGAAACGCATCCGCCGTTCGCAAACTCAGCGCCGGGTTCGCCGCGAGCGAACTCGGGAAGACCGAATTATCCCATCCTTGCCGATCATGGCCCGGAACGTCTTCGTTCCGAAGAACCAGCCATGGAGCTCCCGCCCGCGTTTATCCCAAAGGATCTTCGAGCGACGCGCGCGAGCGCAGCGAATCGCATTGCGGAAGCTCGTGCTCGTCGTCGCCGAACCGGAATGGATCGCGGCCGGAACCGCGTGCCGAGATTTCCTCATTCATCCATGCGCCCGTAACCGTAGTGCTCAGAACGAGATAACGGAAGCGCGACGCTAACGTGCGGCGCACGCGTCCGAAACGGG
>CAZZYZ010000134.1:0-8605 GCA_964658425.1 Vulcanimicrobiota bacterium | reverse complement strand
ACGAGGGGATGAACGTCCGGCGCGGATTGTGCGCCGGACGCCGAGACGCCGAGCGCGGCCGCAAGCGCGGCCACGGCCAGCGCCGCGAGCGCGCGCGAGCTACGCGGGCGTCTGCTGCGGTTCGTCATCGAAGCCACCCTCGGCGTTGCGAACGAGCGTCGCTCGCCGAACCTGATTCAGACCCGCGTTCGAAGCGAAGCGCGCCCGTAATTCGTTGCCGATCGAGACCGCGATGAGCCCGAACGCGATCGGCAAGACGAACGCACAGCCGCGATAGATCGGCATCAGCGTCTCGATGGGAACGTGCAGATACTTCGCCTGAACGTCGTCGCTCGATGCGAACCCGAGCACCGTGCCGAACGTCATGACCGCGGTGCCGAGCCCGAGGCGCCACGGCGCGTCGAACGGTTTGTCGAGCAGGTTGTGCTCGACGTCGTTCGTCGTCGTAAAACGCTTCTCGATCCACGGCCACGCGAAGATCCCGCCGAAGATCACGGCCGGCGGAAGGACGGCCGAGAAGAAGAGCGGCGGGATCGTATGACCCCAGAGGTGGATCGCCCACGCGGGCCCGAGGCGCAGCGCCCCATCGAGCCACGCGACGTACCAATCCGGAGCCGAGGGTGAGGCGACCGTCCATGGATCGAACGGCCCGTAGACCCAGATCGGATTGATCGTGAAGAACGCGGCGAGAAACGCGATGACGGCGATCGATGCCGAGAAGAGCCCGAGCGATTTCATCGCGTAATACGGAAACAGCGCCGAGCCGACGACGTTCGTGTTCGTGCGGCGCGGGCCCGGAAATTGCGCGTGATGCTGGCGCCAGAGCATGCCGAGGTGCAGTGCGAGCGCCCCGACGATGATCGCCGGCAGCACGAACACGTGGACGATGTACAGCCGCTGCGTCGTCACGTCGGTCGGAAAACTGCCGCCGAAAAAGCCGAAGGCGATCCACGTGCCGATGACCGGGATCGATTCCGCGACCGAGTATGCGATGCGCAGGCCCGCACCCGAGAGCAGATCGCCCGGCAGCGAGTAGCCCGTGAAGCCCGATCCCAGCGCCAAGATGAAGAGCGTGAAGCCGAACACCCAATTCATCTCGCGCGGCCGGCGAAACGCGCCCGTGAAGAAGATGCGGCACATGTGCGCGACGATCGCCGCGACGAACACGTCGCACGCCCAGTGATGCATCTGCCGGATCAGCAGTCCGTCCGGCGCGACGAACGAGAGATCGAGAACCGACGCGTACGACGCCGGTACGAGCCGCCCGAGCAGCGGCGGATACGGGCCGTGATAGACGATGTGACGGTCGGAATCGTTGAAGAAGAACGCGAGGTACGTGCCGGTCGCGAGCAAGATCGCGAACATGTACAGGCAGATCTCGCCGAGCATGAACGACCAGTGATCGGGAAAAACTTTTCGCAGCGCCTTCTTCGTGAATTCGGCCGATCCCAGACGCGCGTCGAGATAGCCGATGACCGCGCGGACGATCACGCGCGCTCCCAGTAGCCCGGGCCGACGGGCTCGGGGAAATCACCGCGCGCGACGAGCGTTCCGTCCGCGGCGATCGCGATCGGGAGCTGCGGTAACGAGCGAACCGCCGGGCCGAAGGTGCGTACGCCGCCTCGCAGCACGTCGAACGTCGATTGATGGCACGGGCAGAAGAGCTCGCGCGATCTCGCACGATAGAGCGCGACGGGGCAGCCGGCGTGCGTGCAGACCTTCGAGAGCGCGATGAGGCCGCCCGGCGCCCAGGTCGCACGGTCGGCGGGGAGCCGCAATTCTTCGGGCGGCACGCGCACGAGCATCGTCGCGGCGTTCGCCATCGCATTCGCATCGTCGGGGCCCGTGCGGCCTTCGGGGAAGACGGTGACGATCGAATCGACCTCGATATCCGATGCCCTCACGGGAGTGCCGTCGACGCGCACGAGGCGCACGCCGTCGCGCCACGCCGTGTGCTGCAGATCGGAGCCGAGATTCTTCGTGAGCGAGCGCAACGGAAAGAGCGCGGAGATGCCGAGCGCGCCGATCGCGCCGTACAGATATCGCAACAGCCACGGCCGGCGGCCGACGACGTCCGCCATGCCCTGCGAGAACGTGTCCTGCGCGTCGCGGACCGTCTCGACGCGCGAACGCTTCGGCGGATTCTGCTCGATCGACTCCGTGCGCGGCATCAGTTGATGCTCCCACACCACGAGGGCCGCGGCGAGCGATGCGAACGCGACGAACAGGCAGAACCCCTCGAGTTGCGTTTGCGCGCCGAACGCATAGGCGACGGCGAATCCGACGCTCGCGGCGACGACGAGCGAGAGTAAACCCGCGACGACGATCTCTTGCTTTTTCATGCGATGCGTTGCCTCGGATCAGCGGATGACATAGATCGTTCCCCAGATGAGCACCCACACGACGAAGACGAAATGCCAGTAGAAGCCGATCGCCTCGACGCCCGCGCGGCGATCGCGCTCGAACGCGGTCATGCGCAGGCCTGCGAAGAGTGCGAGCAGCATGACGACGCCGGCCGCGACGTGGAGCGCGTGAAAGCCCGTCATCATGAAGACGAGCGAACCGTAGGCGTTCGTAGAGATGCGGAACGGCAGGCCTATCCAGCCGTGAATCGTGAGCAGCTCGAATGCGGTGCCGAGCACGATCGTCAGCGCGAGCCAGATGCGCGCGCGTGCGATCCGTCCCGCCGCGAGTTCGTGCGTCGTGAAGAGCATCGTGCCGCTCGAGAGCGCGAGGAACGCCGTGCCGAACGCGGCTCCGGCCGTGTCGAGCGTCGCACCCGGCGGCGGCCACACGGGCGCGATGCCGCGCAGCACGAAGTACGACGTGATCATCCCGCCGAAAAACATCAATTCCGACGCGAGGAAGACGACGACGCCGAAGACGAGCGGATGCGTGCGCAGCGAGAGATCGCGCGACGAACGGTGCGCGCCGAGCGGCTGCGAGCCCAGCGGATGCGAGCGTTGCGACGCCCGTCCCATTACGTGCTCTCGCGGATCATGAAGCGGAGTGCGAAGACGAGCAGCCCGAACCCGAAGACGACGAAGATCCCCGAGACGCCCGGCAAGAAAACGGTCGCGGGCAGGATGATCGCGATCGCGACGGCGGCGAGGATCGGCCAGTAGCTTTCGAGCGCGAAGACGCCCAGATTCTCGCCGGCGGATTCGGCGGGCGTCGCGTCCGCCCGATCGCTCGCGAGGTCCGCTTCTCGTTCGGAGACGATGACGTATCCCGCGAGCACGACGAGTGCGAGCGCCATGAAACCGAGAAACGCCGTCCCGACGACGTCGCGCGTCGCGTATGCATAGATCGCCGCGATGGCGATCGCGAAGACCATCGACGAGAGAAAGAGCCGCACGCCGATCTTCATCGTTCGTGCTCCGCGGCGAGCGTCGGATGGTTCACGTCGTATGCCGGCCGCTCGGAACGGATCGGCGGAAGCTTCGTGAAGTTCAGCTTCGGCGGCGGCGACGAGGTCGCCCATTCGAGCGTATAGGCGTCCCACGGATTGTCACCCGCGGGTTCGCGCGTGCGTGTCGAGACGACGACGTTCGCGATGAAGACGAGCACGCCCGCGGCTTGCGCGTACGCTCCCGCGGTCGCGATCGAATTGAGCAGCGACCAATACGGCAGATCGGGATACGTGTAGATACGGCGCACCATCCCCATCACGCCGAGGAAATGCATCGGCATGAACGTGACGTTGAACCCGATGAAGAGCAGCCAGAATTGCACGATGCCGAGCTTGTTCGAAAGCTTGTAGCCGAAGACTTTGGGGAACCAGAACAGCACCGCGGCGAAGATCGCGAACATGCTGCCGCCGCCGAGCGTGTAATGGAAGTGCGCGACGAGAAAATAGCTGTCGCGGGCATGAAAATCGACCGGCGGCGAAGCGACCATGACGCCCGTGACGCCTCCGATCAGGAAATTGAGCATGAAGCCGATCGCGAAGAGCATCGGCGCCGAGAACTCGATCGACCCGCCCCACATCGTGCCGATCCAATTGAAGAACTTCACGCCCGTCGGGATCGCGATGAGGAACGAGGTCGCCGCGAAGAACGGATCGACGACCGCGCCCGTCGTGAACATGTGATGCGCCCACACGCCCATCGCGAGCCCGGCGATCGCGAACGTCGCGAGCACGAGCTCCGTGTAGCCGAAGATCGGCTTGCGCGAGAAGACGGCGATGATCTCCGTGACGACGCCGAAGTACGGCAAGATCATCACGTAGACTTCGGGATGGCCGAAAAACCAGAACAGGTGCTCGTAGAGGATCGCGCTGCCGCCGAGGCTCGGATCGAAGAAATGGCCGCCGAGATGGCGATCGATCAGCAGCATCGCGAGGACCGACGTCAGTAGCGGGAACGCGAGCAAGATCAGCAGCGACGTCGCGACCATCTCCCACGTGAAGATCGGGATGCGCCACATCGTCATGCCGGGCGCGCGATAGATGAACACCGTCGTGAGAAAGTTCACGGCGGTCAAGATCGACGAGACGCTGACGAGCGTGACGCCGACGATCCAGAGATCTTGCCCCGCGCCGAAGTCGATCTGAATCGTCGAGAGCGGCGCGTACGCCGTCCATCCCGAGGCCGCAGCACCGCTCGCCGTCGTCGCGCCCGCGAATACCTCGAGCGCGCCGAATAAGAAAAGCCAGAACGAGAAGGCGTTGAGCCGCGGGAACGCCATGTCGGGCGCGCCGATCTGCAGCGGCAAGAGATAGTTCCCGAGCCCGAATCCGAACGGCGCGATGAAGAGAAAGATCATCGCCGTGCCGTGCAGCGTGAATATCTGGTTGTAGGCGTGCGCGCCGACGATCTCGAGATTCGCGTGCGCGAGCTGCGTGCGCATCACGAGCGCGAGCAGCCCGGCGACGAAGAAGAATCCGAGCGTACTCGTCATGTACGCGATCCCGATCCGCTTGTGATCGGTCATCGCGAGCCACGAGAGGATGCCGCGTTCGATGAGCGCTTCGGACTTCGGCGCAAGCGGTGTCGTTATCGCGCTCACGGCGTCGCGTTCCGCGTCAGTGCGACCGTCTTATGCTCCGCGATCCAGCGCGCGAATTCCGCGCGCGGCACGACGCGCACCCCGAACGACATGACGGCGTGATCGAGGCCGCAGAACTCACCGCATTCGCCGCGGAACAGCCCGAGCTTCGTCGGCCGCAGATCGAACTCGTTGACGATGCCGGGAATCGCATCTCGCTTGAAGAGAAAGTCCGGGATCCAGAACGAGTGATCGACGTCGACCGAGACGACGTCCATGCGCGCCGTCTCGTCCGTCGGGAGTTCGAAGACGGGCGGTTCGCGCGGCGTTCCGGCGACGCTCGCGCCGAGCTCGGGATACTCGAAGCGCCACGACCAGCGAAATCCGGTCACGCGAACGCGCACGTCGGGCGAGGCGACGATCGTCTCGACGCTCCGTTCGGCGGGGTACGTGATGAGGAAGAGACCCACGACCAGCGCGACGGGGAGACCGACGTAGATCCACGTCCAGAATGCGTTGTTGCGAAACTGTGCCGCCTCGCGCCCCGGCCGTCTGCGAAACGCGACGAGGCACCAGATGATCAAGCCCCAGATGACGACCGCGACCGAGAGTCCGATCCAAAAAAAATCGAGCCACATGCGATGCAGATCGACGCTCTGCGCGGTCGCGCCGGACGGCAGCGGACTCGCCGAACAGCCGGCGAGCGCGATCGTGGCGAGCGAAACGCGTATCGTTCCCAGACGCGAGGGACCCATCAAACTCCAAACCCGAATGCGGCGCTCGCCGGCGGCGTACGCGAGGGTGAGTTGGTTAAAATGGGCTCGCGTTCGATCCTCTCTCCGGCCGCCGTCACCCGGCGTGCGTGCGCGTCTCCATCACGTGCTCCGAGCCGTAGACGACCTCGCCCGCGACGAACGTCGTCATCACGTCGTAACGTTCGTTCCAAAGCGCGATGTCGGCGCGCTTCCCGGGGGCGAGCGTTCCGGACTCGTGCGCGATGCCGAGAACCTTCGCGGGTGAATACGTGGCACATGCGATCGCGTGTTCGAAGGGAACCCGGGCGTAGGCCATGAGATTGCGTACCGCGCGATCGGGATCGAGCGCGCTCCCCGCGATCGTCCCGTCTTCCGCGCGCATGACCCCGCCTTCGATGCGATAGCCGTTCCCCGCGGGCGCCATGTAGTCGCTCGCGAGGACGAGGCGCTTGCCGAGAATGCGATAGAGCAGATCGATCATCTCGGGCGCGACGTGGAAACCGTCGCAGATCGCTTGCACGCTCGTCCGCTCGTCCTGCATGAACGCGGTGAGGATCGAGGGCTCGCGATGATCGAGCGACGGCATCGCATTGAACACGTGCGTCAGCGTGCGAAAGCCGGTCTCGATCGCGCGTTGGCCGTCGCGCGAACGTGCCGCCGTGTGGCCCGCGGAGCAGACCACTCCTTGCTCCGTCAAGAGCGGGACCGCACGATCGACGCCGTCGACCTCGGGCGCCATCGTCATCATGGCGAGCGCGCCGCGGCACGCTTCGATCAGCGACTCGACGCGTTCCGCGGTCGCCGGGAGCAGCCAATCGTTGCGATGGACGCGGCGATATTTCGGATTGAGAAACGGACCCTCGATGTGAATGCCGAGGCAACGCGCGCCCTGCGCCGGACGTTCCGCGAGCGCGTGCGCCGTCTCCGCGACGTTCTCGGCCGCGTGGAGCATCGATTCCCACGGCGCCGTCATGATCGTAGCGACGAAGCCCGTCGCGCCGCGCGCGGCGTAGGCGCGCGACGCGACGTCGACGGCGTTGCCCTGATCGCGATTGAAGAGCGTCTCTTCCGCGCCGTTCGTATGGATGTCGATCATCCCGGGGGCGATCGTCACGCCCGGCGCGACGCGCACGTCGCTCGGTCCGTCGCCCGTCAGAACGTCCGTAATGCGACCGCCGTCGATCGCTATTCGGCCGTAAACCGATTCTCCGTTGCCGACCGCGATCTTCGCCGGTCCGAGTACGAACGCGCTTTCCACCCGGCCGGATTCGGGGCCGCTCGCGACCGAACCTCGGGCCGCTTCAACGTAGCCGAAAGAGTCGGCCGAGGTTCCATTGCTTCGGTACTGTAGGGTCGCGCGGCACCGGAGCGACGGCGGCCGCGGCACGCAGGCGTGCGAGCCGCGCGGCCTCGCTCGCTGCGCGTGTCGCGAGCGACTCGCGCAGCGCGGCGAACTCGTTCCACGCGGCCGTCGCGCGGCCGTTCGCGCGTGCCTCCCGCGCATCGCGCGCCGAGACCGTATAGACGCGGCTCGCCGCGATCCCGCGTTCGGTGAGATAGCGCTGCGCGAGCGAGACGACGCTTCGGCGTTCGTGCGCGGTCTCGTTGTCGGCGAGGGTGTGGACGAACGTCAGCGCGATCCCGCGCTCGGCGAGTCGGCCGTACAGGGCGAGTTCGGCCGACGAGAGTTGGCGCGAGAAGAGCGCGACGATCTCGTTCGCCTGCGCCGCGACGAAAAACGCGATCGCCTCGGCGTCCGGCGCGCCCGAATCGAAGGCCGGAACGCGCACGAGTTCGAGCTCGCGCGGCAGGTCCCACGTCGCCTCCGCGATTACCGCGCCGTCGCACGCCGCGCGCGCGCTCGTCTCGCCGAAGCGCACGTGAACGGGGAGGTGCGCCTCGGGTCCGATCCCGCCCCCGATCGCCACGTTCGCGCCCGCGAACGCGTCGATCAGCGTCGCCTTCCCGCGTCCGAGCGCGCCGACGATCGCGATCCGATACCGATCGCTCGCGACCCCGCGAACGTACGCGGCTTCGTCGAACGGCGGCGCGACATCGTCTCGCCGCCCCGCAGGCGCGACCGGCCGCGTTTCGCCGCCTTCATCTTCGATCCGTACGGCGGCGAAGCCGCGCTCGACGTCGAGCAGTCGCGCGGCACGCTCTGCTCGTACGGCGGCCGATCGCTCGGTCGCGCGTGCGAAGGGGTCGAGCGCCGCATCGCGTTCGCTCGAGAGATCGCGGGCGAGCATCGCATCGAGCGCCGCGAACGCAGCTGCGCCGCGCCGCACGAGCGCGTCGAGATACGCGTCGAGATCGGCTGAGAATGCGGGCAGCACCTCGGCTCGCAGTGCCGCACCGAGCTCGCGTTTCATCACGCGTTCGGGGCGTTCTCCGAAGTGCGCGGAGATCGCGGCGACGAGTCGCGCGTTCGGGCCCGCCGCCATACCGAACGCCGTCGCGACCGCGAGCCCGTGGGCGAGGCCGCGCGACCACGCGCCCGAGCCGGGCTCCCCGCCCAGCGCGGCGATCGCGACGTTCTCGGCGGCCGCGCTTCGAGCGGCGCTCTCGGCATCGTCGCGCATCGCGTGCACGATGCGTTCGCCGAGCGTGGTTCCGAAGCCGCGCCAGCGTCCGACGAGCGTCGCATCGACGAGTGCGTGGAGCCGTTCGCGATCGCGCACGGCGGCGATGTCGGCGACGTCGAGGGCGCTCGTGACGGCGCGCGTTCCGCCCCGAGCGAGGGCCGCGCCTTCGGTCCGCGCGTCGCGTTCGAACGCGTCGCGGGCGAGGGCGAGCCGCGCCCGGGCCGCGTCGACGAGCGTTGCGCGTGCGGCGAGGTCGCCCTCGACGCGGACTCGCTC
>CAZZYZ010000133.1:0-8749 GCA_964658425.1 Vulcanimicrobiota bacterium | reverse complement strand
CGAGGGCTTGAGTTTCGTCGTGCTCGAGGCCGCGCACGTCGGTCTCGCGATCGCCGCGAGCGATATCCCGGCGTTACGCGAGAGTGCTGCGGGGACGGCACGCGCCTACTTCTCGCCCGTCGGCGACGGGGCCGCATTCGCGCTCGCGCTCGAGAACGCGCTTTCGTCGCGGGCCGCGAGCCCCGGCACGGGTTCGAGCGATCCGCTCGAAGGCTGGGCGCAAGCGATCCGCTCGCTCTACGATCGCGAGGGCGCCGGGCGCCGCGCCGGGATGCGCTGCGCTCCGCCGTAATAGCCGATCATCTCGCGCGGCGCGAGCGGCGTCACCGCTCGGCGACCGTAAAAATAGACGCTCGAGGCTCCGTCGAGCGCCACGCGCGGTCCCGCGAACCGGTCGATGATCAGGCCGAGCGGCGTCGCGAACGCGCGAACGATCGGGCCGACGCCGCGCACCGGGAGGACGCTACGGCCGACGTGCGCGAGCGAAGAAGCGAACTGCGCGCCCGGCCCCGCGACGACTCCCGATTCGATCGCTTCGAAACGACGAAAGAGCCAACGATGGCCGCTCTCCGTGAAGCGCGTGAAATCGTACGGACCCTCGTGCACGGGCTGCAGAAACGGCGTATCGGCATAGACGAGCCCGCTCGGCCGCAATACCCGGTGGATCTCTTCGGCGACTTTCCACGGATCGAGAACGTGTTCGAGAACCGCTTGAACGACGACCGCATCGACGCTCCCCGCACGTAGCGGTATGCGGTGCGCGTCCGCGACGAACTGCGTGAACGCCGTCGGAAAGATATCGAATGCGATGAGGTCGAGATCGCGTTGCTCGTAGAGCGGCGCGAGCCCGTTGCCGATCGTTCCACCGCCGATGACGAGAACGCGTGCGCGATCCCCGTTCGCGGTCGCGTCGCGGCCGAGCCGCGCGCCGACGCGCGCCGCGACCTCGTTCTCGCGCGCGAACGCGCCGAGGACGGTACCCGCGAAGCCGCGTCGTTTCGGCGCGTTCCACGCGACCGAGCTCGGATCGACGATCGAGGTATCGGGATCGATGAGCACCGGCTGCCCCCGGACCGCGAGATACGGCACGAGCGCACGCTCGCAGGCGCCGTTCGAACAGGAGACGCGGTCGACGGCGAGTGGCGCATCGCAAACGACGCACGTGAGCAGGGAGCTCGCCTCCGCGACGCTCAGCAGCGGCATCGCACGGCCCTCCTCATCCTCGCGCGAACCGCTGCGCCGACGGATCGGCATTCGCGGCGCGGAGCTTCACGACGACGGAGAGTTGAACGATCGCGGTGAGGACGAGCCACGCGTATTTGTATGTCGCGAGATCGATGAAGCCCGCGACCATCACGATAGCGACGAGCGACGCCGTGAGTGCGACGCGAAGATCGAACAGCGAATCGCCTCGCTCGATCCCGCGCAATTGCGGCAGAATCGAAACGAACGCCGCGCTGCCGAGCATGAAACCGACGACACCGAGTTCGATCAGGATGTGCAGATACGTGTTGTGCGGCGGCATCCCCCAGCCGGTATCGTATTTCTGAAAAACCGAGAGAAAGTTCGTGTCGTACGATTGCAGCGCGCCGCCGACGCCCCAGCCGATGACGGGCCGCTGCAGGAACGAATACCAGCCGACTTGCCAGATCGACGTCCTTCCGGCACCGCCCGTGCTGAATGCGAGAGCCATCCGTTGCCCGATCGACGGCACGACGAGCGGCACGATCACGAGCGGCGGTATGAGGAGCGACGCGCTCAACAGCCGGCGCCGCGAGAAGAGCGCGAGCACGACCACGATCAGCACGACGCCGAGCAGCGCTTCACGTGAAAGGCTGATGAGGATACCGGTCCCGAGCAGCGCGACGGCGCCGAGCGACAGGGCGATTCGCAGCGGCGTACGCGCGTGGGCCAGGGCGACGAGCGCGAGCGCGAGCGGCGCCAGCAACGAGTTCGCGAAGTGATTCGGATCGATCGTACGCGTGTTGTCGATATTGATCGTCAGTCGCCCGGCATCGCCGACCGCCGCCGCCGAATTGTGCAGGAGGTACATCCCGAAAACGCTCAGCGCCACGCCGCCCGCGACGATGCAGCCGCAGATCATCCGCAGGTCGCGTTCGGTGAGCGGCGAGACGGAGAGGAGCGCGTACATCGCGACGAGCGATGCGAGCGTCTGCCCATCGACGGTCGCATCGGAGACGTTCGCAGCCCACAGCAAGCTCGCAACGTTCCACGCGAGATATGCCAGGACGAACCAGAGCGCGAGCGGCGGCCGAACGAAGTTCCGTTTCGTGATGCACGAGAACAACAGGGCGACGAGCGCCGCGATGCCGAGAAATTTCGTAATCGTCCCCGTTCCGTGAAACTGCAAGAGTCCGTCGAACGGCGTGATCAAGACGTAGAGCCCGTAGGGAAAGACGTACGGTCGATTGATTGCGAGCCAAACGAGCGTAGGCGAACAGACGAGCGCCGCGAGGAGCGCCGATTTGGAGAGATCGCCGGTAGCGATCGACTTTGCGAGCGCGAGCACGAGACAAAGCAGGAGCCCCGCCCCGAATAACAAGACGACGCGGCGATTGAAACTAAATGGCGGAAGCAGTCGATCGGCGGACATGGCGACCACCTCCGAGCACGTACACGTCGAAGCCAGCATCGGCCCAGCGCGTCGCATCCAAGCACGCGCGCGTATCGATCAGATGCTTCGAACGGCAGAGCGATGCGATGCGCTGCGGGTCGATCGCGGAGAAGGCGTCGTGCGCGACCATCAGCACGACGGCATCGCAGCCGTCGACCGCCTCTTCGAGCGACGCGCAGAGCGTGCCCGCATATTTTTTCGCCACGGGATCGAAGACCGACGTTCGAAAGCCGCGTTCGTGCAACAACTCTTCGACGCTTTGAGTCGGCGATTCGCGCGTGTCGTCGACGTTGGCCTTGTAGGCCGCTCCGAGCAGCGCGACGTGCGCGCCGTCTTGCCGACCGACCATCTCGACGACGCGCCGAGCGACCACGTGCGGCATGCGCTCGTTGATGCGCCGAGCGGCCTGGATGAGCTCCGTCAGAAACGGATTCGCGTTCGATAAAAAATGCGGATCGACCGGGATGCAGTGACCGCCAACGCCGGGGCCGGGCGAGAGGATATCGACGCGGGGATGTTTGTTCGCGAGTGCGATCACTTCGTGCGCATCGACGCCGAGCTCTTCGGAGAGCAACGCGAGCTCGTTTGCGAAGGCGATGTTCACGTCGCGATAGGTATTCTCGACGACCTTCGAGAGTTCGGCCGTAACGTTATCCGTGAGCGACATCGAGCCGTCGCAAAACGATTCGTAGATATCTCTCGCGCGTGCGGCATCGGCGGCCCGGCGGCCGCCGATCACGCGATGGTTCTCGCGTAACTCGCGCACGATCGCACCCGGCGTCACCCGCTCGGGGCAATGCGAGATCCCGACGGACTCCAAATCGATGCCGGCGGCCGTAAGGATCGGCGCGACGACGCGGTCCATCGTGCCGGGCGGAACGGTGGATTCGAGGATGAGCAAGCCGCCCGGCGCGAGGACGCTCGCGACGTCGCGCGTCGCCGAGCGGACGTACGAGAGGTCGGGCTTGTGATCGATCGTCGGCGTCGGCACGCAGATGATGTATGCATCGCAGCCGGCCGGGATCGTCGCACTCAGCTGCAGCGTGCGATCTCGCAGTGCCGTAGCGACGAGATCGCGGACCGCGTCTTCCGCGATGTGCGAGACTCCGTCGCGCAGCGTCTCGAGCATGGTCGCATCGATGTCGTACCCGATGACCGTGTGCCCGCCGCATGCGAGCATCGCCGCCGTCGGAAGACCGATGTACCCGAGACCTAACACGCAAACGTTCATTTCGGTATCCCGGTCATCTCCCGAATGGGGGGTGTAATGGTCAACTCAATCGTGCAGTTCGTTGATTTGCGAAGGCGCGATGATAAGGTCCTTGCGTACCGCGTAGAAGTGATCGCACGAAAGGTCGAGGTCATGAAGCTCGCACTCGTCTCGGCGAAATATCCCTTCGGAGGAAAAGAACCGTATCTCGATGCCGAGCTACGAGCGCTCGCGCCGTACTTTTCATCGATCACGGTTTTTCCGACCTCACCGCCCGCGGGCGAGGCCGCCTTCGCGAATCTCACGGCGGGCGTCGAGCGTCGTCGTCTCTTCGGGCTCGCGACGCTCTACGACGCGCTTCGCGCGATCGTCGGCCGCCCGCTCGCGTGCGCGTCGGCCGTCTCTGCGCTCCTCGGCGGTGCGTACCGAACGAACGTCAAGCTGAAGAATCTCGCAATCGTGCCGCTCGGCTTGGCGCTCGGCTATCGCTTGCGGCACGAACGATACGATCACGTCCACTCGTATTGGCTTTCGACGCCGTCGAGCGTCGCGTTTCTCGCAGCGCGCGTGGCCGCGATCCCGTGGAGTTCGACCGCCCATCAGTGGGATATTTACGAGGCGAGCGCGCTGCGCGCGAAGGCGTCCAGCGCGCGATTCATCCGCGTGATTTCGGCGCGCGGCCGCGACGATCTCGTCGCGCTCGCCGGACCGAGCGCGTGCCGCTACGAGGTCGTGCACGTCGGCGTAACGATCCCGCCGCAGCGCACGCTCGCGTCCGCGCCGTCGTCGCGTCCCTTCAGCCTGATCTGCGCGGCGAACCTCGTCCCGAAAAAGGGCCACGCCGTGCTGCTCGATGCGCTCGCGATGGTGCGCGAGCGCGGGTTGGCCGTGCGCTGCACGCTCGCGGGCGACGGCGAACTCGGCGCCGAGTTACGCCGCCGCGTCGCGGATGCCGGCCTCGCCGAGAGCGTCGTTTTTCGCGGCCACGTCGGGCACGGCGTGCTGCTCGGGGAGATCGAGAACGGCGCGTACGACGCGATGGTCCTCGCGAGTATCGAACGCCCGGGCGGCCTCATGGAAGGCATCCCCGTCGCGCTGATGGAGTCGATGGCGCGCGGTCTGCCGGTGATCGTCACCGACGGCGGCAGCGTGCCCGAGCTCGTCGATGACGCGTGCGGACGCGTCGTGCGGCAGGGAGATGCGCGTGCCCTCGCCGCCGCGATCGAGGCGTTTGCATCCGATCCGGCGTTGCGAGCGAATGTCGCGCGCGCGGCCTACGATCGCGTGCGGGCGAGCTTCGACGTCGCGACGGTCGCGCGCGCGATCGCGGAACTCATCCACGAGTCGCCGCTCGCCGAACGTCGCGACTAACGTCCGCTCACCACCGTCGATGCCCACACGAGTACCCACGAAGCCGGAATCAGCAGCAGTTGAGATAGGAGGAAGCCCGCAACCGACGTCAACGAGAGATACGCGACGAGCGCCTTCACGTCTTCGATCGGCCGATCGCCGCGGACGGCTTGATCCGTGATGAGCGCGGATGCCGGATCGACGACGACGTTGTACGCGATCGTCGCGAGTCCGTTGACGAGACCGCTCGAGAGCAACGCCGTACGCGCCGCGGCGGGATTGAGGACGCTCGCATACGCGGCGGCCGTGACGCCGATCCCGTACACCGACGTCACCAGAACGTTGAGGATCAGCACGTCCTTCGGTACGCGGGAGAGCGATAATCGGCGTAGCGTCGCCGGCCGAGCGAGACGTATCGACCGGACGACGCCCGATAGCGTGCGCGGCAAGAGCAGCCGTAGAGCCGAGCGCGGGATACTTCCCGTGCGCTCGAACGACCGTATCGCTCTGCCGTAGAGCAGCACGAAGGTCGGGAGGAGCAGCGTTCCGAGTGCGGCCCCGCCGGCTCCGGCGAGGACGATCAGGCGCAGCTGCACCTGAAAGCGGCCCTCCGCGAGTGCCCCGCTGCGTTCCGCGTTATCGGCGAGCGCGCCGAGGATCGGAGTGTACAGCATCGCCGCGAGCCGCCCGGTCGTCGAAAAGAGGTTGAATAGGGAGATCGCCGTCGCGACGCGTCCCGTTCGCGCACCCGCGAGTCGCGACGCGTACGCACCGATCGTGAGTGCGACGACGGCGCAATTGAGGAGCATCGCGACGACGAGCCGCCACGACCAGAAGGCGGCCATGCGGCGATGATGCCGCCCCGTTGCCGAGCAGTCCTTGAAGACCACCAAGCGGGGGAAGGACGGGCGCGCGATTCGACGATACGATGGACTTCCATGGAATCGACGCGCGTGAGTACGAGTATTCGATCGCGATCCTCGCCGGCCGTTCGCGCGTCGCTCGTCGTCATCGCGTTCGCGATACTCATGTCGTTCTTGGCGTCCCGGCTTTCGATCGGCCAGGACGAAGCGTACAGCCTGCACACGACGTCGCGCGGTTTCGCATACGCCGTACAACAGGGCATCTTCTTCGAAGCGCAGGCGCCGCTCTATTTTCCGGTCCTCGACGTGTGGCGGTTGCTCGGTCACTCGCTTTTTTTCGCACGTTCGCTGTCGATCGTCTCGTCGCTCGTGACGATCTCGTTCGCGTGGCGATTCGCCGACCGCTACGTTCGCAGCGTGCGACCGGAATACGTCGCGCTCGCCTTCGCCTGCAATCCGTTTCTCGTGTGGGCTTCGGTCGAAGCGCGTCCCTACGCCGCGGCGATCGCCGCGTCGGCGGCGCTTCTGTATCATCTCTTCCGCGGCTGGCTCGAAGACGAGCCGTCGAGGCGATCGCAGATCGTCTTCGTCGCCGTCGCGATCATCGGCACGTACACGCAGTACTACGTCGCGACGCTGGTCGCAGCAGGCGCGATCGCCGTCATTGCGAGCGGCCGCATCGATCGAATCAAGAGCTACATCGCGGCCGCCGTCGTGGTCGCACTCGCGATCGCGCCCGTCGCGATCATCCTTCCGATGCAGCTGCGCGCGTATTCGGCATCGATCTACGCCGTCTCTCGCCTCGCCGGCCCTTCCGTCTTTCTCGTCTTGCCGGATTTCATCTTCCCGCATGCATGGCTCGGGACGTGGGTTCACGATCTGCCGCGCAACGCGCTCTACGCGGCGATCGCTCTCGTCCCAACCGTCGTCGCTTGGCGCTCGACCCGCACGTTCGCCTCCGTCGCGCGTACGCTCGCCGTCGTATCGCTGACGCTGTGCTCGATCTTCGCGCTCGTCATCGCGCTCGGTCACGTTCACGTCACGTGGCCGCGACAGACCGCAGTCGTGTTCGTGCCGGCACTGCTGACGGTCTTCGCGCTTTCCGACGGCATGGTTCCAACGAAGCGACGGTTCGCCGCACTCGTCTTCGCCGCGTCGTACGGCTTTCTCTCGCTCGTATCCGCATTCACGAACTACCATACGTTCGCGAAGAGCGGCGATTGGCATCGCGTCGGCACGTATTTGTACGCGCACGTCGCGCCCGGCGATCGCGTCGCGATCTTCGATCTCGAAGCGTCGCTGCCGCTCGAGCAATACTTTCACACGCAGAACTTACTCGAGATTCCGCGGCCGTTATCGTTCGCTCGATTCGACGAAGCCGATTACGTCATTCACGACGAAGCCGAAGTCGCCGCGTCGCTGGGTGACGCCGCGCGAGGTCACGGCCGGCTTTGGCTCGTGGAGAACGACGTGTGTGCCGCGAATGCCGCGTTTTACGGTTGCGCGTATCTCGACGATTATCTCTTCAAGCATTTTCGAAACGTCGGTCGTTCGTCGTTCGACGGATCATCGGTACGTGAGTTAACTACTATCGGAAATCACTAGAACCGAGTGCTTCCGTAAAGAAATTCTCACGGATCCTGAGACATCGGACACATCTGCTCGATTAAAGCAATCCGCGACGTAGTTTAGCCTGCCGCGGCGCCGAGAACTGCTGCATGCCGGGCGATCGCGTCGCTTCATAGCGGACGCCTTCGCACACGGCTTGCTCGAAGCGTTTTCGATTGGGATACGCCATGACTATCAACATGCGTGTGCTTCGCATGGGCTTTGCGGCGGCGATCGTGCCGCTCGCCGCCTGCTCGTCGGGTACCGACATTGCGACTTCCCCGGCCGTCCAGGCGCAGGCCGACGTTCTCGCCTCGTCGACTCCGGCTCTCGCCGCGCAGACTCAAGCCGATACCTTCGGGAGAAATTTCGACGCGGCGATCGCCGTCGGGGCCGCGGTCCCGGCCGCAGTCGGTACGAGAACGTACTACGACGATTTCGCAAAGGACCAAATCGGCACCGACGCCGACGGTTGGCGTCCGCTCGCCGGGACGTGGGCCGTGTGCTTGCCGCCCGGCGAAAGTAAAGAGTATTGCGATCTGGCACCGAGCGGAGTGACGCGGCCTACGATCGCCGGTCAAGATGCTTGGAGCGATTATTCGGTCGACACGGCGACCTTCCGGAACGTCGCCGCGAATCGAAACGGCGGCGTCATGCTGCTCGGCCGCGTCGTCGACGGCAGTCACTTCTACGGGCTGGAATTACGCAACGATATCAGGGGGACGGGCCGCGAGTTCTGGTATATCGTTCGCCATGACGAACGAGGATGGCGCATTCTCACGGGAGCACCGTTCGTGACGCACGCGGACTCGTACGCTCGGCTGCGGATGGATTTCGTGGGCGCGCGGATATCGGCGTTCGTCGAATACACGAACGGATCGTCGTTCACGCCGCTCGGCAGTATCGATGATGCGGAATTCCGTCAGGGCGGAATCGGACTGCGCACCTGGGGTAACGCGGAGGAGCGGTTCGACGACGTGCGCGTGACGCTCTTCGGCGCCCAGCCGAATCCGAGTCCGACGGCGCTTCCGCCCGCCTCACCCGCTCCGAGGTCGTGCGGGTACGGCGCAGCGACTATGTCGA
>CAZZYZ010000132.1:0-8819 GCA_964658425.1 Vulcanimicrobiota bacterium | reverse complement strand
CGCGTTGACAGCGCCCCGCGCGCCACGGTACAAAAGGCATACGATGTTCCGCCGACTTCTCGTTGTCGTCAGCCTAATTCGCGAACCTTTGGTTCGGCGCTGAGAGCTCGCGTAACGAATGACGCGAAGCCTTCCGCCGAACGGCGGAGGGCTTTTTTTATGTGATGGGAGCCTGACCGTGTCAACCGCCGACTCTACGGGTGCACAACTCGTCCTGGACGTCCTCGCAGATGAGGGCGTCGAGGTCGTGTTCGGCTATCCCGGCGGTGCGATCATGCCGCTCTACGATGCGATGTACGATCACCGGATCGAACACATCCTGACCCGGCACGAAGCGGGCGCGGCGTTCGCCGCGGGCGGCTACGCACGGGCATCGGGTCGCATCGGCGTCTGCATGGCGACCTCGGGGCCCGGGGCCACGAACCTCGTCACGGGGATCCTCGACGCGCAGATGGATTCGATCCCGCTCGTGGCGATCACGGGCCAGGTCCGCACGACGCTGATGGGTACGGACGGCTTTCAAGAAGCCGACGTCACGTCGATCATGGGTTCGGCGACGAAGCGTAGCGTCTGCGTTCGCGACGTCGCGGACCTCGAACGCACGCTGCGGGCCGCCTTCCGTGTCGCCCGCGGCCCGCGCCCGGGCCCCGTCCTCGTCGATATCCCGAACGACGTCCTCAAAGCCGCCTGCCCGAAGATGGACCTCAACGCCGCACAGCCGGTAAGCGCGGCGAGCGAACGGCCGCACGATCTCGATATCGCGGCGGCGCTCGATCTTCTGCGCGAGGCGAAGCGCCCGGTCGCGATCGTCGGCGGCGGCGCGCGCAGCGCGAACGCGACGCACGTCTTCCGCGAGTTCTGCTCGATGCTGAAGTTGCCGTACGCGGCGACGATCAACGGCCTCGGCTGCGCGGCGCCGGGCGATCCGAACTTCCTCGGCATGCTCGGCATGCATGGCTGGAAGGCGGCGAATCGGGCGGTTCAGGAGGCCGACGTCGTTTTCGCGCTCGGGATGCGTTTCGACGACCGGGTGACGGGCCGGCCCGATCGGTTCGCTTCGAAGGCGAAGATCGTTCACGCCGATATCGACGCCTCGGAGTTCGGCAAGATCGTACCCGTGCAGATCGCGCTTCGCGGCGATCTGCGGCGCACGCTCGGCGCGCTCGTTCAGCGCATGGCGGGCAGCGGGGCGATGCCGACGTTCGAGGAATGGTCGGCCCAAGCGCGCGCGCTCGGCGGACCGCTGCCGACCGATCGTTCCGAGCACGGCGAACTCTCCGCGACCGATGCAATCGGCGCGCTCTTCGCCGCGATCCCGAGCGACGCGATCGTCTCGACCGACGTGGGTCAGCATCAGATGTGGGCCGCACAGCGGCAACGCGCGACGCACCCGCGCAATTTCATCACGTCGGCCGGACTCGGCTCGATGGGGTTCGGATTGCCGGCCGCGATCGGCGCGCAGATGGCGCATCGCGACCGTACGGTCGTCGCGATCGTCGGCGACGGCGGCTTTCAGATGACGCTGCCCGAGCTCGCGACGCTCGGCCGGTACAAACTCCCCGTGAAGATTCTGCTCATCGATAATCAGCGGCTCGGCATGGTCCGGCAATGGCAAGAGCTCTTCTTCGACGGCCGCTATTCGCATACGGATCTCTCGGATAATCCCGATTTCGTCGCGATCGCGCGCGGCTACCGGTTGCATGCCGAACGCGTCGAAGATCCGGGCGAACTGCGCGACGCCCTCGAACGCTTCTTCGCAGAGCCCGGCCCCGCGCTCTTGCACTGCGCGTGCTACGCGACGGAAAACGTCTGGCCCCTAATCCCGCCCGGCCTCACCGCCGACGAAGCGATGGAGAAGACGCCGGAAGCGATCCCGGCATAGCTGCGATGACGCTCTCCCTCGTGATGAACGATTGGCGCCTCCTCGAACGCGTCGTCGGCCTCACCAATCGCCTCGGCTGCGCGTATACGCGCGTCGAGGTCCACGCCGGCTCCGAACACTATCACGCGACGATCGATTTCACGGGCGCGCCCGACGCGCTGCGGAGACTCGACGCACAACTCACGCGCTTGCTCAACGACGATAAGGAGATGTCCCGATGAACGCCATGTACGATCGCGATGCCGATCCCGAGAAACTCGCCGGCAAGACGATCGCGATCGTCGGTTACGGTAGCCAGGGCCGCGCGCACGCGCGTAACCTGCGCGACTCCGGTTGCGACGTCGTGATCGGCCTTCGCGAAGGTTCGACCTCGCGGCCGATCGCGACCGAAGACGGGCTCGCGATCGATACCGTCGAGAAGGCCGTCTCGCGCGCCGACGTCGTCATGATTCTCGCACCCGACGAAGAACAGCCCGCGATCTTCTTCCGCTCGATCGCGCCGCATCTCAAAGATGGCGCGTATCTCGCGTTCGCTCACGGTTTCGCCATCCACTTCGGCACGATTACGCCGCCTGCAAACGCGAACGTCTTCATGGCCGCGCCCAAGGGCCCGGGGAATCTCGTGCGCTCGGAATACGAAGCGGGCCGCGGCGTTCCGTGCCTCATCGCCGTCGCGCAAGATCCCTCGGGCGACACGCGTGCGGTCGCGCTCGCCTATGCGTCGGCGATCGGCGGCGGTCGCGCCGGGATCCTCGAGACGACGTTCAAGGAAGAGTGCGAGACCGATCTCTTCGGCGAGCAGGCCGTGCTCTGCGGCGGCCTGACCGCGCTCGTGCGCGCCGGATTCGAAACGCTCACGGAGGCCGGCTACGCGCCCGAGATGGCGTACTTCGAGTGCATGCACGAGGTGAAGCTGATCGTCGACCTGATGTACGCGCGCGGGATCGAAGGCATGCGCGACAGCATCAGCAACACCGCGAAGTACGGCGATTACACGCGCGGCAGCCGCGTGGTCACGCCCGAGACGAAGGTCGCGATGAGGGGCATACTCGACGACATTCAGAGCGGCCGCTTCGCGCAGGAGTGGGTCGCCGAACACGCCGCGGGTAAGCCGAACTTCAACGAGTTTCGCAAATCATGGAGTTCGCACCCGATCGAAGCGGTCGGGCAAAAACTCCGCGACCTTATGCCATGGATGCGCTCGAAGCAAAAGACCGCCGCTTCGCGCACGAGCTAAGTCGCCGCGAGCGAACGCTTCGCGTTGGTCGGCTGCATGGTATCGAAGGGACCGTCGCTTTAACGCGACGGTTTTTTTCGCACCGAGCGGTCTCGTACCGATCGGGCCTAATGCCGAGAACGCTTCGAAACCTTCAGAGTCGGTTTCGGCTATCGCTTACGAAACGTTCGCGCTCGAGCCTCACAGATACACACCTCCCGACCTCCGAAGACTGGGGCGTGCTCTTGAATAAAAAGAACTCGGCCTCGCTCAGCGAGACGACGGTCCATGTGAAGCTAAAACTCTCGGCGCTTTGGGCTTCGACGATGTTCTTGTATATCTATGGGGATCTCTTCGGGTTTTTCAGAAAGCAGACCGTAGCGGAGATCGTTTCCGGACATGCGGGATTCATCGGCACCCAAGCTGGATTGCTGGCCGCCTCGTCATCGGTCGCGATTCCGAGCATCATGGTATTCATATCGCTCGTGCTCCGGCCGCGCCCGAATCGCGCGCTGAATGTGATTTTAGGGATCGCCTACACGATCATCATTCTCTCCGGCATGCCCGGAGCGTGGCTGTTTTACATATTTTTCGGCGTTATCGAGGCGACCCTTACCGCGCTTATCGTCTGGTATGCATGGCATTGGCCGAGCGAAGAGTCGCAGCCGTAGCCTAACGACGTAGAGCCGCTCGCGCCGGAGGCGACGTCGCCTCGAATCGCTCCTTTGTGGGTCCGGCGTCGCATCGATTCGAACCGAACGCACATGCGACTGCTTCGGCTCGTGATTTTCGCAGCATCGATAGCGACGAGTAGCCTATCGCCGGTTGCTCCCGCGATCGCTCGACAAGACGACGTTCGGGCGATCGTTACGCAAGCCGTTCGCCCGATGATGAAGCGATACAACATCCCCGGAATGGCCGTCGGAGTGACGCTTCACGGACACCGGTACGTCTTCGACTACGGCATCGCATCAAAGGCAACGAAAACGCCCGTCGACGCGGACACGCTCTTCGAAATCGGCTCGATCACGAAGACCTTCACGGCGAGCTTGGTCTCTTACGCACAGCTAACCGGCAAGCTCTCGTTGTCGGACGAGGCCGGTGCAGACTTTCAGCCCTTGCGAGGAACGGCTTTCGACCGCGTTCATCTCGTCGATTTGGGCACGCACACGTCGGGTGGTCTCCCGCTACAGTTTCCTGGCGACGTCGAGACCGACGCCGACGCGATGAGATATTACCAGCATTGGAAGCCCTCGCACCGCGCCGGGACGTACCGGCTCTATTCCAATCCCAGCATCATGCTACTCGGAAGAATCGCCGCGAAACGCATGCACGCGGACTTCACGACGTTGATGCAACGTGAGATATTCGCGCCTCTCGGCCTGCGCGATACGTTCTTGACTCTTCCGAGCACGCGAGCGGCGAGTTACGCGCAGGGGTACACCGAAGCCGGTACCCAGAGGCGAATGCGTCCCGGGGCGCTCGCGGCAGAAGCGTACGGTATCCGAACGACCGCGTCCGACATGCTTCGTTTCATCGACGCCAATATGAACCTCGTCCATCTCGACGAGACGCTTCGTCGCGCGATCATCGAAACGCATATCGGATACTATAACGTTGGAGCGATGACACAAGATTTGATTTGGGAACAGTACGACTACCCGACCTCGCTAGCGGCTTTGCTGCAAGGAAACTCGGTCGGGATGATCTTCGACGAGCATCCGGCTCGTGCGATCCACCCACCGTCGCGTGCGAAAAGCGATGCCTGGATCAACAAAACGGGCTCGACGGCCGGCTTTGCAGCGTACGCGGCATTCGTTCCACAGAAGACGATGGGCATCGTACTGCTCGCGAATAAATCGTATCCGATCGACGCGCGAGTCACCGCCGCCTACCAGATATTGACGCGTCTCGACGAGACGTCGAAGAAGTAATCGATCGTCCCGCAACTCCTTCTCCCGCGTCCGCGTAGGGCCGAACGTCTCGCCTCTCGAGACGGGCTCGAGGGGCGGCTTCGGAGCGCGGGTGGCGTCGTCTGTTCTCTACGCGAGCTTTTCCCGCTGCTTCCATCGCACGGCATCGACGCCCATAAACAGCAGCCACAAAGTAAGCGAACCCTCGCCTACGACCGCCGGAATCGCGATCCACGGAAAGAACAGACGGCTTCCAAGTTGGGGTGACAGGAAAAGCAGGTAAGCGGTCCCGGCCACCATCATCAGCACGCCGATGAATCGAGGCAAAAACGTTGACTTGAAAATAAGATATCCGGTGAGAAGACAATGCAAGCCGAAAGGTATGAAAGCGACACCATAGCCAAAATCGAAGGCTGATGGGGAGCGCGCGTGCTGGAAGAGAGCCGTCACTCCAAAGTAGTTGAGCGCGTTGATGGCCATAAGTACGACGAAGATGAGCCGTAACGATGCTGCCGAACGAGATAGCGTGCTGTTTATTGGCCTGAGCAGTTCGGAGAAGAGCAACGCGACGCCGGTATCGCAGATGAGGTCGACGGTCATCTTGAGAGGTGTTGCGGCTGCTGCACCGCTCGGCGCTGACAAGAAGATCAGCAGGTATAGGAACCCGGCAAACCGCGCTTTCAAAACCGGGGATAGCCACGTGGTCCTCATTTGCGAAAATGTACGAAATCGTGCAGGAAAATGTTTCGCAACGTGAGCCATCACCGATTCAGAACCGATCCCATGCATCTTCCGAATCGATGGCGGAGAACGGCTGCATCTCGACACGCGACACTCGAACGACCGCGCGGTACGCATTCGCTGCCCGACGATAGACGATAACGGACAAGGAGCAGATCGGTGACGCCGGCGTCGGCGCATCCGACCGGCAGCGAACATTCCATTTTTCCGGAACGGCTATTCGCCGCGGCGCTCGCCGCTCCGCGCCTGTGCTCGACTCCCTATGGGTGCGAGGGCAAAAGCGGTTCTACCGGAATGTTCCGGGAGAGCATGCCGTCGCGCCTGACCGGGCCTCTCGAATTTACGCTTTTCGTTTGCGTCTTCGGCGCGATCGGATTCTGGCTCTCCACGAGAATCGGGTACCCGCAACGCTTCGTGCGCGCGCTTGCTGCGCTCTTGGCGCTCCCGGCCGCGGCTTGGTCGATATCGCTCGTTCGTCAAACGATTTTCGAGTTGCGAACCGACGGAGTCGTTTCCCCTCGGATGGATGGCTGTGCCGCATCGCTCATGCCGCTCCTTACCTTTGCCGTCTCTCTCGTCATCGTGTTTATCGCCGAGGTATACGCGGCGCTCGGGACGCTCGGATACGCACGACGGCCGCCGGAGCGCTTCTCTTTCAGCAACATGACGATCCTCACCGTACCGCAACTCATCGCGAGCGCGATCTTCGCTACGCTCGGCAGTTGGTTCGGTTGGGCGTTTTGGATCGACTGGCGCGTCGACCAAGTCTGCCTCTGACCGGTCCGCAAAGGCGCACCGACAAGGGGGGAGCGTGCGCGACTCTGTATTGACACTCCGAGATGAAAAAGAGTTCTCATTATCTTTTACGGCTCGTCGCCGTCGCGGCGGCGCTGCTCCCGGATTGCGCGGGGCATGCGCCGACCGGCTCGGCCCCTAGCGACGGGTCACGACCGATCCGCGTCGTCGCGATCGAGCGTGTGTACGGCGATATCGCCGAACAGATCGGAGGCGCCGGTGTTGCCGTCACGACGATCCTCAATAGTCCGACCGCGGATCCGCACGATTACGAGCCGACGACGCACGATGCCGACGCGATCGCGAGCGCCGATATCGTCATCGAAAACGGACTCGGCTACGACGCGTTTGCCGACAAGCTGCTCGCCGCGTCGCCGAGCACGGGGCGCGTCGCGCTCGTCGTCGGAACGCTCGGCGGCCACACGCTCGGCGATAACCCGCACGTCTGGTATGAGACCAAAACATTGCACGCGTTCGCGACACGATTCGCCGCGGCGCTCGACGGACGCCTCGCCGGCCGCGAACGCACCACGATCGAGACGGCGACGCGGAGATTCCAAACGTGGGTCGACGCGTTTTCCGCGCATGAGGTCGAGTCCGCAAAGCGCTTCTCCGGCACGCCCGTCGCGATCACCGAGCCCGTCTTCAACGCCGTCCTCGATGCGGCGAAACTGAGGATCGCGACGCCGCTCGCGTTTTCCCACGCGATCGAAGAGGGCAACGATCCGGCGCCGCAGGACGTTGCGACGATGCAAGCGCTGCTCTCGCGCCGCAACGTTGCGGCGTTCGCGTATAACAGTCAGACCGTCGAGCCGAGCACGACGCGCTTGCTCGCGATCGCCCGCACCGCACGCGTCCCGGTCGTCCCCGTCACCGAGACGCTCCCCCTCGGCCTCCACACGCAAGCGTGGATCGACGGAGAACTGCGCGCGCTCGATACCGCGCTCGCATCATCGAAGCGATAACGAGCCGATGACCGGCGTGCCGGAGGCGATCGCGTTCGACGGCGTATCGTTTTCGCGCGGCGATCGCCGAATACTCGACCGCTTAACGTTCTCGATCGAACCGGGAGAATTCGTCGGCATCATCGGTGGGAACGGCGCGGGAAAATCGACGCTCTTGCAACTCGCGCTCGGCCTGCTCGCACCGAGCAAAGGCACGATCCGTCTCTTCGGCTCGGAGCCGCGGCGCGCGCGCAAACTCGTCGGCTACGTGCCGCAACGCATCGAACTCGATCCCGATCTGCCGCTGCGCGCGCGCGATTACGTCGCGCTCGGAATCGACGGCGAACGCTGGGGCCTCCCGCTTCCCTCGGCGTCACGGCGCGAACGCGTCGATGCGACCCTGCGCGCCGTCGGCGCGAGTGCGTTTGCGGAAAAGCCCGTCGGCCGGCTCTCGGGAGGCGAACAGCAGCGGCTCGCGATCGCGCAAGCGATCGTCGGCGAACCGAAATTGCTGCTGCTCGACGAGCCGCTGGCGAATCTCGACCTGCGAAGTGCGGCCGAGGTCGTCGCGCTCGTCGCGGCGATCCGGCGCGAGCGACATCTCACCGTGATGCTCGTCGCGCACGACGTCAACCCGCTCGTGCGATCGATGAGCCGCGTGCTCTATCTCGCGGGCGGTCGCGCCGCGATCGGAACGGTCGACGCCGTCGTGAACGAGGCGACGCTCAGCCGACTCTACGACCGGCCGGTCGACGTGTTGCGCGTTCGAGGCCGAATCATCGTCGTGGCGGGCGATTCCGCGTGAATGCGTTCTTCGCAAATCCGAACGTGCAGGTCGCACTCGTCGCGAGCGCCGTCGTCGCCGCGCTTTCGGCCGCGATCGGATATTTCGTCGTGCTCCGATCGCTCTCGTTCGCCGGGCACGCGGTCACGGATATCGGGCTCACCGGCGGCGCGGGCGCGCTCCTCGTCGGGATCGATCCGCTCTGGGGGCTGATCGCGTTCTCGGTCGCGGCGGCGCTCGCGGTCGGCGCGCTCGGCGAACGCGCGCGCGAGCGCGACATCGCGACGGGCCTGACGCTCGCCGTCGCGCTCGGCGTCGGCGCGCTCTTCCTCCACCTGCAGACGCAGTACGCGAACGCGCAATCGGCGTTGCTCTTCGGCTCGATCTTCGAGACGGACCCGCGCGTGTTGCAGACGGTCGTCGCGATCGGGCTCGCCGCCTTCGTCGCGCTCGCGGCGCTCTACCGGCCGTTGCTCTTCGCGAGCGTGTCGGCCGCGGCGAAGTACACCGCGGTCTCGCCCCATTGCAACGTCCAGTACCGGTT
>CAZZYZ010000131.1:0-8842 GCA_964658425.1 Vulcanimicrobiota bacterium | reverse complement strand
GGCGACGATCGCGCGCTCGATCGTCGCACCCGCCGCGCCGAGATTCGCACCGAGGCCGATCCGCGCGAGCGGCACTACGCGCGCTCCGCGAAAACCGTGACCGAGGGCGTCGCCCCGCCGAGCAGGTGCGGCTTCGCGATCGTGACGCGCACGGCGGTCGCGCGCGGATCGCGCAGCACGTCGCGCGCGATCTCGTCCGCGAGGCGTTCGAGCAGCGCGTACGAGTGCTGCTCGACGATCGCGACGATGCGCGCGTGCGCCGCCGCGTAATCGAGCGTGTCGGCGAGATCGTCGCTCGCGCGCGCGGCCGCGAGATCGAGTTCGACACGCACCGCGAGATCGAAGGGCTGCGCCCGATCGCGCTCGCGGGGCAGCGCGCCGTGGCGGCCGTAGGCGCGGATCCCCGCGAGCTCGATCGCGTCTCGGCTCACGCGCCCTCCCAGGCATCGGGCCGCCAGCCGCGCGTCACCGCGTCGCAGACGGCGAGCACGTCGCGCATCTCGGCGACGTCGTGCACGCGCACGATATCGATCCCCGCGATCGCCGCGAGCGCGACGGCACCCGCGGTCGCGAACGCGCGCTCGGTGGGCGGCCGGCCCGCGACCTTTCCGAGCGTCGATTTCCGCGACGCGCCGACGAGGCTCGGAAAGCCGAGCGCGACGAGCCGCGAGAGCGCGCCGAGCAGCGCGAGATTCTCATCGGGCGTCTTCCCGAAGCCGAGCCCCGGATCGAGCACGATCGCTTCGGGGGCGAGCCCGGCGGCGACGGCGCGCGCGGCCTCGCACTCGAGATAGCGCAGCACCGCATCGACGACGCCCTCTCCGTCGCGCGGCACGCGCGCGCCGTGCACGACGACGACGGGCGCGCCGGCTGCGACCGCCGCAGCGAGCAACGCGTCGCCGAGGCCGTCGACGGAGTTGACGATATCGCCGCCGAGGGCGTGCGCGTCCGCGAACACCTCCGCCTTCGTCGTGTCGATCGAGATCGCGCAGCCGGGTTCGTTCGCGCGGACCTCGCGCACGACCGGGAGCAAGCGTTCGCGCTCTTCGTCCGCGCCGATGCGGACGTGCCCGGGCCGCGTCGATTCCGCGCCGATATCGACGAAATCGGCACCGAGCCGAACCATCTGCGACGCGCGGGCCGCCGCCGCATGCGGCGCCGTGAGGCCGTCGCCCGAGAACGAATCCGGCGTCGCATTGACGATCGCCATCACGTACGTGCGCGTCCCCCAGGCGAACGTGCGGCCGCGAAGCGTCAGGGCGCCACGGCCGCTACCGTTCGGGTCCACGAGCGATTACCGTCGCGATTCGACGACGTTGGCGAGCCACCAATCGCGCAACGTCCCGGTCAGGAACGTCGAACCCGTCACGACGACGACGTGGCCGCTATCGGTATTACGGCGCGCGATTGAGAGCGCTTCGATCGGATCGCCGATCGTGCGCGCGGAGAGCCCCGCGCGCTCGGCCATGTTCGCGAGCCGCAGCGGCCGTTCGGCGATCCGGCCCTGCGCCTCGAACGTCGTGAAGATGAACGACGCCGGCAGCGTGAAGAGCGGTGCGAGGATGTTCGCCGCGTCCTTGCTCTCGAGGATCGCCGCGACGATCGTGAAGCGCGTCCCGGGGAACGTTTCGAGCAGCGAGCTCGCGAGCGACGCCGCCTTGTCGGGATTGTGCGCGATGTCGAACACGACGTTCGGGAAGCCCGGAAAGAACTCCATGCGGCCCGGGATGACGAGCTGCGCGAAGCCGCGCTCGACGGCGTCGATCGAGACGTGCAGATCGTCCGGCAGGCGCTCGAGCACGGCGATCGCGACGGCCGCATTGCGCTCTTGGAATCGTCCGAGGAGCGGAAGCGAGAGCTCGTAGGTCCCGCGCGCCGTGCGGACCGCGAACGACTGTCCGTAGCGTTCGCTGCGGCGCTCCGCGATCGTCGTGACGTCGTCGACGGCGACGAACGGCGCGCCGCGTTCCGCGCAGACGTCGGCGATTACCGTGCGCGCGGGTTCGGTCGCGGCCGAGACGAGCGCGATGCCGGGCTTCACGATCCCGGCCTTGTCGAAAGCGATCTTCTCGATCGTATCGCCGAGGACGTCCATGTGATCGAGCCCGACGTTCGTGATCGCGGCGACGACGGGGACGATGAGGTTCGTTCCGTCGAGCGTCCCGCCGATCCCGACTTCGATCACGGCCGCATCGACACGCTCTTCGGCGAAGTAGACGAACGCGATCGCGAGCAGCGTCTCGAAATACGTCGGCCGGCCGTACTCGCGCGCGATATCGTCGATCGCGGCGTGCATCGCACCGAGGATCTCGCCGAAACGCTCCTCGGAGATCGGAACGCCGTCGATGCGCGCGCGTTCGGTCATCGAACTCAGGTGCGGCTTCGCGTGCAGCGCGACGCGCTTCCCGCTCGCGCTCATCGCCGCGGCGATCATCGTCGCGGTCGAGCCCTTGCCGCTGGTCCCGCCGACGTGCACCGTGCGATACTGCAGATGCGGATCGCCGAGTCGCGCGAGAAACGCCTGCATTCGGCCGAGGCGATAGGGATCGCGGCGCGAGACCGTTTCGTTGATCGTGCCGAGCAGATAGCCGACCGCCGATTGGTACGTCACCGTCCTATCCCTCCACCACCGCGCCCGAGAGTAAGTCCAACGCATGCGGCAACGCCGGGAGCAGCACGGCGATCGTCTCCGTGACGGCCTTCGGGCTGCCGGGCAGGTTCACGATGAGCGTCGTGCCGCGAACGCCCGCGATCGCTCGCGAGAGCATCGCCGTCTTCACGATGAGCGCCGAAGCCGCGCGCATCGCTTCGCCGATGCCGGGGATCTCGTAATCGAGCACGCCCGCCGTCGCTTGCGGCGTGCGATCGCGCGGCGCGAGTCCGGTCCCGCCGCTCGTGAGGACCAGCGGCACGCGGCGCCGATCCGCGAGATCGATGAGTTCGGCTTGTAAGGCGGCCGGGTCGTCCGCGAGGACGCGCTCGTACACGATCTCGTATTTCTCGCCGAGCGCCGCGCGCGCCGCCGGGATGCACGCATCGGGGCGCGTCCCCGCGGCCGCGCGATCGGAAAGGACGACGACCGCCACGGCATGGCTCACGATGCCGCGACCTCGGGCGCGAGCCACGTGCCGCTCTTCCCGCCGCGTTTCTCGATGAGCCGTACCGATTCGATCGTGATCCCCTTCTCGAGTGATTTCGTCATGTCGTAGATCGTGAGCGCCGCGACGCTGGCCGCGACCATCGCCTCCATTTCGACGCCGGTCGGCCCGGCCGTGTGCGCGGTCGCATCGATTCGCAGCACCGTCGGTTCCGGCCACGCGAAATCGACCGAGACGCTCGAGAGCGGCAGCGGATGTGTGAGCGGGATGAGCGCCGCGGTTTGTTTCGCCGCGAGGATGCCGGCGATCTGAGCGGTCGTGAACGCGTCGCCCTTCGCGAGCGTCGCCGAGCGCAGCGCGTCGGCCGCGGCAAGCGGGAAGCGAACGTCGGCGCGAGCGCGCGCGTACCGATCGGTCGTCGCCTTCGCGCCGACGTCGACCATCGCCACGCCGCCGGTCGCGGTCACGTGCGACGGGCGAGGCGCGTCGGTCAGGGCAGCCGCGACGTCGAGGCGTTCCCCTGGAAACGCACCCAGACGAGCGAGAGAATACCGAGCACCGCGAAGAGCACGGCGTGCGAGAGGTGCTTGCCGGGATGGCTCGCGCCGAGTTGCAGGATGCCGGCCGCGTAGAGGATCGCGATGATGAAAAAGACGATCGCGAGGGTGAACGCGAGTGGCTTCACGAGATGACCTTTGCTGAGCTGAGCGCGAGACAGAGCGTCCCGAAGACCAAACAATACCATCCGAACGGCCGCAAGTCATGCGAAGCGAACCAACGCGTGAGGAACGCGACCGATGCGTACGCGGTGATCGCGGCGAGGACGCCGCCGACGGCGGCCTGCGTCGCGACGGTGCTCGAACCGACCTCGAAGAGTTTCGGAATCTCGAGGACGGAGGCCGCGAAGATCACGGGCGTCGCGAGCAAGAACGAATAACGCGCCGCGTCCTCGTGATCGAGCCGCAAGAGCAGGCCCGCGACGATCGAGGAGCCCGAGCGCGAGATCCCGGGCAGCAGCGCCGCCGCCTGCGCGAGGCCGATCGCGCCGCCGTCTTTCCACGGCAGCGTCGCGAGCTCTCGCGACGCTGCCGTACGCTCGAGGGAACGGCGCCGCAGCGTCTCGCCCGCGAACATCACGAACGCGTTGAGGATGAGAAATCCCGCGACGAGCGCCGTCGATCCGAAGAACGCGCGCACCGGCGCTTCGAGAAAGAGACCGAGGATCGCGACGGGGATCGTCCCGACGACGAGCAGCCAGCCGACGTGCTCGTCGGGGTCCGGCCCGAGCTTCCCACGCGCGACGCTCGCGACGAGCGCGCGCACGATCCGAATCCAATCGTTCCGATAGAAGACGATGAGCGCGATCGCCGTCCCGAGATGGAGTGCGACGACGTAGGCGAGGAACGTCGGATCGGTCCGGTCTATGCGCCAGCGCAGCAACGCCGGAACGAGAACCGTGTGTCCGAGGCTCGAGACCGGGAAGAGCTCGCTCGCGCCCTGGAGCACGGCGAGGATCATCGCCTGCAGCCAGGTCACGAGCGTACCCCTCTACTGTCCGGTGAAGTCGACCTGGAAGAGATACGACCCCGCAGTCGGGACGCAGTTGACGGTTTCCGCATTATATGACGTGGCTTTCGCCGCGGCGATCGCCGACTGATCGAGTGCGGCGTTGCCCGCGCTCTTATTGATCGAGGTCGCCGACACGGCGCCGTCCGCGCTGAGCGTGACCTTGACGACCGCGGTCCCGACGGCACCCTGTTCTTTCGCGATCTCGGGGTAGTCGGCGTCGGCGGCCTGCCCCTTGATGGCGGCATCCTTGTTCGGCACCGCGCACGCGGGCTTCGGGGTCGGCGTCGCCGTCGGCGGAGGCGCCGGAGTCGCCGGAGGACCGGTCGCTGCGACCGGGGCCGGGGCGCCGGTCGCCGCGTTTCCGTTCACGGCACCATCTTCGCCGCCGACCTTCGGGGGCACGTACTTCGCCACCGACGGGCCGCTCTTCGAATCGGACTTCGTCTTCGGCGGATTGACTTTAAGCCGTTGAACCGGAGGCGGATTCGTCTGTTTGACCGGCGGCGGCGTCGATTTGGGCGGCGGCGTCGGAGGAGGCGGGGGCGGCGTCGGAATTCGCGGCGGCACTCTCTTGCGCACGTCGACGATCTTCGTCTGCGGCTTCTGCTCTTCTTGAGCTTTTAATCGCAAGAACGGCAGCGCGAGCGTATGGATGACGATCGAGATGAGGAACGCCCAAAGCAGAAACGAACGAGCTCGCGCGACCGACGTGCTGCTGCGCTCCGGCATCGGGGCGGGTGACGGTGCGCTCATCTAGCTTCCCGCACCGCCCGGCGCTCCCTGAATCTTGTTCGCGAGCCCGAAATTCGTGAGGTTCGATTTCTTCGCCGCGTCCATGACTTGCAGGATCGTGCCGTAATTCGCTTTGGGATCGGCCTTGATGATCACGTCGTTGTAATTGTGATTGGTCTGCTCGACGAGCGTACGGATGATATCGGGTGCGCCCGCGACGTCGGTCACGGTCGAACCGATCTGGATCTCGTTCTTATCGTTGATCGTGACGAGCAATTGCGACGGCGTCACGAGATCCTTATTGTGCGCGAGCGGCAACGACGGCTCTTTGGTGATCGAGGCGAGAATGATGAAGATGATCAGCAGGACCAGCAGCACGTCCGTGAACGGCGTGATGTTGATCGTCGACATGACTTCGTCTTCACTCGCGGATGTCGTGACCGCCATCTAAGACGTCACGAATCCGACGTCGTCGAGGTTCGACTCTTGCGCCGCATCGAGGATGCGGATGATCGTCCCGTACGGCGCCTTCGTATCGGCGGTGATGGAAACGTGCGTCTTCACACCGCGCTTCCGCGCGACGTCGGCCATCACGCCGTAGATTCCCTGATCGTCCGTGCGAACGGCATCGACGAAGATCACGCCGCGGTTATTGACCTCCACGTCGATATCTTTCTTCGTGTCCTGCTGCGTCTGCGGCGCGCTGGAACTGTTGGGCAATTCTTTTTGAAAGCCGGGCGGCGTGACGACGGCAGCGAGCAACATGAAGATGATGAGCAAGACCAGCAACACGTCCGTGAACGGCGTGATGTTGATCTCGGCCATGACCTCGTCGTCTTGCTGCGCCGAGAGCAGGGACATCCAGCGTCCCCGCTATTTCACAGACGCGCTGCGCGCGCCGACGGGCTGATAGAGATCGGTCGGGATCGGCTCGCCGACGTTGTGGAAGTGCAGCATCTCGGCGAGTTGATTCGCGGCGACGATCATGTCCTGATTGAACGCCTTGATGCGCGTCTTGAAATAATTGAAGAACACGACCGAGATGACGGCGACGAACAGGCCGGCCGCCGTGGTCACGAGCGCTTCGCCGACGCCGGCCGCGACGACCGCGGGGCTCGAGTTGCCCTTGATCGCGATATCTTGGAACGCGTGAATGATGCCGAGAACGGTGCCGAAGAGGCCGACGAACGGCGCGATGACGGCGATCGTACCGATGATCCCGAGGTTGCGCTCGAGGAGGTTGAGGTTTTCCATCAGCGCGATCGAGAGCGCGTCCGTGATGTCGGCGCGATTCTTCGTGCCGCGCTGCAAGCCGAACTCGAGGATGCGCGGCAACATGCCCTTACTCTGTTTGCAGTGCTTGATCGCACCCGAGATGTCGTCGACCGCGATGCGCTGCCCGAGGGCTCTCAACAGGGCCTTCGTATCGCCGCGCTCGCCGGCGAAAAAAAACAGGCGTTCGATAACGATCGCAACGGCGAGCACCGATAACACCAACAGGACGATCATATCCGGACCGCCCTGTTTCACCAATTCCACAAAACCGTTGAACACGTTGACTACGACGCCTCCCTGAGAGTATCCCGAGCATTGCGCGCCACGGGTGAAAAGCGACGTCGTTTCCCGTCGCGGGAGCCAACGTTACTCTCGCCCCGAAGCGATTCCTCGGCCATTTGTTACTTCGAAGAACCGAGCTGTTTGATCGCGTTCTCGATCGATGCGGTCAGTTTCGTGTCCGAGCCCGCCTTCGCGGAGGCATCGGCCTTGTTGAGTGCGACGAGGGCATCCTTGCTCTTGCCCTGGTTCGCGAGCGCGACGCCCATCGCGAAATTCGCAGCCGCGTTATCGGGGCTCGCACCGACCGCCTTCTGCGCCTGCGCGAGGGCCTTATCGTTATCGGGTTTCGCCTTCGTGCTGAGATACGCGAATGCGGCACGCGCGTACAGGTCGCCGGCCTGCGCCGGGATCGCGGCGGCCGCCTGATCGAAGAGCGCCGCGCCCTGATCCGTCTGGCCGGCATCGACCGCAGTTTGCGCTTGCTTGACGTAATAATTGCCGACCACGTTCGATGCGCCCGCCTGCGAGGGATCGAGCGTGGCGGCTTCGGTAGCGATCGATTTTGCCTTCTCGACCTGACCGCTCGCGACGTAGGCGGCCGCGAGATTCGAATCGATCTGAGCGCGATCTTTCGGCTTCACGCTCGAATCGCGCGAGCCGAGGGCCCGCGCTTTTTCGAGCGTCGCCGCGGCGTCGGCGTTGCTTCCGGCACTGAGCTGCGCGAAGCCGAGCGTGTTGTAGGTGTACACGTTCGGCAAGAGCGTCACGGCACGTTGCGCGGAGTCGACCGCCTTCGGGTAATCCTTGGCGGTGATCGCCGCGGTCGCGGCGGTCGAGTACGCCTTCACGGCGACGGACTTGTCGGCAGCCGGGATATCGCCCGCCTTCGAGAACGCGTCGGCGGCGGTAGCGGAATCGTTTTGGAAAGTCGATGCGATGCCGAGCTGCAGTTCGGCAGCCGTATCGCCCGGATGGCTCGCGAGATACGACGTCAACCCCGAGGCCGCACCGGAGTAATTGCCGGCCCGCACCATACGCGCGTACCGGTCGACGTCTGACGACGTGCCGGTCGAGGACGAATCCTTCGCATCGCCCGCCCCGACCCCGGAGGCCGTGAAGCGCAGCGTGTAATCGTAGAACGCAGACTCTTTCGCCGTACCGCGCGTCGCCGGTTTGTAGGTCGAGCTCTTCGCGATCGCGAGCGCCGCGGCGTTGTTGCCGGGGTTGCTCGAACGAACGACGCGGACCACCTTGAACGTCCCGTCCTTGTTGACCATGACCTGAACGACGACCGTCCCGGCACCGGCATTGGCGACGGTCGTCGTGCCTCGGGTGAGCAGCGTCGGCGGCGTGTAGTACTGCGGATCGGCACGCACGGCGAGCGGCGCCGCGAGTGCGACGGCGAGGACGGCGGCAGCGGCGGAGACGTGTCGGATCACGGGAGTTCCTCTTTCGGCGGAGGCGAGACGCTCTCTCGAACGTCGCCGGGCGCGCTATCGTTCGCGCGCAAACGAGCCGCAGCGGCGGCGGACGCGTTGAACAGCGCCGCGAGCGACGCATCGTCGCGCGCTTCGAGCGCGGCCGCAACGTCGCTCAGTACGGCCGCAAGCGCCCGGACTTCCTGCGAGACGAGCGTGGCGTTTTCCACCAAGATCGAACGCCACAGCGGCCAAGATGATTCCGCCAAACGGAGCATCGAGGCCGCGCCCGTCCCGCAGAGCGCGCGCGTTCGCGGATCGTCGGCGCCCGGGCCGAGCGCGGCGCCGAGGGCGACCGAGAGCAGCTGCGGGAGGTGCGACGTGCGCGCGACGATCCGATCGTGCTCGCCGCTGTCGATCTCGAAGGGCCGCGCTCCCATCTCGGTGACGAACGCGCGCGCGGCGGCG
>CAZZYZ010000130.1:0-8978 GCA_964658425.1 Vulcanimicrobiota bacterium | reverse complement strand
AGCGCGGCCGCGCTCGACGCGGGCGCGCCGGCAGCCGGCTGGGTCGCCACGGCCACGGCGGCGGCGGAGCTTACGACGCGGGCGCCGCTCATGCGCTGCAGGGCGTTGACGTCCGAGCTGTTCTCCCGGCTGTCCGCGACGAGTTCGTCGCCGAGAGATCCGAGGCTCGCTTCGTGCCGTAAGACGGAATCGGCATAGCCGAGAGATCGACCGTCGGCCCACGTGGTCGACGTTCCGGCAGCGCTCGGCGAACCGGTGTTGTAGAGCGAGAGCGCTTCGCGGACGTCGCCGTGGGTCTGCCGCAAATTTCCCGCCAGGATCGTCGCTGCGGCATCGGCGTTGCGAGCCGGATCCATCGCCGACGCGGTCTTCGCGAACGGCCACGATCGATCGTCGATCTGAAAGACCCCGTGCCCGTGGCCGCCGTCGCCGACGACGTTGCGCCCGGAGCTCGACCCGGGGCCGCCCGTCTCTTGCGCCGCCACGGCGGCGAGGAGCCGCGGGTCGAGCCCGTGCCGCCGGGCGGCCGCCGCGATCTCGCTACCGAATCGAATGCCGATCTCTGCCAAGGCTACGCCCTCCTGACGCTCTTTCGCGACGGAGGCGAGAATTGACAAGCCCGACCGGGTCGACCTATTATCTTTTGGTTGTCCTCATGGTCTCGGCATCGGCCGGGGCATGCGGGCGATCGCCATACGGGAAATGGACGCAGAGACGGAATGAGGGAGAATTACGCGCTCGTCGATGTCGGCAGCGTCCTTCATACCGGTCGGGAACTCGAGCTTCGCGAAGCGATGGAGCTCCCACCGTTCTCCGGATTCGCGTTCGGCCGCCCCGTCGATGTCGCGCTCCTCATCCGCCGTGTCGGCGGAGGGATCTCGGTCGACGGAACGCTCGCGGGGATCGCGAGCGGCGAATGCGCGCGGTGCCTCGACCCGGTGAATCTGCCGGTATCCGTAGACGTAGGCGAGCGCCTCGACCCCGCCGGAGATCGCGACGATCCGCTCGGCGAAAATAACGTGTTCACGGGCGATCGCCTCGACGTTCGAGACCTCGTTCGACAAATGATCGACTCGGCGTTGCCGATGGTGCTCCTGTGCGGTGACGACTGTCCGGGGCTCTGTCCGCTCTGCGGGGAAAAAACCGGCGGCTCGTGCCGCTGCGCGCACCAGGAGTAGGAGAACATGGCCAATCCAAAGTGGAAGACCCCGCGCTCGAAAACCCGCAGCCGACGCGCCGCGAATTGGAAGCTCACCGCCGTGACCGCCGTCGCGTGTCCGCAGTGCCATCAGGCGAAACGGCCGCACTTCATTTGCCAGACGTGCGGATTCTACGACGGTCGCCAGGTCATTACGCCGAAGGAAGCACACGCCGGCCACAATCATCGGTAGGGCGGGCGCCGGGCCGAGTGCCGCGTTCTACGGAGCGCGAATCGCCGGAGTGGGCCATCACGTCCCCGAGCGCGTCGTCACGAACGACGATCTCGCCAAGCTCGTCGATACGAGCGACGAGTGGATCGTCTCGCGAACCGGGATGCGCGAGCGCCGGTACGTGGCCGACGGAGACGCATCGAGCGACCTCGCAACGATCGCCGCGCGCGGCGCGCTCGCACATGCGGGCTTGCAGCCGAGCGACATCGATTGCTATCTCGTCGCGACCGTCACGCCGGACTATCCGTTCCCGGCGACGGCCTGCATCGTCGCAGCGAATCTCGGCGCGGCGGGTAAGGCGGCGCTCGACATTCAGAACGCCTGCAGCGGCTTCGTCTACGGCCTGCCCCTCGCCGCGAGCCTCGTGCGCTCGGGGCTCTTCGCGCGTACGATGATCATCGGCGTCGATACGCTCAGCCGCGTCACGAATCAAACCGATCGCGGCACGAGCATCCTCTTCGGCGACGGCGCGGGCGCGGCGATCGTCGAGCGAACGCCGCTCGAGGAGGATTGCTTCCTCGCCGCCGACCTCGGAGCCGACGGCAGCAGCCCGGAGTTGCTCTATATTCCGGCGGGCGGTTCACGCACGGCGCTGACCCCGGGCGGGATGGAACGGCATCTCGACAAGATCGTCATGAACGGCCGTGAGATCTTCCGATCCGCCGTCACGAAGATGGTCGAATCGTCGAAGATCGTTCTCGATCGGGCGGGCTTCGCGTCCACCGACGTCGATTGGCTGATCCCGCATCAAGCGAATGCCCGTATCATCGAAGCCGCCGCGAAGCGGCTCGAGGTGCCGGCCGAGAAGATCGTCCTGAACATCGAGCGCTACGGCAATACCTCGGCCGCCTCGATCCCGATCGCGCTCTCCGAAGCGAGCGCTCGCGGCACGTTCAGCGACGGCGATCTGCTGCTCTTCACCGGCTTCGGCGGCGGCCTCTCGTGGGGCGCGGTCGCGTGGCGGTGGCGCGCCTGATGCGCGTCGGCGTCGTGTTCCCCGGGCAGGGCTCGCAATCGGTCGGCATGGGCGGCGCGCTCGCGCAACGCTATCCCGTCGCGGCCGACCTCTTCGCGCAGGCGCGCGAGATCCTCGGCTACGATCTCCTCGGCCTCATCACGAGCGGCCCGGATGCCGCGCTGCGCGAGACGGCGATCAGCCAGCCGGCGATCTTCGTCGTCAATTACGCGCTCGCCGTCGCCGCGAACCTCGGCGAGGCCGTCGTTGCGAGCGCGGGGCATTCGTTCGCGGAGTTCTGCAGCCTCACGCTCTCGGGCGCGCTGTCGTTCGAAGCGGCGCTCCGGCTCGTCGATGCGCGAGCGAAGGCGATGCAGGCCGCGGCCGAGCGCGCTCCGGGCGCGATGGCGGCGATCCTCGGCCTGGGCGAACCGGCCGTGCGCGACGCCGTCGCCGGGGCCGCGAGCGCGGGACGGGTTGGCCTCGCGAATTTCAACGCGCCCGGCCAGATCGTCATTAGCGGCGACATCGCGGCCGTCGATGCGGCGAGCGAGCTCGCCCGCGCCGCCGGGGCCAAGCGCGTCATCGCGCTCAACGTGTCGGGCGCGTGGCACAGCGTGCTCATGGAACCGGCTCGCGAGGCGTTCGCGCCGATCGTGCGCGAGACGACGTTCTCCGCGCCGCGATTCGCCGTGATCTCGAACGTCGATGCCGCCCGTTTCGAGGGCGCGGACCGGATCGGCGAGCATCTCGTCCGCTCGATAACGGACGAGGTGCTCTGGCACGCGACGTCCCTGCGGCTCCTCGAGGAGCGGCTCGATCTCATCGTCGAGTTCGGCGGGACGGCGATCCTCTCGTCGATGCTCAAGCGGCTGCCGGATCGTCCCGAGATCGCGTTCGCGGGGAACGAGGGCGGCCTCGAAGCGCTCGCCCGACTCGTGGAAGGCGCGCGCACGTGAGCGCCGGGATCGCGGGCACGGTCGCATTCATCACGGGCGCGAGCCGGGGGATCGGGCGCGCCATCGCAATCGAGCTCGCGATCGCAGGGGCCGATCTCGCACTCGTCGGTCGCGACGCCGCGGCCCTCGAGGAAACGGCGGGCGCGGCCCGCGCCGCCCGGCCCGAGGCACGCGTGTTGACCCTCGTCGCCGACGTCGTCGATGCGACGGCGGTCGAGGCGGCCGTCGCGCGAACGATCGCCGAACTCGGCCGGATCGATCACGCGATCGCAAACGCCGGCCAGGCGATCGACGCGCTGATCGTTCGAACGAAGCCCGCCGACGTCGATACGATGCTCGACGTGAATCTCAAATCCGCATTCCATCTCGCGACCGCGGTCGCCCGACCGATGATGAAGCAGCGCTCGGGGACGATCGTCTTCGTCTCGAGTATCGTCGGCCTCGCCGGCAACGCCGGACAGTCGGCGTACGCCGCATCGAAAGCCGGATTGCTCGGCCTGGCAAAGTCGGTAGCGAGGGAATTGGGTTCGCGGAACGTAAGAGTGAACGCCGTTGCGCCGGGCCTCATCGAAACCGCGATGACGGAATCGATGCCGGGTCCCGCGCGTGCTCATTATCTCGCGACGATCCCGCTCGGCCGAGCGGGTCGCCCCGAGGACGTAAGCGGAGTCGTCACTTTTCTTTGCTCCGATGCCGCCCGTTACGTGACCGGTCAAACGATCGTGGTCGACGGCGGCTTTTTAATGTAACGATGCTCGAGAGCATCTAGGAGATCCATGGCGGAGATGACTGGCACGACCTTCGATAAGGTCAAAAAAATCATCGTCGAGCAGCTCGGCGTGGACGAAGCCGAAGTGACTCCCGAGGCGTCGATCACGGACGATCTCGGCGCAGATTCGCTCGATCAGGTCGAGCTCGTCATGGCGTTCGAGACTGAGTTCAACATCGACATCCCGGACGAGGAAGCGGAGAAGATCAAGACCGTCGGCGACGCCGTCAGCAAGATCGACGCGACCGCGCCCAAGGCGTGATCGCGTGATCCTTCGCGGAGCGGCGCATTGTTAGAAGCGCTCGGCGAACGCCTCAGCGCGATCTTTCAACGCCTCGGAAGCGGCGGTCGCCTGACCGAGAGCGACGTGAACGACGTGGCGCGCGAGGTGCGCGTCGCGCTTCTCGAAGCCGACGTCAACCTCGCCGTCGCCAAAGAGTTCGTGAACGCGGTCAAGGAGAAGGCGGTCGGCGCCGACGTCCTCGCTTCGCTGACCCCCGCGCAGTCGGTCATCAAGATCGTCCACGACGAACTCGTGGCCCTCATGGGCGGCGCGCAGGCCCGCTTGACGTTCGCGGACGCGCCCCCGACCGTTTTCATGATGGTCGGCTTGCAGGGCTCCGGCAAGACCACGCACGCGGGCAAGCTCGCGCTGCGCCTCAAGGAGCAGGGTCGTAAGACGCTGCTCGTAGCCGCCGACGTCTACCGGCCGGCCGCGATCGCGCAGTTGCAGACGCTCGGGCGTCAGATCGATCTGCCCGTGTACGCCGACGATTCGGGCGATCCGGTCAAGATTGCCGAACGCGGCGTTGCGGAAGCCCGGCGGCTCGGGATCCCGACCGTCATCATCGATACGGCGGGCCGCCTCCAGATCGACGAAGACCTCATGGTCGAGCTCGATCGCATCAAAGCGGTCACGCGTCCGACCGAGATCCTCTTCGTCGCCGATGCGATGACCGGCCAGGAAGCGACCCGCGTCGCGAAGGGCTTCGACGAGCGCCTCGGGATCAGCGGCATCATCCTCACGAAGATGGACGGTGACGCCCGCGGCGGTGCCGCGCTCTCGATCTTCAAGATGACCGGCGCGCCGATCAAGTTCGTGGGCGTCGGCGAGAAGCTCGCCGCGCTCGAGCCGTTCTATCCCGATCGCCTCGCATCGCGCATCCTCGGCATGGGTGACGTCCTGACGCTCATCGAGAAGACGCAGAACGTCTACTCGGCCGAACAGGCGAAAGAACTCGAAGCGAAATTCCGCAAAAACGAGTTCACGCTCGACGATTTCCTCTCGCAGCTGCGGCAAGTGCGCAAAATGGGTTCGATGTCGGATATCATGAAGATGATCCCCGGGATGTCGAAGCTCGTTCCCAAAGAGTTCGAGATCGACGAAAAAGACGTCAATCGCGTCGAAGCGATCATCTGCTCGATGACGCGGCAGGAACGCCGCCGGCCCGAGATCCTCAACGCCTCGCGGCGCAGGCGGATCGCGGTCGGCAGCGGCACGCAGGTCGCCGACATCAATCGGCTCGTCAAACAGTTCGAATCGTCGCGGACGATGATGAAGCAGCTCGGCGGCGGCAAACGGCCGCGGCTCCCCGGGCTGCCCTCGTCACGGGGCGCCAAATGAATTCCACGCGATCGCGTGGGGCCCACTCAAACGAAAACGAAAGCACGTTAGCAGCATGGTAAAGATCCGCTTGCGCCGCATGGGCGCGAAAAAACAACCGACCTACCGTTTCGTCGTTAGCGACGCGCGCTCGCCGCGCGACGGGCGCTTCATCGAGATCCTCGGCCATTACAATCCGCGGACCGAGCCGAAGACGATCGTCATCGACGAGGAGAAGGTCAAGCTCTGGCTCGCCAAGGGCGCGCAGCCCTCGGAGCCCGTTCGGCGCATCCTCGCCGCGCGCGGCCTCGTCGAGCGCGGCCAGATCCCGCAGAAACCTAAGGCCGAGCCGGCCGCAGCCGCCGAAACGGCCTAACGCGTGAGCGCATTCGACGACGAGTTCGGGCTCTTCGGCGACGAGCAAGGTGAAGAGGACGAGCGACGCTCGACCCTCGGCGCGCGCACGATCTCGAGCGGTGAGACGATCATCGACGAGATCGAACCCGAAGACGAACGGCCGGCACGCCGGCGTCCGCGCTCGGGCAGCGACGGGGATGCGGCGACGTCGGCCGGCGCGCCGCGCTGGTCGCCGCGCCGCGAGCCCGTGCGGCGCGAACCACTCGCCGCGGAGATCGCGCATCCTCGTGCCGTCGAGCTGCTGACCTTTCTCGCGAAAAAGCTCGTCAGCAAACCGGATGCGGTGTTCGTCGCGTTGCATCCCGACGCGCGCGGTGCCGTCCTCGAACTCGAAGTCGATCCGAGCGATCTCGGCAAGGTCATCGGCCGTGCGGGACGCGTCGCGCAGGCCTTGCGGACGATCGTCCGAGCCGGAGCCGAGGGCCGCGTCACGATCGAGATCGTCGATTCCGACGCCGAAGAAGAAGACGCCGACGGGGATGCCGCGGAACGGCCGACGGCGAGCGCGACCGTAGGTGCCGCGCCGATAGCCGATGCGCCCGTAGCGGACGCGCCCGCAGCCGGCGCCCCCGAAACCGCGGAAGAGCCCGTCGTCGCTCGACCGCGGAAGAGAGCCCCCGCGAGGAAGCGTTCCGTCCGCGCGGATGTCGCAACGGAAAGCGATCCGAGCGAACCGACGGGTGCGGAAGCGATCGTCGATCACGACGAGGCGGAATAGCCGACGTTCGATCGGATCGCGCTCGCACTCGCGCTCGTCGGATTCGCGGATCTGGGTTCGAAGCGATTCGTGACGACGCATTTCGCGATCGGCTCCGACGTCTCGCTCGTCGCGCAGATGCTCGTGTTGCGTGTCGTGCGCAACGCGCACGGGGCGATGGGCTTTTTCGGCGGCCGGCCGCTCGCGCTCATCGCCCTCGCGATCGCCGCGGCCGCCTTCGTGTTCGCCTTGCTGCGCGCGACGCTGACCGTTTCGTCACTCGCGCAAATCGGCTTCGGCATGGTGCTCGGCGGTGCGCTCGGCAATATCGTCGATCGCATCGCGCACGGGTACGTGATCGACTTCATCGCGTTCGCACGGCTGTTCATTTTTAACGTCGGCGATGCCGGCATCTCGATCGGTCTCGTGCTGATCGGCATCGGCGCGCTGCGAGCGAACGGTCCGCGCATGGCCGGCGCGTGAGCGAGCTCGCGGTCGGGCGCCTGAGCGGCACGTTCGGGATCCGCGGCGAGCTCAAACTGCAGCCGACGCCGGTCGGCGAAGATGCCTTCGCGGCCGGTCGCCGCTATTCGTACGTCACTCGCGACGGTTCGCGCGGCGAGCTGACCTGCACGACCGTCAGGCGGCATCACGATCGCCTCGTGATCGCATTCGACGGCTACGAGACGCCGGAGGCCGGGGCCACGCTCGTCGGCGCCGTCCTCTCGGCGGAGCGCGACGAGATCGCGCTCGGGCCGGGCGAATTCTTCGATGCCGATCTCGTCGGCCTGCGCCTGGTCGACGCTTCGGGGCGAGAGCTCGCACGCGTGACGGGGGTCGAACACTATCCCGCTCAGGATTGTTTGATCGTCGAACCCGGAGCGCGCCTCGTTCCGATGGTCAGAGCGTTCGTCGGGCGGATCGATCTCGAGGCCGGGACGATCGAAACGACATTACCGCCGGGACTGCTTTCGGATGACGACGCGGACTGATCGTGCCGGTCAGTGCTTCCCCGTGAACGCCGCGGCGACGCGCGATGCGACGGATTCGATCGCGGTCTGAACGTTATTCTGCGAGCCGGCGGTCGCCGCCGAGTGCTGGCGCCCGACGACGCGCGCCTTGCAATCGTAGGTCGTCACGTCGTAGCGCACGCTCGCGCCGCTGCGCTCGCGACCGACGTCGAGCGAGCCTTCGTAGAACGTCCCGTTCCCGCCGTTGTCGGAACAGAGTTCGCGTGCGCCCGCCGCGACGTCGGCGGCACCGACCGCGAGGACGGCACTCGAGATCCCGCGGGCCTTGAGCGCGTTCGCGAGGGCGAGCGACGCGTACGCGCGCTGACTCGGATCGGCCCCGCCGCCGGTCGCGATGACGAGGGCTGCGACCGGTGCCGGCGTCGCCGCGACCGCGACCACGGCGGGTGCGTGAGAAGGCGCCGGGGTCGGCTTGTGATGGGCGAACGCTTTGAAGGGGTTGAGGCCGACGCCGTGACCGTTCGAATTTGCCTCGGGCGACGGGCTCGGGGGCGGCGGCGCGTCGAGCGCCGCGAGCCCGCGACCGGCATGGCGTAGGATCGCCTCACGGAGATCGACGGCGGGATCGATCGCATCGGAATACGTCCGCGCGAGCGCCGTCGTGCTGTAGACGATGCTCCCCGAGCGGGTCGAGACGACCTGTTCGACGAGGGACACCTCCGAGCCGAGCGCCGTCAGGTAGCCCGTCACGTAGTAGTCCGCGCCCTGCGTGAGCGCGGCGCTGAGATAATCGGCGCGCGCGGTCCCGGGCGCGTACGGCTTCACGACGATCCCCCCGAGCGAGACGAGCTTCGTCGAGATCGCCGTCGCGAGATTCGCCCCGACGTCGGAGGAACCCGATGCACCGGTCGGCGTGAGCGGATAGACGACGACGATCGGCTCGGCGGTTAGTTGCGTACCGGTCGATTGCGCGCCGGCCGCAATCGGTGCGACGAAGGCGACGAGTGCGCTGACGAGCGCCGCCAAAGAACGGCGACGCGCGACGCGTAGAGAAGAGCGGGTCATGATCGGCACTGTTTCGGCACCGGGAAGCCGAGTACCGTCGTGAACGAGCGAACGGCGTGATCGCGCAGCCCGTCGCGGTCGTCATCGACGGACGGCTCGTCTCGTCGTCGCT
>CAZZYZ010000129.1:0-9055 GCA_964658425.1 Vulcanimicrobiota bacterium | reverse complement strand
CGGCGGCGCGCCGGAAGCGCTGCCGTGAAGCGCTACCGTGCCGCAGCCCTCGGCACGCTCGCGCTCGTCGCGATCGCCGCCGCCGCGATGGCGATCGCGGGCGCGAATCCCCTCGAGGGATTTGCGGCGCTCCTGCGCGGCGGGCTCGGCGGCGAACATCAGCTCGGCGAGACGCTCGTGCAGGCGGCATCGCTGCTCTTCCCGGCGCTCGCGGTCGCGTTCGCATTTCGCGCGGGGCTCTTCAATATCGGCGCCGAGGGACAGATGCTGATGGGCGGCCTCGCGGCCGGGCTCGTCGGCGCGTCGCTCGGCGCGCCCGGCTACCTCGCGATCCCCGCGATCCTCGCTGCGGGAGCCGCGAGCGGCGCCGTGTGGGGCGGGATCGCGGGCGTCGTCCGCGCGCGTTTCGGCGGGAACGAAGTGATCGCGACGCTGATGCTCAACGTGCTCGCGGCGCTGCTCGCGCGCTATCTGGTGACGGGCCCGCTGCATCAGAACGGAACCTACGGCGCCGAGACGGCGGAGCTGCCGCCCGCGTCATGGCTGCCGATCGTTCTCGACGGCACGCGGCTCAGCATCGCCTTGCCGCTCGGCATCGCACTCGCCGCACTCCTATGGTGGGTCTTCGCGCGAACGGTCTTCGGCTACGAATTACGCGCGGCGGGCGCCGCGCCCGAGGTCGCGCGCCGCGCCGGGATCGATCTCGGCCGCACGGCACTCGTCGCGATGACGATCTCCGGTGCGATCGCGGGCCTAGGCGGCGCGACGATCGTGACCGGAATACTTCATCGCTTTAACGTCGGCTTGTTACCCGGCTACGGCTTCATCGCGATCGCGGTCGCCCTCGTCGGCGAACTCGATCCGTTTCGCATCGTGCTCGCCGCGTTCGCGTTCGGCATTCTGCAGAGCGGCAGCCTGACGATGCAGGCGATCGCGCACGTCCCCAAAGATACGATCACGTTCGTCGAGGGTCTCGCGATCCTCGCGCTCGCCGCGCGACGCTACGTTGCGACCGGCGCGCAAGCGGTGCGTTCGTAAAATGAATGCGACTCTCGATTTTATCGCGCTGACGCTCGTGAAAGCGACGCCGCTCATCTTCGCCGCACTCGCGGGCGTCGTATGCGAACGCGCGGGCATCCTGAATATCGCGCTCGAGGGCGCGCTCACCTCGGGTGCGTTCGCGGCCGTCGCCGTCTCGTTCTGGACGGGAAACCCGTTGCTCGGGCTCGTCGCCGGTGCGCTCGCGGGCGCGTTGCTCGGTGCGATCCTCGGCATCGCCGCGACCCGCTTCAACGTCGATCAAATCGTCGCCGGGACCGGGCTCAACCTCGTCGCCGCCGGCGGGACGGCGTTCGCGATCGTCGTCGTCTTCGGGCAACCGGGTGCGTCGCCCGAAGTGCGCGCCCTCGGCGGCGCGGGCGAGACCGCTCTCGTCGTCGCGGCGCTCGCGTGCGCCGCGCTGCTGCACGTCGCGCTCGACGCGACGCCGTGGGGTCTTCGCGTGCGCGCGTCCGGTGAGAATCCGCACGCCGTGCGTTCGGCCGGCATCGATCCGCGTACCGTGCGACTCGTCGCGACCGCGATCGGCGGCGCACTCGCGGGCCTCGGCGGCGTCTTCCTCTCGCTCGGCGAACTCGACATCTATTCGGACGGCATGACCGCGGGCCGCGGCTTCATCGCGCTCGCCGCCGTCATCTTCGGAAGGTGGACGCCGCTCGGGGCGACCGGCGCCGCGATCGTCTTCGGCGCCCTCGAAGCGCTCCAATTCACGTTACAGCGCGCGGGCATCCCTAGCGAACTCATGCAGGCGCTGCCGTATCTCGCGGCGCTCGTCGCACTCACCGGCATCCTCGGCCGCGTCCGAGCCCCTGCCGCCGATGGCGTGCCGTTGGAAGGGTAGGGGCCCGGTTTTTATCGTCGCCACGATCGTCTTCAAAATTTTTATTGTGAAAAAAAATGGGTAGTTGAAGAATTCTTCACAATAATGTAAGATTCAATTATGTCTTCCGAGCTTGCCCTGCTTGCGCGAGCACGCTGCGCATTAGAGAACGTCGCAAGGCAACCCGTTTTAGAAACGCCTTCGAAAGAAGTGCATCCGGGTGTCGACGGGTTTTTCGAGATTGCCGGAACGCGCTTCGCAGTCGAAGTAAAAGCGAATTCTCGGAGCGCCGGCGTCGCCCAAGGTATAGCTCAGCTAATTTCATATCGCGAACAGGTTCCAGATGCCCCGCTACTGCTCGTCGTGCCGTTCATGGGCGAAGCCGGTCAAGAGCTCTGCAATCGAGCCAACGTAAACTGGCTCGACGCTGCCGGCAATGCAGAGATCCACGGCACGACCTTACACGTCGTCGTCCGTGGTCGAAAAGCGGATCGAGACGAAGTCGGCGCTTCAAGCGACCAGTCGCTCAATCCATTCGGGCGAAAGGCCGCAGGCCTCGTCCATGCGTTGCTCGTCGACCCGCACCGTCGATGGACACGCCGCGAGTTACATGAGGAGACGGATCTCGACCTCGGCTACGTCAGCAAGATCGTTACGGCGCTTGTTAGGTCAGGACTTACACGCGAAGCGCTGATAATGAAAACACGGACGCTCGAAGTGATCGATCCAACCCGTCTCCTCGATACGTGGAGTGAACGATATATTCGACCGCATGTTGCTTTCCACGGGCTCGTTGCAGCGCGCGACGGATTCGCTGCAACGGAAAAGCTGCGCGCGATTTTGAGTGAGGCCGATGTTCGATTCGCTCTAACGGGACTTTCAGCGGCAGCGCACTACACGAATTTCGGTTCGTTTCGCCGTGTCGAAGCGTACGTTAGCGGATGGCTACCGCAGCAAGTGTTACGCCAGCTAACCGTCGATGGCGACACGCGTGGCCGCAACATCCTACTCTACGCGGACGAGAAAAACTCGAGAATCGGCGTAGAAACTGCAAATGGAATGAATTTTGCGAGTCCGATCGTCACATATCTCGATCTGGCCGGCGCCCCCGAACGCGCCGAAGAAGCGCGCGACGAAATGCGGACGTATCTCATGAAGTCATGGGCATGAGCGGGAACGATTCGAGTGCTTATACGTCGCGGACTCTCGACCGCGTCAAGGCGACCGCATTGACGGTCGCGCAAGCCTTGGGCGACACGATCGTCTCCGACGCCGTGATTGTAGGCGGCCTCGTTCCTACGCTTCTCTATCAAGACGCCGAACATGCACAGGAGTTCGGAGCGCATGTCGGCACGCAGGATCTCGATCTAACACTGGATCTCGCGATTCTGGGCGAGGAGCGCTACGAACATATCCAAGGCGGTCTTCGCGCAAATGGCTTTAAGCCGGATGAGAAAGAAGATGGCGCGATCAAGCGCCAGTCTTGGCGATCAGATAACGGTGTCATACTCGACTTGCTAATGCCTCCAGTGCCGCCAAATGTCGAGGGTGGCGTGCTGCAATCGCTTACGACGGCGATGGCGGCGATGACGATGCGAGGACTAGATCTCGCGCTCGCGCATCGGCGCATCATCTCTCTCACGGGTGTCGACACGCGGGGACGCTCCGTAAAGCGAGATCTTCCGGTCTGCTCCGCAAGTGTATTCTTGATGCTCAAAGCCCTTGCGCTAGCCGGGAGGTCGAAAGACAAGGATGCCTACGACCTACACTACGTGCTGGTCACCGATCCGCTCGGTCCGGAACGTCTCGGTGCCGACCTTCGGACCTATGCGTCTCACGCTGCGATCGGTAGTGCAGTCGCTTCGCTCCGTCGCGATTATGCGAGCATCGACGGGCGCGGCCCCAAGGACGTTTGTTCGTTTCTCGGACGAACCGATGATGAAGAACTGGCCGGCTCAGCGTTCGCTCATGTCAAGGCTTTTTTAATCGCGTTTCCCGAGTGATCGAAAAACAATGCGGGGCTCCAATAGTTGCATGTGCCCCCCGTCGCGTGCTCGTCGCGCCCTAGCGTATACGGCACTCTTTCTACTGTCGCTCGCCGGCGAAGGCGAGTTAGATCACGAGGGCCGCGAAGATGTTTCGACGGGTTAGATCTCAGGATCGATCGTCCCGACGAGCCCATCGATTCCGTCAGCTTATGATGTATGTTCCGCTCGAGATTCGGGCGCGTACATCGGTGAGAGCATCATGCAGCTACTCGCGGCCAATACACGATGACCGCCGCGCCGAGAAGGGCGATCGCTCCGCCGATGATGTCGGCGCGGTCCGGCACGATCTTATCGATTCGCCAGCCCCAGAGAATCGACAACGCGATGAACACGCCGCCGTACGCCGCGTACACGCGGCCGAAGCTATCGCTCTTCGGCTGCAGCGTCGGCACGACGCCGTAGAGTCCGAGTACGACGAGCCCGGCGAGCGCGAACCACGGGCTCTTGTGTTCGCGAAGCCAGAGCCAGATGAGATAGCCGCCGCCGATCTCGAGTAGGCCGGCCAACACGAAGTATGCGAGCGAAAGCACGATCTGCATGGGCGCTCGTCTTCTCCGGACGAGCGGTAAACTCGCCTAAAGCGCACGACGTCCGACACGAACTCCGACCTCGGCTCAAACCGGTCGCTGAAATCGGAGCGACCTCGCGCCGATCACTCGTTAACCCTCCGTCGAAAGGGGATCGGCCGCGCGATGCAGATTCACCCTCGAACGTATGATGCGCCGTAGCCGTTCGCTCGGTCTTTGCATCGCCATTCTCGCTATGGCGCTGGCGCCGCTACGTGTTTCCGCGCTGCCCGAGAATCCGCTCGCGCCGTTGCAATCACAGCTCTCGTCGCTAACGATGCACGCTCCCGGGCGCGTCGGAATCGCCGTCGAGGATCTCGCGACGGGGCTGCGTTCGGGCGTCAACGCGTCCGCGAATCTGCCGGCCGCCTCGACGATCAAGATCCCCGTCATGATCGAGGTCTTCCGCCAGTTCGAAGGCGGCTCGATCGATCTCAATACGATCGTCCATCTCGAACAGCGCGATCGCGATTGGGGCTGGGGCGATATGGCCGACGCGCCCGGCGGCACGTCCCGCACCGTGAAGCAGTTGCTGTGGCTGATGATCACGCAGAGCGACAACACCGCGACGAACATGCTGATCCGCCTCGTCGGCCGAGCGAACATCAACGCGACGATGGTACGGCTCGGGATGCACGACACGCACCTCGGCAACGACATCCGGTCCGAGACGGAATCGATCCGGTACGCGCTGCGCACGAGCCCGAGCGACATGGTCGCGATGCTCGACAAGATCGCGCGCGAACGCATGATCGATAGCTGGTCCTCGCGGCAGATGCTCGCGATCCTGTCGGGGCAAACGCACAATGGTCTCATCCCGATGACGCTGCCGCAGGGCGTCCGCATCGCGCATAAGACGGGCTCGCTCCACGACACGCTCAACGACGTCGGCATCGTCTACGAGAACGGCGAGCCGTACGTGATCGCCGTGATGACGACGCAGCTTCCGGCCCTCGACCTCGGCCGCGCGTTCATCCACCGCGTTTCGAGCGTTGCCTACGAAGGCTTCGGCCGGCTCGCGGCATGGCGTACGGGAGCCGGAATCGCGGCGTTTTCGGCGGCGCGACCGACGCTCGCCGACGCGCCGCCCCCGAACGAACTGATCCCGTCGCCCGATCTCACGATGTGGGGCGCGAACGACGCGCAACCCGCCGCACTCCCGGTCATCGACGCTCCGGCAGCCGACGCGCCGTAGCGGCCGGGTCGCCGAGTCAGCTTCATCTGAATCGCCCGAACCGAGTCAACGCATCGATGATCGGATCGTTCGCGGTTACTGATCCGCAATGGCTATCCGTGCTCGGAACGCTTCGCGAGGCGGAGATAAATTTTTGGCAACCGCGCCCGCATCCCATCCGCGACGCGCCGGGCACACCATAGGTATTTAAAGTTCGCGGGACCGACCGAGTCGCCGGATTCGGTTTCTTCTCGTATTGGACGAACATGCCGGTTTCGATCGCATGGGAGGTCTTCGGCAATCGAAACGGCGTTTCAGATTTTCTCTCGTTTCGAACCAGCATAGAGAGGCTGCGTGCTCGGAGCGGCGCTAGTGACGATCGCATCGGTTGCGTCGTCCTCTCCGACGCCGTCGTTCTGCAGCCTGCCGAATGGGTCGCCGCACCGAACGATTGGAAGCGCAACACGGTGACTCGGGCCGGCTACGATCTTACCTCGGGCGAGGGACGCCGCGTGTGGGATCAGCTTCGCGGGCTCGATGCGCGCGTAGCCGATCGAGCGATAAGCGCGCTCGGCGGCTACTCCGAACCGGCGCTCGTCGCGCGCCGCCGCGGCCAGGGAGCGTTCCGCTTCATGGTCACCGATGCATACGAGCGTCGCTGCGCCGTTACTGGTGAACGGACGCTTCCGGTTCTCGAGGCGGCGCACATTCGACCATATTCCGAGCGACCCGAACACGACGTCACGAACGGGATACTTCTGCGAAGTGACGTCCACCGGCTTTTCGATCTCGGCCTCGTCACGATCGATCCCGACAATCGTTTTCGCGTGAGCTCGTCTATCGAGCGAGACTACACGAACGGAAAGATTTACTACGCGCTGGATGGGAAATCGGTCGCATCGCCGCGCGATCCCGCCGATCGAGCCAACCCCGCGGCACTCGAATGGCATTCGCGGCACGTCTTTCGCCCGTGACGAACGCGACGATGCGAAACGTGTGTATCGCAGGTCACGCCGTTACACAGTCGCGTCAAATCAAAAACAGAAACGATACCGCAACGCTCACGAATTGCAGCGAGAAAAATCGCGAAGACAATGGGTGATTCAGCATCGCGCGCGTCGACAGGGCGCGAACCGCGAGTGATCCGCGTAGCCGACGACTCCGGTACGGTCGGCGCGTACGTCCATCACGTCGCGCTCTCGCGCCACACGCAAGCACGAACCGACCGCCCGAGCGCGTCGAATGATGATGGGCGCCCAGACCATGCCAGTCGCTAGAAAACGGTCGCAGCCCGCCCCGCGTAGACGGGCGTCAGCAGCGATCGGTACGCGTCGTGACGGCCTTGGATCACGCGTTCGAAGTGATCGTGGAGACGGCGCGTGATCGGGCCCAGGCGCTCGTCGCCGATCGATCGATGATCGACCGACGAGACGAACGCGATCCCCGCGGCGCTGCCGGTCACGAACATCTCGTCGGCGAGATAGAGTTCGCTGCGATCGATCGATCGTTCGAGAACGGACATGCCGAGTTCGCGCTTCGCGATCTCGATGATCGTTCCGCGCGTGATGCCTTCGAGCACGTTCTGCGAGGGATCGGGCGTGATCAATACGCCGTTTCGGACGATGAAGATATTCGCGGCCGACGCTTCGGAGACGTGACCGTCGTGCGAGAGCATGATCGCCTCGTCGAAGCCGTTGAGTTGCGCCTCGCTCTTCGCGAGCGCGGAGTTCACGTACGTCCCCGTGATCTTGGCGCGCGCGGGCGCCATCGTATCGTCGACGCGGCGCCACGAACTCACGCCGCAACGTAATCCCTCGCGCGAATCGAAATAGCGATCGAAGGGGATGCCGACCATCGCGAACGCATCGGGCGCCCCGCGCAAACGCACGCCGACGTCTTCCGCCGACTTGTACGCGAGCGGGCGCAGATAGACGTTGGTCTCGAAGCGGTTGCGCACGCAGAGTTCGACCGCGATCCGGGCGAGTTCGTCGACCGAATGCGGGAGCGTCATCAACAACAGCCGCGTGGAGGCGTGTAGCCGTTCGAAATGCTCGCGGAGTTGTAGGAGGTTGAGTTCGCGGTCGTCGGCGTTCCAGAACCCGCGGATGCCCTCGAAGCAGCCGGTGCCGTAATTGAGGCCGTGCGTGAGGAGTCCGACACGCGCATCGTCGTAGCGAACGAAGCCCCCCTCGGCGAACACGATCGAATCCCGCAGTTCCATAGGCGCGGCCTCTTCGCGGTGCCCGGCGTGCAGGCATGCATCGGCGCGACGGCCGAGTCGGGGATTCGTGAAACGCGCGCTCGAGGTCTTCGTTCGCTTTCTCCGCCTCGGTCTGACGTCATTCGGCGGCCCGATCGCGCACCTCAGCTTCTTCCGGCGCGAGCTCGTCGAACGCGAACGCTGGGTCACGAATGCGGAATACGTCGAGCTCGTCGGCGTCTGTTCCGTGCTGCCGGGGCCGACGAGCAGCCAGGTCGGGATCGCGCTCGGCGCGCGCCGCGCGGGGCCGCTCGGCGGCCTCGCCGCATGGCTCGGATTCAGTCTCCCGACGGCGCTCGCACTCGGAGCGTTCGGCATCGCGATCCGCTCCGCAAGCGCGCTCGCCGGCCCAATCGCTCGGCCGATCGACGGCGCGCTCGAAGGCCTCGCGGGGGCGGCGGGGGCGGTCGTGCTCGTCGCGGTCGTGGGCCTCGCGCGGACGCTCGCGATCACCGCGACCGCGCGCGGGATCGCCGTCGGCGCCTTCGCGCTCGCGCTCGCCCTCGGGCGCTTCGCGCCGGGCTACGCGTGGCTGCCGCTCGTGCTCGGCGGCATCGCGGGCGGCTATCTCTTACGTGCGACGGCACCGATGCCGAAAGCTCCGCCGCGGACGACCGCGCGCTCGCGGCGCCTCGCGACGATCGCGGCCGGCGCGTTCTGTGCCCTGCTGCTCGGCCTACCGATCATCGCGCCGGTCGGCGGCGAGGTCGAACGCTTCGCGACGTTCTTCCGGGCGGGCGCGCTCGTTTTCGGCGGCGGGCACGTCGTGCTGCCGTTCCTCCAGGCGGTCGTCGGCCCGGATCGCGTCCCGGCGCGCGCGTTTCTCGCGGGTTACGGCGCGGCGCAGGCGATGCCGGGCCCGCTCTTCTGTTTCGCGGCGTTCCTCGGCGCCGCGGACCGGACGACGGTCGTACCGATCCTCTCCGCGGTCGTCGCGGTCGTCGGTATCTTCGCGCCGTCGTTTCTCTTGCTCGCCGCGGCGCTACCGCTCTGGGAAGCGGTCCGCGAAGCGCCGCGCGCGGCCGCGGTGCTCGCCGGGCTTGGATCCGCCGTCGTCGGGCTGCTCGCGGCGGCGTTCGTCGACCCGATCGCGACGACGCTCGCGCGCGATCCGCTCGCCGCCGCGAT
>CAZZYZ010000128.1:0-9170 GCA_964658425.1 Vulcanimicrobiota bacterium | reverse complement strand
CGACGCGCTCACCGATCGCGCGGAAGAGGCGGTCGGCAGCGCGCCGGACGCCTACGCCGCACACGTGCGCCTCGGCTTCGTCTACCTCTTCGATTCGACGATGGGCCGCGATCGCGGCGAGGACGCGCGCGACGAGTTTGCGGCGGCGGAACGGCTGCGCCCGGAGGCGGCCGCACCGCACGTCGGCCTCGGCGTCATGCGCTTCGACGCACGCTCGCCGAGCCGCGCCAAGCTCGAATTTCTCGCCGCGCTGCGCGACGATCCGAACGCGGTGCTCGCGCTGGAATATCTTGCCTCGCTCTATCAGAGCGATCTCCACGAGCCGCAGCGCGGGCTCGCGTACGCGATCGAGGTGCCGAACCTCGTGCCGGGCTATGCCGACATCGATTTTCACATCGGCTCGCTGCTCGCCGATCTGCATCAGAACGCGGAGGCGATCGTCTACGTGAGGCGCGGGCTCGCGCTCGATACGGCCCGGGTCGGCGAAGCGGGCCGCCACGGCGAGACGCTGCTCGCGCGCATCTATCTGGCACAGAACCGGCCCGCGCTCGCCCGCGCCGCCCTCGCGGGCGCCCTCGCCGCGCACGTCGACACGATCTACGCGCAGACGCTGCTCGCGAAGATCGCGGGCGCTCCGGCGCCGTCACCGTCTGCGTCGCCCGCGCCCGCTTCACGGTGAGCGATGAGCTCGATCCGCCCGTCGAGGACGGCTACTGCGTCGCGTGCGGCGAGCATGCGGAGCTCGGCTTGCACCTGCGATTCACCGCGCTCGACGACGATTCGGTCGAGGCCGCCTTCGCCTTCGATCGGCGCTTTCAGGGCTGGCGTGGGATCGTGCACGGCGGCGCGGTCGCGCTCGTGCTCGACGAGGCGATGGCGTACGCGGCGGCCGCCCGTGGGATTCGCGGCGTGACGGGCGAGCTCACGATGCGCTTTCGCGGCCCGGTGCCGGTCGGCGCAAACATCGTGGCCCGCGGACGTGTTCTCTGGGAGCGGCGCGGCGTTCTCGGCATCGAGGCGAGCGTGACCGACGCCGCGGGCACGTTGCTCGCTTCGGGCGAGGGACGTTTCGTCTCGCGCGGACGGCTCGCGCCGGGCGAACGATTCGGAGGATTGCGCGCCCGTGCCTAAACCCAAACCGACGGCGGTCGCCGTGGCGAAGAAGCCGCCGGCGCCCGCGCCGCACATCGACAATCGCCGCGCGCGCTTCGAGTACGAGTTCCTGGAGAAGCTCGAGTGCGGCCTCGTCCTGACGGGGACCGAGGTCAAGAGCCTGCGCGCGGGCCAGAGCAGCATCGGCGAGTCGTACGCGCGCCTGCGCGACGGCGAACTCTGGCTGCTCTCGATGTACGTGCCACCCTATAAAGAAGGCAGCTTTTCCAATCACGATCCGAATCGGCCGCGGAAGCTGCTGCTGCATCGCAAGGATATCGATCGCCTCGCCGGGCGCATCTCCGAGAAGGGGCTGACGCTCGTCCCGACGCGGCTCTACTTCGTTCGCGGCCGCGCGAAGATCGAGATCGCGCTCGCCCGCGGCAAGAAGCTGTGGGACAAGCGGCGCGACGAGAAGGACCGCGACGTCAAGCGCGAGCTCGAGCGGGCCGTGCGCCGGTAGCGTGCGCGGGACGCACCCCGAACGGGCGCTCGAGATCGCGCTCGCGCGCGAGCTCATGCTTCGAGCGGGCGAGACCGTCGTGGCCGCCGTCTCGGGCGGCTGCGACAGCGTCGCCCTCGGGGCCGCGCTCGCGGCCGCCTGCGAGGCGGCGGGCGCGACGCTCGTGCTCGCGCACGTCAATCACGGCGTCCGGCGCGGTGCGTGGCAGGACGAGGCGGTCGTGCTCGCGCTCGGTGCGACCCTCGGCGTGCGCACGCTCGTCGCGGCGCTCGCGCCCGGCACGGCCGCCGAGGAGCGCCTCCGCGACGAGCGGTACGCCGCGCTCGCGCGAATCGCGCGGGCGTGCGGCGCCGAGCGGATCGTGACCGCCCATCACGCGCGCGATCAGAGCGAGACGGTGCTGCTCGCGCTCCTGCGCGGCGCGGGGCCGGACGGACTGACCGGGATGCTCGCGGCGCGCGAGCTCGAAGCCGGGATCCGTCTCGAACGGCCGCTGCTCCGCGTCGAGCCGGGAGCCTTGCGAGCGTATTGCGCCGCGCAGCATCTCGCGTACGCGCTCGATCCGAGCAACGACGATCTCTCGCTGCGACGGAACGCCGTGCGCGACGCGCTCGACGGGCTCCGCCACGCGTTTCCGCACCTCGACGCGGCGATCGCGCGCTGCGCGGCGATCCTACGCGACGAGCGTGAGGGCGTGCCGCGCGCGGCGATCCGCTCGAGCGTTCGCGTCGCGCTCGCCGCCGAGGTCGGCCTGCGCGACGTTCCCTTCGAGCGGCTCGATGCGGCCGCCCGCGCGATCGAGAGCGGCTCGCCCGGGCGTCATTTCTTGCGTCGCGGCGTCGAAATCGTCATCGAATGAGAACGCGAGAAGGCCTCCCGGCCGGGATCGCGGCGATCGAGTTCGACGAACGTCAGATCGCGGCGGCCGTCCACGGGCTCGCAGCCGCGATCGAGCGGGATCTACCCGGTGAACCCGTCGTCCTGATCGGCGTGTTGAAGGGGGCGTTGTTCCTAACCGCCGATCTGGCGCGCGCGCTGCCCCCGGCCCTCGACGTCCGCATCGATTTCATCGCGGTCTCGAGTTACGGGACTGCGATGCGGTCCAGCGGCGAGGTCCGGCTCCTCAAAGACACGAGCGAGAGCGTCGAGGGGAAACACGTGGTCATCGTCGAGGATATCGTCGACAACGGGCTGACCCTCCGCTACCTGCAATCGCTGCTCGGAAGCCGAAACCCGGAATCGCTCCGGTCCTGCGTGCTCCTGAACAAACCGCACAATCGCGTCGTCCCCGTCTCCGTCGATTATGTCGGGTTGACCATTCCCGATACGTTCATCGTAGGGTACGGTCTGGACTACCAAGAAAAATACCGGAATCTCCCCTATCTCGCCCGCCTCGCGCCCGAAGCGAGCGAATAGCAGCAGAGCAAACTCCGGGGCCGCTCGACCGCAGGCCACCGAAGGGAATAGGATTCAACCGTTGGGCAAGCACGTCAGATCGATCGTCATCGTCCTCGCAATCTTCATTGCGGTCATCTTCATCGTCGACAAGCTGGTCTTAAACCAGACGCCGGCGACGAAACTGACGTACTCGCAGTTCCTCGATGCGGTCCAGGACAACAACGTCTCGAAAGTCATGATCTCGGGTCACGACGTCGCGGGCGAACTCAAGCACTCGATCCCCGCGGCCACGAGCGGCGATCTCAAATTTACGACGACGATCCTCGACGAACCGTACGTCGATTCGCAGCTCCGGCAGTATAAGGTCGAGACGACGGTCGACAATCCGCAGACGACGCCGCTGCTCGGGATGATCTTCCAGCTCGTGCCGTTCGCGCTGATGGCGCTGTTGCTGATCTTCATTCTGCGCCAGGCGCAGAGCGGCGGCAGTCAGGCGATGTCGTTCGGTCGCTCGCGTGCGAAGCTCCAATCGGAGAACCGCGCGAAGGTTACGTTCGCCGACGTCGCCGGGATCCCGGAAGCGAAAGAGGAGCTCGGCGAAGTCGTCGAGTTCCTGAAGTTCCCGAAGAAGTTCCAAGCGCTCGGCGCGCGGATCCCAAAGGGCGTGCTCCTCCTCGGGCCGCCGGGGTCGGGCAAGACGCTCTTGGCCCGCGCGATCGCGGGCGAGGCAGGCGTCCCGTTCTTCTCGATCTCGGGTTCCGACTTCGTCGAGATGTTCGTCGGCGTCGGCGCGAGCCGCGTCCGCGATCTCTTCGAACAGGCCAAGAAGAGCGCGCCCTGCATCATCTTCATCGACGAGATCGATGCGGTCGGCCGCCAGCGCGGCGCCGGCCTCGGCGGCGGCCACGACGAGCGCGAGCAGACCCTCAATCAGCTCCTCGTCGAGATGGACGGCTTCGACCAGAACGTCGGCGTCATCCTGATCGCCGCGACCAATCGCCCCGACGTCCTCGATCCTGCGCTGTTGCGCCCGGGCCGCTTCGATCGTCAGATCGTCGTCGATCGTGCCGACGTGAAGGGCCGCGAGGCGATCCTCGGCGTCCATTCCAAGAACAAGCCGCTCTCCAAAGAGATCTCGTTGCAGACCCTCGCCAAGCGGACGCCCGGTTTCTCCGGTGCCGATCTCGAGAATCTGCTTAACGAGGCCGCGCTCCTAGCCGCTCGGCGGAACAAGTCGATCATCGAGATGAACGACTGCGAAGAAGCGATCGACCGCGTCGTCGCCGGCCCCGAGCGCAAGTCGCTCGTGATGTCGGATAAAGAAAAAGAGAACACGGCGTATCACGAATCGGGCCACGCGATCGTCGGCGGCCTCCTGCCGATGGCCGATCCCGTTCACAAGGTGACGATCATCCCGCGCGGCATGGCGCTCGGCATCACGTGGTCGCTCCCGGATGAAGATCGTCACTCGCGTACCAAGAACGAGCTGCTCGCGCAGATCACGATGGCGCTCTCGGGCCGGATCTCCGAGGAGATCAAATTCGGCGACGTCACGACCGGCGCGTCGAACGACTTCGAAAAGGCGACGGAACTCGCGCGCCGGATGGTCACGCAATACGGCATGTCCGATACGCTCGGGCCGATCCAATACGGTCGCGGCAATCACCAGGTGTTTCTCGGGCGCGACTTCGGTGAAGATCGCAACTACTCCGAGGAGATCGCCGGAAAGATCGACGGCGAAGTCCGCCGGATCATCGAGACCTGCTACTCGGATGCGACCTCGCTCCTCAAGGACAACTGGGGCAAGGTCGAGCGGATGGTCGCCTCGCTCATGGAGCACGAGACGGTCGATACCGACGAAGTCGTCGCGATCATCAATGACCTGCCGTATCCGCGGAAGCCGGATTCGGGCCTGACGGAGTTCCCGCGAGCGGCGGCTCCCAAGCACGAGCCCGAAGCGCGCATCGAGAAGCCGAAACGCTTCCCACCCAATATCTCGCCCGAGCCGGCATAGCATTCGGGCCAAGAGGGATCCTATGACCCTACGTCATCGGCTCCGGGCGAGTTCGCTCGGGGCCGTCCTCATTTTCGCCGTTGCGACGCCGTCGTACGCGGCCACGGGCGATCTGCCCGATCTCGGCGCGAACGTCACGGTGACGCACCTCGCCTCGGGCGGTCTCGCGATCGTGCGACCGGCGCAGGGCGCGCCCGTCGCGGCGGTCGAGCTCTGGTTCCGTGCGCCCTCGGTCGGGTTCGGGCCGACGCCGACGCCCTCGCTGTCGCGGCTTGCGGCGCAGGTCGTCGCGGCCTCGAAGCCGCTCGTCGGCAAGCCGCTCGGCAAGACCGTTGCGGATCTCGGCGGGAAACTCTCGATCACCGCGTATAGCGATTCGGTCGACGTTTCGGCGGTCGTTCCGGCCTCCGATGCGGCCATGATCGTGCGCGCGATGACGACCGCGTATTTCGCCCCCGTCGCGACGCCGGAGGGCCTCGAAGCGGCCGCGCACGACGTCGCGCAAGAGGCGCTCATCTCGTCGTTCGACGTCGAGACCGTCGTCCGCGACGACGTTTTCGGTTCGCTCTTCACGAGCGGTCCGCAGCATTTCCCGCCGCTCGGCGATCCGAAGAACGTCTCGACGATCGGATTCGACCAGGTCCGCGAGTTCGCGTCGCGCGCTTTCCGCGCCGACAACGCGACGCTCGTCGTGAGCGGAAGCGTCGATGCCTCGGTCGTCGCCTCGGCCGTCGCCGGCCGGTCGGGCGAGACGCGTACGAAGAGCGAGCCGCCGGCCGCGGGCGTCTTCGCGGCGGCTCCGGCACCGGTCACTGCGCCGTTCGTGCAGCCCTCGGGCGGCTACGGGTGGGTCGGTCCCGCGATCGCCGATCAACGCGAAGCGACCGCGATGGATTTCATCGCGGACTATCTCTTCCGGCCCGACTCCGGATACGTTTCGAGCCGCGCGGCGCGCGCGTATCCCGAGTCCGTCGTGATCGGGCAATTCGTGACGCTCCACGATCCGGGCGTTCTCTTCGTCGCGTACTCGGGGAAGGATGCGGCTCCGCTCAAGGCGATGGTCGACGACGGCCTCGCCGCGATGCGCAAGCCGCTCGACGCCAAGGCGTTCGCGGGCGCGCGCGACGCATTCGAATACCATCTGCTGAGCGATCTGCAGACGCCGGTCGCGAAAGCGGACAATCTCGGCTGGTACAGCGTCGAAGGTGCCGTCGCGTACGCACCCGGCGTGCGCGGCGTCTCGGGCCCGTACTTCGATGCGGCACGCTCGCTGACGCCGGACTTCGTCGCATCGGTCGCGGCGAAATATCTCGGGAAGACCCCGGCCGTCGTCACGCTGACGGCAGCCGCGAACGCAGGTGACAAATGACCTCGAACCGTTCGACGCGCGCGCTCGCACTCGGGTGCGCGAGCCTCGTCGCGCTCCTGGGTGCGGCGCCGTCGCCCTCCGCCGTCACGGCCGGACCGGGCTATCCCGCGGGGGCGCTCTCGCAACTCGGGACGACGAAATTCTACGCCGAGAACGACGGCGACGTGCTCGTCGGCGGCGTGCAGATCTTCGTCGCGGCCGGCCTCGATCGCGAAGCCTCCAACCAGAGCGGCGTCGCCGCGCTCGTCGCGGAGTCGATCTTGCGCACGCCCGTCGATGGTCTCGCGCTGCGCGACGCGATCGCCGCGCACGGCGGTTCGATCGCGTATACGGTCGACGGACGCTCGGTGCACTACTATCTCGAGAGCCGCTCGGGGACGCTCGCGCAAACGGTCGGCCTGCTCGGGCGCGCCTTCGCGAAGCCCGATTTCTCCCCCGCGACGCTCGCGGTGGGCAGAGCGGCGCTCGCAACGCGCATCGGTCAATTCGAATCGAACGCGCTCAACGTCGGTATTCAGATGTTCCGCCGCAGTTATTACGCGAGCAACGTCGGCGCGCCGGCACTCGGCAGCGCGGCCTCGCTCGCGAATCTCGACAGCGATGCGGTTCGCGCATTCTTTACCGCGAATTACAAGCGGTCCGCCGTGACGGCGAGCGCCGTCGGCGCGGCCGATCCCGCGCTCGGATCCGCGGTCGGTGCGCTTGCCGGCGCGTTACCTGACGGCTCGGTCGCATCCCCGGCGGTCGCGGCGAAGACGCTGCCGACCGGTGCGACGCGGATCATCGCGCATCGCGATATCGGAGCGCCGTGGGTCGTCGTCGGGTACGCGGCGCCCTCGCCCGGAACGCCGGATTTCGGGCCGATGCTCGTCATGCAATCGTTGCTTTCGGCCGCCTTCGAACGCGATAGTGCGACCTCGCTCGGTTTCGTCGAGAAATCGGTCGGCGCGCTCTATCTCTACGATTCGTCGCCCGCGAGCCTGATCGTCTACGTCAACGGTACGCTCGTCGATCCGACGCTCGCGCTGCGCGAGTTACTTCTCGTTTCGCGATCGCTCGCGAGCAAGCCGATCGGCGCGAGCCAACTCGCCGGCTACAAGACGCAGGCGAAAGGTCAATTCCTAAACAATTCGGTGACGCTCTCCGATCGATCGTATCTGCTCGGGACGTTCGGCGAGCAAGGGCTCGGGCCCGATTCGATGAACGCCGCGCTCGCGGCGCTCGACGCGACGTCGGCCTCGGACTTGCAGCGGATCGCGAAGCAGTATCTGCAGCGTTACATCGTCGCGCTCGTCCTTCCGCGTCAGCAGCCCGCCGCCCCGGGACGGGGTTCATAGCCGGCGTTCGCAACGTCGCGCTGGTTCACGACTACCTCAATCAGCGGGGCGGCGCGGAACGCGTTTTCCGACACGTCGCCGACCTCTACGCGGATGCGCCCGTCTACACGTCGATCCTCGATGCGCGTGCGACGGGCGATCTCGTCGCACCATCGCGCGTGCGGACGTCGTTCCTGCAGCAGGTGCCGTTCGCGAGTCGCGCGTTTCGCTTTCTCGCCCCGTTCTACCCCGCGGCGTTCGAGAGCTTCGATCTCTCGGGCTACGGTCTCATCGTCAGCACCACGACGGCGTGGGCGAAGGGCGTGCGCGTCCCGCCCGGCAGCGTGCACGTCTGCTACATCCACACCGTGAGCCGCTTCGCGTTCGATTACGAACGCTACGTCGGCGGGTTCGGGATCGGCCGGATCGCGCGGCCCGTGGTCGGAGGGCTCGTCGCGTGGGATCGCCGCGCGGCCGAACGCCCGACGGCGTTCATCGCGAACTCGCGCAACGTCGCGGCGCGGATCCGCACGTATTACGGTCGTGAAGCATTCGTCGTGCCGTGCCCGGTCGACGTCGAACGTTTCACCGTCGGTGAGGGCGGCGGTGCCTACGTGCTCGTGGTCTCGCGGCTGCTCTCGTACAAGCGGATCGACCTCGCGATCGACGCGTGCCGGCTCGCGAACGTGCCGCTCAAGATCGCGGGCGCGGGCCCCGCGCGCGCGGCGCTCGAAGCGCGTGCTCGCGGCACGAAGACGGAGTTCCTCGGCCCCGTCTCCGATGCCGATCTGCGGGAGCTCATGATGCGCGCGCGTGCGATCGTGCTGCCGGGTGAGGAAGATTTCGGCCTCGTGCCGCTCGAGGCCAATGCCGCGGGCCGGCCCGCGATCGCATACGGTCGCGGCGGCGCGCTCGAGACGATCGTCCCGGGCGTCACGGGCGAACATTTCGCCGAGCATACGCCCGCATCGCTCGCGAACGTGCTCGCCGCCTTCGATCCCGCGCGCTACGATCCGCGGCGGTTGCGGGCGCACGCGGAGACGTTCGCACCGGAGCGCTTTAAAGCGCGATTCCAAGCGTGCGTCGATAGGATCGTAACGCTCGAGACCCGCGACGCTGCCGAGGACGCGGCTCGATCGGCCGATGGCGCGGATCGCGCGCCCTTGGCCGCCGAGCGCGCGTCGTGCGGCCCGACGTGCTCAGCGAACGTCGTCGAGGCAGCGCGCTCCGAGTGAGGACGCGCGGCCGGCGTTCGCCGTGGCGACGATGAGCGCGGTCATCTCGCGCCCGAAGCGCATGCGATCGTCACCTGCGAATGCCGCGAGCGCCGCGGCTCGCAGCTCGCGCGCGAACGCTTCGTCGCGGGCGATCTTCGACATCGCATCGGCCCAGGCGCGCGGGTCGCGCGGATCGAGTAGCGGCGCGGCGCCGCGCGTCGATTCGGGCAGTGCCGCAGCG
>CAZZYZ010000127.1:0-9202 GCA_964658425.1 Vulcanimicrobiota bacterium | reverse complement strand
CGGTGGCGATCGAGCTCGAGGCCGCGCGCGTTCACGGTGACGACGGCGAACGCGGCGAGCATCCCCGCTCCGAACACGTCGAGCACCGCCGGCAGCTGATTGATCAGCGTGAAGTCGTTATCCGCGCCGGCGTGCACGAGGATACCTCGATAGACGATCGCGATCGCGAGGAACGCCGCGTAGAGCGCGAGCGGTTTGCGCTCGGCGAGCGGGATCGCGAAGGCGAACAGCACGTAGAATTGCACTTCGACGCCGAGCGTCCAGAGCGGGCCGGAGAGCGAACCGAACGTCTGCGGGAACCAGACGTGAACGAAGCTGAGATGTGCGACGAGCGTCGTCGCCTCGTCGGCCACGCTCGTGAAGTGCGCGTGGTAGATGCATGCGAACGCGATCAGCGCGACGAGGTACGAGGGGCCGATCTTGCGGGCGCGGCGGCGCACGAACTCCGCGAGGCTCGGTCGCGGGCGCCCGGCAGCCCGCGCCTTCGCATACGGATACGAGATGCAGAAGCCGCTGATGAAGAAGAACAGGTCGACGCCGAGAAATCCCGCCTCGGCGAAGAGTTGCAGCGGGCCGGATCCCGGGACGACGTAGCCCGTGACGAGCCATAAGTGATACCACACGACGAGCAGGATCGCGAGGCCGCGCAGGCCGTCGAGAATGGCAAGTCGATCTGACGTCGTCGTTTCGCGCATAGGGCGCCCGCACGCGGGCTAGTGGGCTTGTGCCCACGAGCGAGCTTTCCAAGCCCGGCCGGGGACCCTAGCGGAGGGCGCTCGATCCGGCCTTCTCGACGCTCGTCACCTCGTCGAGCGCCGCGAGCCACGCCTTCGCGACCGCGAGATAGCCGTCGCTGCCGCTCGGGTGGATGCCGTCGGGGAAGTGCGCGGCGTCGCGCGCGACCGCCCCGGGCATCTCGCTCGCAAGCACGACGTGGAAACCGCGTGCCGCATACGACGCGACGATCGTCGGCACGCTGCGTGCGGGAACCGCTCCGCAAGCCGTCGTTCCGTCGAACGCGGCGACGTCGCAGCGCGCGATCTTCGGGCTGTCGACGACGCCGGCGACGACGACTGTGGCGTTCGGCTCGATGGTCGTAATCTCGGCGAGCAGCGCGTCGAGCGCGTCGAGCGTGGTCGCGACCGTGTAGCCCGGCTTGTGCCGAGTCGCGCGCAGCAGATCGTTCGTTCCGGCCATGAGCAGGATGACGTCTGGTTCGTAGGCCTCCAGCGCCTCGCGCGTCAACGCGCCGCCGAGTTGATGGGCCGGGGCGGAGGGGTGGGAACGGATGACGTAACCGGGCCACCCTTCGTGGCCGCGCTCGCTCAGCCGCGCCGAGTAATCCGACCGGCTCCCGATCATCGCAAAATCGTAGCCTTGGGATTCGAGGAGCCGGACGAGTTCCGCACGGTAGCCGCCCGTGCCGAGGTCGATGCCGTTCTTGCCGACCCCGGCGGTGATCGAATCGCCGAGGGCCATGATTCGAATCGGTTGCGCGTGCGCGAGCCAGGGCTGCGCCGGAGGGGGTTCGGCGCCCGAGGCACGGAGCGTCGTTCCGAGCGCGAACGCGCATGCCGCCGCTGCGGCGAGCGAACCGTGCCCGGTGAATGCTCGGCGGAAATGCATTGCGTCTCGCTTCTGATTTCGGGACGCCCCGTCCCGTGAAGGTCCCTGTTCGGTTCGGCGGCGACGGCGATCGGATTTAGCCCGGGACGCGACCAGGCTTTCGCGAGCGCCGTTTCAAATACGCACGAGTCGCGCCCATGCGGGTCGCGTTCGATACGGTGACTGTAGCTCAGTTGGTTAGAGCGCTGGACTGTGACTCCGGAGGTCGCGGGTTCGAGCCCCGTCAGTCACCCCAGACCCCCTTTCGAATCTCGTCGCGTCGCACGCGCTCTTAGCTCAATTGGTTAGAGCATCGGCCTTTTAAGCCGCTGGTTCTGGGTTCGAGTCCCAGAGGGCGCATGAAGCGTTTACTCGAAAATGCGTCCATCGTCGGCACGCGCTCGCGCACCGCTAGCTCAATGGTAGAGCAGTTGACTCTTAATCAATTGGTTGAAGGTTCGAGTCCTTCGCGGTGCACGTGATTTCGAAACCCCGCCCCTGCGGCGGGCTTTTTTTTGGTCGAAGTCGCCGTTCTACCTAATTCGCCGTTCGCCATTCGCCATTCGCCGCGGGCTCGAGCGACGCGCGTGAGCGACGGCTAGTCTTCGGAGATGAGATCTCCGCGCGCGATCGCGTTGACGAGTTCGTCGCCGCATTCGTCCTCGGTCCGCTGCTCCGCTCGCATGCGGGCCGCGATCCACGCGTTCGCGGTCGACCGCTCGCCCGTCGCCGCGTCGCGCACCCGCGAGTCGGGCCGCAGGACGACGGGTTCGGCATCGTTCGATCGCGGGGCGTGCGCTTCGCTCATCGCCGTCGCTTGGCGGGCATCCGCCGCCGCCCCTCGTCCGACGTCGCCCGCCGAGTGCGCGGCCGCATGTTTCGCATCTCGGAAGACGCTTGCGAGCGGAGTTGACAGCGGGCGAATCGCCGTGCTACCCGTATGACGAATTCGCCGTCGCAGGACGGGAGATCGGCGTCGGCGCGTGGCCGGCGCCGCGGGAGGAAACGTGACCGTCAGCGACCGTTCGCACGACGTCGTCGTGCAAGCCGCCGAGCGCATTCGCTCGGGCGTTCGGCGTACGCCGACCGTGCACTCGTACGCCCTCTCGAAGATGCTCGGCTGCGAGCTCTTTCTGAAAACCGAGAATCGTCAAGTCACGGGATCGTACAAAGAGCGCGGCGCGCTCAATGCGATGTTGCTGCTCTCGGCGCAGGAGCGCGCGCGCGGCGTGGTCACGATGTCCGCCGGGAATCACGGTCAGGCCGTCGCGTATCACGGCACGCGTCTCGGCGTGCGCACGACCGTCGTCATGCCGGAGACGACGCCGTTCCTCAAGGTGCGCCGTACGCGCGAGTACGGCGCCGACGTCGTCCTGCACGGCACGAGCTTCGACGAGGCGGCGACGTACGCGCGCGGCTACGCGGCCGAACGCGGCGCGACCGTCGTGCACCCCTACGACGACGAAGGCGTGATCGCCGGGCAGTCGACGGCGACGCTCGAGCTCCTCGAAGATGCCGGAACCGACCTCGACGTGTTGCTCGTCCCGATCGGCGGCGGCGGACTCATCTCCGGTGCGACGCTCGCCGTCGCGGCCCGCGCGCCCGGCCTGCGCATCGTCGGCGTGCAGTCGTCGCTCTATCCGAGCGTCGCCCGCGCGCGCGATCCCGCGATCCCGATCCCGGGCGGTCCGACGATCGCCGAGGGTATCGCCGTGAAGACCGCGGGCGCGCGGAATCTCGCCTACATCGATGCCGGTGTCGCGGAGATCGCGCTCGTGCAAGAAGCGGCGATCGAGACGGCGATCGCCGAGATCCTCGAAAACGAGAAACTGGTCTGCGAGGGCGCCGGCGTCGCCGGGGTCGCGGCACTCATCGCGGAGCCCGAGCGATTTCGCGGCAAGCGCGTCGGGACGATCCTCTGCGGCGGCAACATCGATCTCGGCATGCTCGCCGCCGTGATCGTACGGCACCGGATGCGATCTGGCCGCGTCGTACGCGTACGCGTGAAGATGATGGACACGCCTGGCGCGCTCGCGAGCATCGCGCTCGCGATCAGCAGCGCCGGGGCGAACGTCCTGGACGTCACGCATCATCGCGTCTTCGGGAGCCTTTCGGCCAAACACGCCGAGCTCGACGTGACGGTCGAGGTCGAACGCCCGAGCGATATCGACGTCATCATGGGACGGATCGCGGAACGCGGTTTCGAAGCCGCCGTCGTCACGGAGTGAGGCGCGCGAAAAAGTACGGCACCAAATGAAAACGCGCCCGATCGCATGGCGATCGACGCGCGCTCGGGTTCGGTGCGACGGTTAGACGCGCGCGCCGCGGCCCGTGATGATGTTGAAGATGAAGAGCACGACGGCGATGACGATCAAGAGATGGATCAGCGCGCCGCCGACGTGCAGCGCGAAACCGAGGACCCACAGTACGACGAGCACCGTGATGACGGCCCAGAGAATACCAGCCATGTTCACTCCTTACGAAAAATAGCGTCGGCTCGTCCTACCACAACACGCGAGCGATCAGACGACCATCGTGCGGATCGACGCGGAGTCCGAGCGTTCGCCGTGGTAACGCCACCCGTGCTACGTATCTCTTCGCCTTTCGCCGTCGCGCTCGCGCTGCTCGCGCTCGGTGCGTTCGCGCCGCTCCGCGTCGCGGCTGCGGACCGGCCGCTCCCCGACCTTCATTGGCGGAACATCGGACCGTTTCGCGGCGGCCGGACCGTCGCCGTCTCCGGCGCTCCGGGCAGGCCCGGCGTCTTCTACATGGCCCCAAATAACGGCGGCGTTTGGAAGACGATCGACGGCGCGCGCACGTGGCGCCCGATCTTCGATTCGCAAGACACGGGCTCGATCGGTGCGCTCGCGGTCGCACCCTCGAACCCGGACGTGCTCTACGTCGGCAGCGGCGAAGGGCTGCGGCGTCCCGATCTCTCGACGGGCGACGGCATGTATCGATCGAGCGACGCCGGCGCGACGTGGACGCATCTCGGGCTGCGCGACGGACAGCAGATCTCGGCGATCGCCGTCGACCCGCGCGATGCGCGGCGGCTCTACGTCGCCGTCCTCGGGCACCCGTTCGGACCGAATCCCGAGCGCGGACTCTATCGCTCGACCGACGGCGGCACGACGTTCGAGAAGGTGCTCGGCGGCGGCGAAGACGTCGGCGCGGTGAGCGTCGCGATCGATCCGCACGACGCGCGCGTTCTGTACGCCGGGCTTTGGGCGTCACGCAACGGACCGTGGAATCTCACGCGCGTGTACGCGCGCTACGATGCGGGCGGGCTCTACAAGTCGCGCGACGGCGGCACGACGTGGACGAAACTCGGCGGCGGTTTCCCGCGGATCGTCGGGCGAATCGGCATCTCGGTCTCGCCCGTCGATTCGCGCCGGCTCTACGCGATCGCGGAGAAGCCGGACGACGGGTGCGGCGTCTATCGCTCGAGCGATGCCGGTGCGTCCTGGAGCGCGATCGACGACGAGCCGCGCGTGTGCGGCCGCGCGGAAGATTTCGCGGGGATCACGGCCGATCCGCACGATCGCGAGACGGTCTATTCCGCGAACACGACGACGTATCGCTCGACCGACGGCGGGCGCTCGTGGACGGGGATCAAGGGCGCGCCGGGCGGCGACGATTACCATACCGTGTGGATCGACCCGAACGATTCGCGGACGATCCTGCTCGGCTGCGATCAGGGTGCGACGCTCTCGATCGACGGCGGGACCACGTGGAGCAGCTGGTACAATCAGCCGACGGCGCAGTTCTATCACGTCATCACCGACGACCGCTTCCCCTACGTCGTCTTCGGCGCGCAACAGGAGAGCGGGAGCGCGGAGATCGCGAGCCGCGGCAACGACGGCGCGATCACGTCGCGCGAATTTCATCCAGTGGGGGTCGAAGAGTACGGCTACGTCGCGCCCGATCCGCTCCATCCGTGGCTGATCTACGGCGGCAAAGCGTCGGTCTACGACGAGCGCACGGGCCAGACGCGCGACGTCTCGCCGACGTACGATCGTAAGGCCTATCGCTTCGATCGCACGAATCCGCTCGTCTTCAATCGGGTCGATAAGCGAACGCTCTACCTCGGGCTCAACGTCGTATTCGCGACGGTCGACGGCGGCCAGAGTTGGCGCACGATCAGCCCCGATCTCACGCGCGCCGCTCCGGGCGAGCCCGCGACGCTGCGCGACTTCGCGGCGGACGATCCGGCGAACGGCAAGCATCGCGGCGTCGTGTATAGTTTGGCACCGTCCTATCTCGACGCGCGGACGATCTGGGCGGGCACGGACGACGGGCTCGTGTGGATCACGCGCGACGCGGGCGGGCACTGGAGCGGGCTTTCGACGATCGGACTCGGGCCGTGGGATCGCGTGACGCAGATCGACGCCTCGCACCACGATGCGGACTCGGCGTACGTTTCGGTCAGCCGTCAGCGGCTCGACGACGAACGCCCGTATCTCTTTCGAACGCACGACGGCGGGCGGACCTGGCGCTCGATCGTCAATGGTTTACCACCGAACGAACCGGTCAACGCGGTGCGCGAAGATCCCATGCGCGCGGGGCTACTCTTCGCCGCAACCGAGCGCGGCGTCTACGTCTCGTTCGACGACGGCGACGATTGGCAATCGCTGCGGCTGAATCTGCCGGCGACCTCCGTGCGCGATCTCGTCGTGCACGGCGACGATCTCGTCGCGGCGACGCATGGCCGCTCGTTCTGGATCCTCGACGATATCGCGCCGCTGCGCGAGCGGGCGACCGAGGGGACCGCGCTCTTCCCACCCGCGGTCGCGATACGCGTCCGTCGCAACACCAATACCGACACGCCGCTGCCGCCGGAGGAGCCGGTCGGCGAGAATCCGCCGGCCGGCGCCGTCGTCGATTACACGCTCGGCACCGGCGTGCGCGGCTCCGTGACGCTCGCGATCTACGATCTGGCCGGGCATCTCGTTCGCTCGTTCTCGAGTGCCGATCCGGCGGAACCCGGCGATCCGGCAATCGTGGTGCCGACCTATTGGATCGCGCCGCAGCGCGCGCTATCGGCGCTGCCGGGACGGCACCGTTTCGTGTGGGATCTGCACGAGGCCGCGCCGCGCGCGATCGAGCGCGGCTATCCGATCGCCGCGAACGTGCACGCGACGCCGCTCGGTCCGCTCGGGCCGCTCGTCGTCCCGGGCCGCTACGACGTGCGGCTCACGATGGGCGACCGCGCGATCGATCGGCCGCTGACGATCGAGCCCGATCCGCGGGTCACGATCTCGGCCGCCGACTTCGATGCGCAGCATGCCGCCGCGAGCGCGATCGTCGCAGGGCTCGACCGATCGTACGCGCTCGCGGCCCTCGCTCGCACGCGCGGCGACACCACAAGGGCGACGCGGTTCGCGGCGGTCAACGGCGGGTTCGCGGCGCTCCTGGAAAACGTCGAGGGTGCCGACGCGCGGCCGACCGCGGCGCAGGCGGCGGCGATCGCCGAACTCGTCGCGTCACTCGGGCGTGAGGGATACGCGTCGCTCGATCCCGGTGCCGGTGCCGACGAGCCGTGAGGCGTCGCGCCGCACGTCCCTCGGCGAGACGAGCCCGTCGCGATCGACGTCGAGCCGCGCGAACGCGTCGAGCGCCCGTCCGCGACGGCCCGCGCGTATTCCCACCGCTCGATCGCACCGTCGCCGTCGCGATCGACCTGCCGGAACCAGCGCAGCATGCCGCCCGAGAGCCAGCGCCCCTCGTCGCGAACGATCTCCTTCCTTCGCGACGACGCGCGCAGGAGGTCGAGCGGCAACGCGAGCAGCGTCCCGCCGCCCGCGCCGACGATGAGCGTGCGGCCGACGACGATCGGCGACCCGACGTTGAAGGCGACGCCCATCGATTCTCTGCCCGCAACGCTGCCGTCGCGCTCGTCGAGCGCCCAGATGACGCCCGCCGCATCGCCGACGTAGAGCACGCCGTCGACTGCGACGCCGCCCGATTTCACGGGCGCACCGAGATCGTGCCGCCAGCGCACCCGCCCGCTCCGAACGTCGAGCGCGTGGACGAAGCCCGAGACCGAACTGCCGAGATAGACCGTTTCGCCGTCGACGATCGGGATCGCCGCCTGATTGCGTCGCGGCGCGATCCCGGTCTCGAGCGCGACGTCCCACCGGACGTCGCCCGTCGCCGCGTCGAGTGCGTAGGCGTGTTCCCGATTCGGTTTTCCGGCCTGGACATACGCTTCGTCGCCGACGACCTGGAGGTAATCGCCGATCAGCGTCCGGCCGGGGCCGAGCACGAGCGGACAGTCGCCGACGCCGGAGGCACCAGGCATCGGATGCGTCCAGGCGATGCTCCCATCGGCCGCGTTGACGCCGCGCACCGAGGTCTCGGTCTGGCCCGCGATCGCGAAGCGGCTCTCGCCGAGCGGGACGATCGCGCTCATCGATGCCGCGGTCCCCGCGCTTGCGACGTAGCGGGCCGCACCGTTCGCCGGATCGAGGGCGATCACGTCGCTATTCCCGTCGTGTTCGACGAGATCGCCGCCGATGAGCGCGGGCGTCGGCATCGCCGTCCCTCGCAGCCGGTGCATCCAGGTCGTCGCGCCGGTATCGCGATCGAAGGCGACGAGCGCGCTCGTTCCGCCCCCGATGTGTACGACGCCGCGCTCGACGTACGTCTCGTCGTTGCCTTCGCCGACGATCACGTTCCGGCCGACGACGATCGGCGAGGTCATGATGGGATTTTCGAGGGCTCGACTCCAGCGCAACCGCCCCGTTCGCACGTCGAATGCCGACATGCGACCGCCGTTGTCGCCGATGAAGATCGTCGATCCCGAGACGGCGGGCGAGGAGGAGACGGGGCCGCCGAGTTTCGCGCGCCACGAGACGCGCAGCGTCCCCGGCACGACGGCGTTGTGATCGTCACCGAGTCGGAATTGCGTCCATTCCGTTCGCGCGGGCGAGGGTCTCGACGGCGCCGCGATCCCGGCCGCGAGCGAGGGCGGCAGCAGCACGAGGCCGAGGACCGAGAGGGCGAATCCGCCTGCGCGTCCGGTCAATCGTCGAGAAATAGTGCGGACGGCATCCGCGTAACTATACGGCGACGGACGCCCTCGCGTCTATGAGCCTTGCGTTAAGAGCGCGCTTCGCGCCTCGAGTTCGGCGATCGCGCGATCGATCGGAATGAGCCGCCGCGCCTCGTTCCGGGCGGGCGTCATGAGGCCCAGACGTTCCCAGCTCTGGCTCGCCGTCGCACTGTGCGCGAGTACGTCGAGCAGGTACGCCGGCGCGATCGCGAGCGCGCGTGCGGCGTTCCCCGGATCGCCGTCGATGCCGGCGAAGACCCGCCGCACGAGGCCCCGCGCCCGATAGAGTCGCGCCATCTCGGCCGGATCGGTAACGAGGAACGACGTCTCGCCGCGGACGTGCGCATCGAGGCGATCGAGGTCGGTCGCGAAGCCGCCTTCGACCCGTCCCGTGCGCCGCGTGCTCGTCGTCACGCGGACGTCGAGCGGGTGCCGAAACGTGCTCCCGCTGCGCAAGAGCGCCTTGTAGAGTTCGAAATCTTCCAGGATCGCGAGGCGCGGGACGCCGCACAAGTAGCGAAAGAAGCGAGCAAGCGTACGTTG
>CAZZYZ010000126.1:0-9212 GCA_964658425.1 Vulcanimicrobiota bacterium | reverse complement strand
GCGAGCGTCCCGCCGACGATGATGCGGCTGACGAGCGAACCGAAATTACTGACCATGGAATCACCTCCGAATGCGCGATGGGCGTGCCTTACCCACCTGCGCGCGATGCACCGACCGCTTCGCCGAGGCTGCGCTCGAACGCCGTGAGTCGGGCGCATGTCGCACGTGCTATCTCGCTCTCGAGATCGCGATATCGTGCGACGGTATTCGTGCCGCGCTCCGTCAATCGGGCGCCGCCGCCGCCTTTGCCGCCCGTCTGCGATCGCACGAGCGGCGACGCGAACGCGGCGTTGAGTTCTTCGACGAGCAGCCATGCGCGGCGATACGACATGTGCATCGCGCGACCGGCGGCCGAGATCGATCCCGTCTCAGCGATGAGCTCGAGCAGCCGGACCTTCCCGGGGCCGATGCTGCGTTCGTCATCGAACACGATCTTGAACCACACGTGCGACATCGGCTTCCGCTTCGTCGTTCGATGCGAAACGACATGGGTTCGGTTATATTCGGTCGTATACGGCGGCATGCGTCGATCGATTTTTCTCGCGACTTCGCTCGCGCTCTCAGCCGCTCCGCGCCTCGCGCGCGGCGCGACATCCGACGTCTCGGTCGCGTATGCGGGTTCGCTCGTGACGCTGATGGAGCGTTCGCTCGGGCCCACCTTCGATGCGGCTTCGGGTGCGACGTTCAAGGGTCAGGCGAAGGGCAGCACCGCGCTCGCGAATCTGATATCGGGCGGCTTGCTCTCGCCCGACGTCTTCGTAAGCGCCGATATCGCGTCGGTGAGATCGCTGCTCGACGGCGCGAAGCCGACGGCGCGCTGGTACGCGACCTGGGCCTCGACACGCGTCGAGATCGCGTATTCGCCGAAATCGAACTTCGCGGCCGATTTCGATGCGGCAGCGAAAGGCAAACTCGCGTGGTACGAACTCTTGCAGCGCCCGGGCGTTCGCATCGCGCGCACCGATCCCGCGCAGGATCCCAAGGGCTATCGCGTGCTCCTCGTGATGGCGCTCGCGGAGAGATATTATAAGGTCCCGAACCTTTCGCAGACGATCCTCGGCGATCCCGAAAATTCAGAACAGGTTTTGCCCGAAGAGAGCGCGCTCGCGCGCCTCGATGCGGGTGAGATCGACGGCCTGTGGGCGTATTCGACCGAGAGCGTCAGCCGCGGACTCCCCGCGATCGCGTTGCCGCCCGAGATCGACCTCGGCGATCCGGCTCGGGCCGCGACGTACGCGACGGCGAGCGTTACGGTCGCCGGCAAAATGCGTACGGGCTCGCCGAGCGTCTACGCGTTCACGATCCCGACGGCCGCTCCCAACGCCGCGGGCGCGCTCGCGTTCGGAAAATATTTGCTGAGCTCGGCCGGGCGTGATCTCGAGCGGAAGGCCGGCCTCACGCCGCTCGATCCGACGTTCGGCGGCGACGTGTCCGCCGTCCCGGCGGGCCTGCGCCCTTGATGCATTACGGCGTGGCGGTCGGGGCGGTCGCCTGCGCGTCGAGCGTTTGCGCCGGCTTGCCGGTCTCCGCCGCGAGCGCCGCGATCGCCGCGTCGTCGCGCGGATATCTCGTGTAGGGCGCGAGCCGCTGCGTGAAGTGCGCCGTTCCGCCGAACGGCCCGACCTTGCCGTCGAAGACGCCGTCCATCGCGACGGGGAACCAGCCGATCGCCGCTTGCCCCCACGTGATCTGGATGACGCCGTGCCTCGTCGGCCACGGAAGCGCATAGGGCGTCTCCGTATTGCGCACGACGCGCTCGGCCGTCGGGTCGACGATCAACGTTCCGTGCGCGTGATACGCGTCGGCGCTCCGGCTCGTATAGCCGATCGCGAGTTCGCCCGGTGTGCAACCGTCGCACGGCACGATCTCGTACTGATATTCGGCGAGCCACGGCGAGCGAACGGGGTCGTGAACGAGCGGTCGGCGCGCATCCTGTTTCTCGCTGCTCGCGCGCAGATCGCCGTCGTTCGTGACGTACCATTCGTCGGCCGTCGTCGTGCGACGGTTCATCGGAGCGTCGACGATCAAGACGCTGTGCGACCGGACCGCGATCGTCCCCCGGCTCTCGTCCGCGTAGCGTTCGGCGATCCGTTGCATGAGGAGGTCCGCCGCGGCCGTCGGCCCAGGCGACGGCACGCTCGCGGGCGTCGCCGCGACCGCGCACGCGATGGCCAGGCCGCTCGCGGCGGCGATCCCCGCCAGTAGCGCGCGTCCGGTCATCGTCGAATGTGCTCGGGCAATACTCGGGCCATCGGTCACTACTGCATGCCCCGGTCCGCCGCGAAGCAATCGCACGCAGGCGCGAGTGGCGGCGCTCACATGTCGGCGACGCGCGCCCGATACTGAAGATCAATGGACGTCCGACGCAGCCTCTTGCCCGTCCTCGCGGGGCCGCTTTTTCCGGAACTGGCCGCGCCGCCGAAGCGCACGGACCTCGTTACGGTTCGCTCTTCGAGCGTAACGGCGACGCTCGAGTCGCTCGGGCGCGGCGGGCGCGACGCACGGCTCTATCGTCTCCACGTCGTCAACGAATCGATGCAGAACGTCGAGGCCGACGTGTTCGCGTGCGGTCGCTCGGATACGGGCGAACGCTATGCGCCGAGCCACGTCTCGATCGGCCCCGACGCCACGGCGACCGTCGCGATGAAGATCGCGATCCCGCGCGGGCGACGCTATCGCGTCGTCGGCGAGATCCACGCACCGACGGCGACCTTCCTTATCGAAGCGACCGCGGATTCACGCCGCGGCGTGCCCTTCGGCGCGATCGCGCGTGGTCTCATCGCGGCCTCGGCCGCAGCGGCGGCGATCGCATTCGCCGCCGACCGCCCCGCCGTGACCGCGCTCGCCGCCCCGCCGACGGCCGATGCCGCGCAGCCGCTGACGGTCGGCTATTCGCTCGTCAACGCGCGTAGCGCGGCCTACACCGTCGTCACGCAGGACGGCGAACGGGTCGACGGCGGCCCGCTCTCGCGCGGCGGCGGATCCTTTCAAGTCGCGCTGCCCGCGCGCGCGATCCCCGAACGCTATCGGATCGCAGTCGATGCGACGGGCCCGTTCGGAGCGGCGACGCGCAGCATCGACGTCGTCGCCCTCGCCGAGGCGGCGCCGCCCGTCGCGACCGCGCCGCTCGCGACGCCCGCAACGCGCGCGGTACCGAGCCCGAAACCGTTCAAGATCGATCGCCTCTCGCTTGCGAAGGATACGGTCGTGGGCGGTCAGCCGATCGAAGTCGATTACCGCGTCTCCGACGTCGACGGCACGGTCCGGCTGATCGACGCACAGGGTACCGTTCGCGCCGAGGCGCTGCTGAGCAAGCGCGGCGACTCGATCGTCCTCGCACCGCTCGTCACCGCGGATGAAGATTTTCGAGTCGTCGTGCAAGCCGCACGCGGCCAAAAGATCGCGGAATCGAGCCTCCCCGTGCGCGTGACGAAGGCGCTCTCGATGGACGATGCGCTCGCGGCCGCGCGCCGCGCGGGCACGGGCCCGATCCTCCTCGCCGCGCCGAAGGTCGCCTCCGGCACTTCGATCGACGTCGGGATCGTCGATCACGAACCCGCGATGCACGTCTCGCTCGTCGATTCGCAGGGCAACGACATCGATCATAGCGACGTCGCCGCGAATCAGAACGTCGTCTCGCTCATCGCTCCGACGGTTCGCGTGCCGACGACGTACACGATTCTCGCGACCTATGCGAGCGGAGCGGGCCAAGAGACGGCGATCCGCAGCGTCACGATCGATGTGCCGCCGCCGGCGTCGAGCGGCTAATTTGCCGCTGCCGCTCGCCGATCGCGCGCCCGCCGCGCGGCCGGTGCGACGACGCGGCGTACGATGACCTGGACGATCGCCGCGACCGGCAACGAAAGGATCGCGCCCGGGATCCCCGCGACGGCCGATCCGATGATCAGCGCGACCGTGATCGTGAGCGGGTCGATCGCGACGGCGCGATTCATCACGAGCGGTACGAGCGTATTGCTTTCGAGCTGCTGGACGACGACGTAGAAGATCGCGACCTGCACGGCCTTGTGCCAATCGACCGTGACGAGCGCGACGACGACGGCGACCGCGCCGCCGAGCACGGGTCCGATGATCGGGATCGCTTCGGTCAGCCCCGCGACGACGCCGAGTAAGAGCGGATAGGGCACGCCGAGAAAATAGTCGCCGAGCCCGCTGACGAGGCCGATGACGGTCATGTTGATGACGACGCCGCGTAGATAGCCGCCGGTCTTGAGGCTGAGATCGTCGAGCAGCGCGCGGCCGTCGGCGACGCGCTGCGGCGTGTAGAAGCTCAGCGTAAACGTCGCCAGTTCTTCGGATGCGGAGAGCCAAAAGAAGACGAGCAGAAGCAGCAGAAACACGTTCGTCACGCTTTGCGCGATCAGGATCGGAAACGAGATCAGCAGCGATGCCTGCGAGCTGAGAAAGGCGCTGATGCGCGCGGGAAGCTCCGCGAGCAAATTGCGCGCCTGCGGATTGTTGGCGAGCATGTCTTGATAGCGGACGACGAGCCGCTGCACGTTCGCGGAGATCTCCGGAATGTGATCGATGAGGCTCGCGATCTGGATCGTCAGCGGTGAGATGACGAGATAGAGCAGCCCCGCGATCACGGCGACGATCGCGACGATGACGGCAAGGGTCGCGAGCGCGTGCGGCACGCCGATCGTACGCAGCGCCTTGATCAGCGGCCGAATCCCTTCGCCGATGACGATCGCGCTGAAGACGAGGATGAGCTCGTTGCTCGCCCGCGCGAAGAGCAGCGACGTCAACGCGAGTAACAGGACGAGCCCGAAAACGCTCCAGAGCGATTTCGGACTGATGGAAATCTGACGATCCACGTGACATCCTCGGGGCTCGAGCGCTACGGGAGCAGTTTTCCAGAAGTCCCCGTTACTAACCAAGGAGCCGAAGGGCAACCGGTGCGTCGCGCGGGACGTGCGCGTATGCGCGTGTCGGTCGTCTCGCTTCGCTTCGTCGTCTCGTTCGTGCTCGCGGGTGCGCTCGCGGCATGCTCGCGAGAGCACTGGACGGACGCGCGAGGAATGCATCCGTGGACCGTTCCGGGCGTCTTGCGCGTCGGCGTCGCATCGATGCCGAACACGCTCGATCCGGTGCTGCGAACGCAGTATCTCGAGCTCTTTTTCTCGCGCTTCATCTTCGATCCGCTGATCGCGACGAGCGTCGACGGGAGCCTCGAACCCAAACTCGCGCGTGAGGTTCCGACCTCGCGCAACGGCGGAATCTCGGCCGACGGACGGACGATCACGTACCATCTGCGTTCGGGGGTTCGCTGGCAGGACGGCGCCGCATTTACGAGCGCGGACGTGCGATTCACCTATCTCGCGTACATGAATTCGCGTAACAACGTCACGCAGCGCAGCGGATACGAAGAGATCGCGCGGATCGATACGCCGGATTCACTCACGGCGATCGTCCATCTCAAATACGCGAGCGCTCCGTTCGTACGCGAGTTCACGACGCAGGGCGGCGTCATCCCGAGGCACGCGTTCGAAAACGCGGGCGCGCTGAATACCGCGGGCTTCAATGCCGCGCCGATCGGGACGGGACCGTTCAAAGTCGTGCGCTGGAAACGCGGCGATCGGATCGAGCTCGTCGCGAACGACGAGTATTTTTTGGGCAAGCCGAGGTTGCGACGGGTCGTGATTCGATTCTTCCCCGATGAGAACGCCGCGGCGAACGAGCTGCGGACGCATGACATCGATTGGCTGTGGGGCGCATCGACCGTCGCCTATCGACGCTTGCGCGACGTGGCGACGCTGCATTCGATGCTCGAACGCGCGAATGCGTTCTACGGAGTCGAGATCAACGGTTCGCATCCGCCGCTCGACGACGTGCGCGTTCGCGAAGCGATCTCGAGTGCGATCGATCGCGAGACGCTCGTCTCGAAGATCGCGTTCGGTGCCGCGACCGTCGCGAACGCGGATCTACCGAGTTTTCTCTGGACGCACGATCCGAAGCTGATCGGGCAACGCTACGACCGGGCGGCGGCGCTCGCACTCTTCGCGCGCGCCGGCTGGCACCCCGATGCGGGCGGAGCGCTCGAACGCGCCGGGCATCCGCTCGCGCTCACGATGGTCTTCGTCAGCGGCAACGCGACCTCGCAGGCGGCGGCCGTGCAAGTGCAATCGCAATTGCGCGCGATCGGCGTCGCGGTCGCGCTCAAGTCCGTCGATCCGAATCAGCTCTTCGCACCGTACGGCAGCGGCGGCGTGCTCGCACGCGGCACCTACGACCTCGATTGGAGCGGGTTCTTCGAGACCGACGATCCCGATGATCACGTGCTGTTCGCGTGCGCCGAGCGGCCGCCGAACGGCTTTAATTTCGCGCGGTTGTGCGATCCCGAGCTCGACGCCGCGGAACGCGACGCGCAATCGACGAACGATCGCGCGCGCCGCAAGGCGGCATACGCCCGCGTCGAACGGCTCGTCGCCTCGGACGTTCCGTACGCGTTCGTATGGTGGCCGCTGATGCCGCAGATCTTCGATACCGATTTCAAAGGTTACGAAGTGCGGCCGGGCTTCCGCTCGACGAGTCCGGAGCTCTGGTCGATCGGCACGTAGCCTCAGTCGGTTTTCGCGCGCGACCCGAAGAGGCTGATCGACATCGGCGTCGAGAGCCGTTGCGGCCGCTGCGCAGCCGCTTCCGCGAGCGAGACGGAACGCTCGCCGATCTCGAGCGATCGCGCCGCAAGCTCCCCGGACCGTTCGGCGAGTTCGATCTGACGTTCGAGCATGCGCAGGACGAGATCGTTCTGCCGGCCGTTCTTGCTCGCATCGAACGACGTTTTGGTCGCGAGAACGATCGAGACCATACCGTACGTGGCGGCGATATACGCGAAGAGTAGAAGCGTCGCGTCGCCGTTGAAAATGTCGGGGAGGAAGACGTGCAGTGCGATGGGAGCGACCAGTAGCGCGAGATACGTTACCGCGAAGAGCCAGGTTATGCCGGACGCGAAGCGGTGCTTCGGCTTTTCGCTCTCTAAAAATGTAGCGTACATGCGCCCCGCGTTTCCACGAGCCGCCCAGAATTCATCCCGTTATACCGATAGGGGAGCGACGCGGCCCTTGATGCCGTACAGCGTGAGCGAATCAAAAACAACTTTTTCGAAGAGCGCACTCGAGTCGCTCGCATTCTCCCAATGATATTCGTAGATGCCGAAACCGACCACGTCGTATGAGGTCGAGGCGACGACGTTCGCGCCGTTGTAGCGATCGACGAGTTTTCCGTTCCGATATAGATCGACGAAACCGCTGCCGTCGGTCGTATTCTTCCATTGGATCTCCCACGTGTCGGTCTCACCGACCGTATACGGAGCTTGCCACGTCCGTCGGCGATCGGGATTGTGAAAGCCGTCGACGTTCGCGGTGTCCATGTACCAATACGACTTGCCGTTGCCGTCGTTCTCGAGGCCGAGCACCGTGTTGACCGAGCCCTTATTGGTGTGGTCCTGCCAGATGATATTCTGGCTGCCCTGCACGTCTTCGGGTGAGTCGACCGTCGTTTTGAAGGCGCAGTCGTAGATGCCGCCCGGCGCGAGGACGTTGCTCGTCAGGATCATCATGCTGCGCCACGAGCCGCCGGGGTTTTGCGGTTTCGTCGTGTTCGGGCGGCTGATGTAGAAGTCGACCGCAGCCGATCCGCCGGAGCATTGAATACCGCTGCACGACGAAGCGGAGGCGAGCTGCGGCTGTTGGATCTGTCCGTCGCTCCCCGCGGAACGCTGGTACGGATCGCCGAATCCCCACAGCTTCGTGCGTGCGGCGCTGCTCTCGACCGTCGCGAGATCCGATCCTGTCGCGTTTGCGAGCGAGGGCGCTTCGGCGGATTGGGACATGAACGCGGATTGCGTACTGGGCGTCAGCGACGAGGTCGCTCCGGCTCCCGAGCATGCGGCGAGCAACGCTGCCGCCGTCGAGACGGCGGCGATGCGGAGCGCGAGAGGCAGGTCGTTCAAATCAAACTCTTCCGGGCATGAGGGGACGCTTCGCGCCGGCGCGATGGAGCAACGCGAAATGACGCGTGCGATCGCAGGCGGTGCGTGATACGTGCGTCGTCACGATCGGCTCCGCGCTCGCGCGTAGCAGGGCAGTGCGATCGTCGTGCGCCGGGAACCCGAGCGGGCTCCCAGCGCATAGTACTCGAACTCCGGCGATCTGAGTAAGGTCAAAACGAAAACTTGACGTAACCGCGTGTGGTTCGTTCACTTCCGAAGTTATCGTTTTTGTTCGATACGCGTAAAGTTTTTTGCGAAACGAAGCGTACGGCAAGCGAGGTTGCGATAAATGTCGCTGCGGACGTGCGGCGTCCGCTCGACGCGAACTGCCGCCGCTAAATGCACGAAGCCCGCGAAACTTGCGTTCCGCAGGCTTTCGGCGACGTTCGTGCGACGATTTTACGATCGTCGCCGAACGTTACGGGACGGGTACCGGAGCGATGCGCCCCGGTATCGCGTACATCGTAAAGGCATTGAAGGTAACGTCTTGCATTAGGGCGCTCGAGTTGGTCGCGTTCTCCCAGTGGTACTCGTAGACGCCGAATCCGACCACGTCGTACGCCGTCGCTGCGACGACGTTCGGCCCGTCGTAACGGTCCACGAGCGCGCCGTTGCGATAGAGATCAACGAAGCCGCTGCTGTCGGTGGTGTTCTTCCACTGGATCTCCCACGTGTCGGTCTCTCCGACCGTGTACGGCGCCTGCCACGTCCGTCGTCGATCGGGATTTCCGTACCCGTCGACTCCGGCCGTATTCATATACCAATACGATTGACCGTTGCCGTCGTTCTCGAGCCCGAGGACCGTGTTCACGCCGCCGATGTTCGAATGATCCTGCCAGAGGATGTTCTGGCTACCCTGAACGTCTTGCGGGGAACGTACCGTCGTTTGAAAGACGCTGTCGTACGTGCCGCCCGGTGCGAGCACGTTATTCGTGAGGATCATCATGCTGCGCCACGAGCCGCCCGGGTTTTGCGGCGAACGGTCGTTCGGTCGCGTGATCGTAAAATTCACCGGGCCGCTGCCGCCGGAGCACTGGATACCGTTGCAAGCGGCATCTGACGCCATGCGGGGTTCCTGAATCTGCCCGTCGCCCGGATCGGATTCCTGAAAGGCGTCGCCGATCGTCCAGATGCGCCGACGAGGCCCCGTCGGCGACGCGGTCGGCGCGTTCGTCGGCTTCGGAGCGGCGGTCGGTGCAAT
>CAZZYZ010000125.1:2242-9241 GCA_964658425.1 Vulcanimicrobiota bacterium | reverse complement strand
CTTTAACGAAAGAGCTTCGCCGCGTTTCCGAGGGTGATGAGGATGCCCCAGGCGAGCGGGATGCCGACGAAAAGCCACGAGATGACGAGTCGGATCGTGTTCGACGAGGCGCTTTGCGCCGGAGCGTTGCGTTGCATGGCGTTCGTCCCTATGCCGTCGCCGTCGAGCGAGAACGCTCGACCGTGCGGCGGTCGTCGAGCGCGCGCACGGCGAGATTGCAGAACAGGCCGATGACGAGCAGGCTCGCCAAGACGTACATCGTCGTCGAGTAGGCGTCGGCTTTGGCGACGCCGTGTGCGAGCTGGTATTCGCGAATATAATTCACGAGCACCGGGCCGACGACGCCCGCCGCGGCCCACGCGGTGAGCAGGCGGCCGTGGATCGCGCCGACGTTGATCGTGCCGAAGAGATCGCGCAGATATGCGGGGATCGTCGCGAAGCCGCCGCCGTACATGCTGATGATGATCGCGTACGCGAGGACGAACAGCGGCAGATTGTGGAGCCGCCCGAGCGTCGGCGTGAGCGCGTAGAGCACGGTGCCGAGGATGAAGAAGATCGAGTACGTGGTCTTGCGCCCGAGGCGATCCGAACTCGATGCCCAGAAAAGACGGCCGCCCATGTTGAAGATGCTCAGCAGCCCGACGAATCCGGCCGCCGCCGCGGTCGCCGTCGCGAGCGCGGCCGGGGTACCGTGCGCGAAGTGTTCGGGAAACATCTCCTGGATCATCAGCGACGCTTGCCCGAGCACGCCGATGCCGGCGGTCACGTTCAGAAAAAGAACCGCCCAGAGCAGATAGAATTGCGGCGTCTTCACCGCATCGCCGACGAGGACGTTGCCCGTCGTGACGAGTTTCTTCGGCGCGAGCGGGGCGACGAAGCCCTCGGGCTTCCACCCCTCCGCCGGGACGCGCACGATGAACGCGCCGACGAGCATGAAGCAGAGATAGATCGCACCCATCGTGAGCATCGTCGGTGCGACGCCCTGCGGCGCGAGCGCCGCGTAGTGCTTCATGAGCAGTACCGCGAGCGGCGCACCGATGAGCGCCCCGCCGCCGAAGCCCATGATCGCGACGCCGGTCGCGAGGCCCGGGCGATCGGGGAACCACTTGATGAGCGTCGAGACGGGCGAGATGTAGCCGAGACCGAGGCCGATCCCGCCGACGCAGCCGTAGCCGAGGTAGACGAGCCACAGCTGATGCAGCGCCACGCCGGCGCCCGCGATCAGCAAACCGCCGCTGAAACACAGCGCCGCCGCGAACATCGATTTGCGCGGCCCGACGCGCTCGACCCATTTGCCGCCGAACGCCGCGGAGAGGCCGAGAAACACGATCGCGAGGCTGAAAATCCAGCCGAGCTGCACGATCGTCCAATCGCCCGCGGCCGGAGCCGTTCCGCCGACGAGCTGTGCGAGCGGTTTGCTGAAGACGCTGAATGCGTAGACTTGGCCGATCGCGAGGTGGATGCACAACGCCGCGGGCGGGACGAGCCAGCGATCGAATCCCGCCGGAGCGATCGAATGCGAGCGATCGAGTAAATCGTTTGCCAAGACCGGTCTCCCTGATGAAAGGATTCTGCCTTACTCTGACGCCCGCTACCTGGGTGAGGTTGCGTTTGCGCGCCGGTCCGTCGCGCGAATCCCTCGAATGGTGGGCGTTTGCGGCCTCTCAGTCAGCCTGCGAGGGACGCGCGCAGCGAGCGGAAGCGCGGGTCGCCCGGCGTAACGCACGTGCCGGGGTGCGCGCCCGGGACGATTTTGCGCTCGTATACGTGCACGCGCCCGAATGTTGCGACGACGGTCGCCGTTCCGGCAGCGACCTCCGCGCGCAATTCGGGCAGGATGTCGGCCTGCACGAATGCGTTTTCGAAGTCATCGGCGTAGACGGCGTAGGCGTCGTAGGGGCAGAGAAACGGGCTCGCGTTGCGGTGCCGGAGCGCGTCGTGCGTGTACCATTCGTCGTGCGTGGCGACGTACGCGCCGGCCGGAATCGCTCCGAGCGCGCGGCTCGCATCGGCCGTTTCGTAATAGACGGGTCGCAGATAGTGCCCGACGTGCATCGGATTGAACGCGATCAGGAAGAGCGCGCAGAGCGTAACGGCCGCCACGTACCAGCGCTGCGGCCGTGCGAGCGAGAGCAGCGCGGCGACGCTGCCGAGCAGCAGCCACGGGCACCAGAGCGCCGGATAGTGCGATCCCATGCGCCACGCGATCGGATCGCTCGAGAGCAAGAGCAGCGCGAGCGCCGGAACGCCGAGCAGCGTCCACGGCGAGCGCAGCGGCGCGAGCGCGAGCGGTACGAACGCCTCGAGCAAATACGTGAGCCGCCCGAACGTCAGCAGCGCGGCGATCCGCGTCGGCCGCACGACGAGCGCGACGACGACGGCGAGCGGCCCCGTCGCGAAGGCGTACTCGTAGAAGCGCGACGGCTGCCACGCGCCGACGCGCGGGATGACGACGCCGAAGTAGAGCGCGAGCGCCGCGACGTTCAGGGCGGCGAGCGCGAGCCCCGCGACGGCGAGCCGCTCCGGCTCGATCGGCCGCCCTGCGAGCAGCCCCGCGCCGCCGCTCTCGCCGCGCCGCACGAACCCGATCGCCCCGAAGGCGAGGCCGACGAGCGCGAGCACGATGCATGCCTCCTCGCGCACGAGCGCGCCGAGGATCGCGAATGCCGCGAACGTTTTCCAGCGCGCGCGGTCGGCCGCCCAAAAAATCGCGAGCGCGAGCGGCGGGTAGAACGCGATCTCGTGAAATTCGGTGAACGCGACGCCGAGCAGCGGCGGATAGACGAGCGCGAGGATTGCGTAATTCGCGGCACGCGCACGCGGCACGTAGCTGCGGGCGATCGCGAAGAGCGGGACGGCGGTCGCGGCGAGGAGCACGATCTGCGCGATCTGAAGCGAGAGCGGCGAGTGGGTCAGCGCGACGACGGGCCAGAGCGTCGCGAGCAGCGGCGCCCAATGGAAGCGGAAGTGCGTGCCCTGTTCCGCACCGTCGCGAAAGCCGCCGAACGCATCGGAGACGACCTGCGCGAAGGTCCCCGTGTCGGTCCCGTAGCTCCACACGTGCCAACGCCACGCCGCGAGCGCCGAAAGGATCGCGACCTGTAACGCGATCGCGATCCCGAGTTTTCGCACCTCCGGAGATTTCCGGCGCCGGCCGAGATGTCATGCGTATCACTTGCGTGCGGCTTTGCGTGAGGCCCGATTTCGCCGATGTTCCGTGAAGCGATGATCGTCATTTCGCAGAGCCCCGCCTCGCCCGCCCTGCGCCGCGGCACGTTCGTCGTGCTCGCGGTGACGTCGCTCGCCTCGATCGCGATCACGCCGTTCGCGCCCCGCTTCTTCGGCGACGGACCGGGATTCTTCGGGATGGCGATGGCGATGGCGATCCTCGCGACGGCCTTCACGGCGATCTTGCTCGGGACGCAGGCGAACACCGATCGCTCCGTGCCGCGCGCCGTCCTCGCGATCGGGTTCGGCATGACGTCGCTGACGCTCGTGCCGTTCGCGCTGCTCTTCGTCGGCGTCTTCGGCGCGCTCTCGCGATCGATCGGCTCGTCGCCTTCGGGGCCGTCGTATCTCTATCTCATTTGGCACGCGTGGCTGATCGCGGGCGTCGTCGGCTATCACGCGCTCGACGTGCGGATCGGCGACGCCAGTCCGCGCGCGCAGTATCGGCGCATCGTCGGGCGCACGTTCGGCGGCGCGCTCGCGTGCTGCGCCGTCGCGATCCCGCTCGTGCTCTGGGGGCACGAGCTTCCGGCGCTCTTCGACGATCGCACGCGTGCCTTCACGCCGTTGACACGCTTCGGGACGCTGCCGATCACCGCGTTGCTCGCTCTCGCGGCCGCCTCGCTCACGATCGTTCGCCGTCGCGCGAATCGGATACTCGATCTCGGGCTCGCGTTCGTGATGGTCGCGCTCGCGCTCGATGCGTATCTCACGAGCGTCGGGTCGCGCATCTACAGCGTCGGATGGTACGCCTCGCGACTCACGGAGATCCTTTCGACGACGGCGATCCTCTTCGCGCTCGTCTGGCAATCGACGCAGATGTACGCGAATCTCGCGAAGGTCGCGCGCCGCTTCGAACTCGAGGCCAATAGCGACCGTCTGACCGGACTCGCGAATCGCCGCGCGTTCGACACCGCGCTCGGCAGGCTCGTGCGTCAATCGCGCGAGCGCGGCACGCCGCTGACGCTCGCCTTCGCCGACGTCGATTTTTTCAAATCCTATAACGATGCGTACGGGCATCCCGCGGGCGACGCGTGCCTGCAGCAGATCGGCGAAACGATCTTCGAATCGATCCGCACGCGCAGCGATTTCGCCGCGCGTTACGGCGGCGAAGAGTTCGTCGTGCTGCTCGACGATACGGACGTCGCGCGCGCGGCACCGGTGCTCGAACGATTGCGCGAGGCGGTCGAGCAGCTCGCACCGGTCGCCTCCGATATGCGGCACACGACGATCAGCATCGGGTACGCGGCGCTGACCCCGGGTGAGAGCGCGCGTTCGCTCGTCGAGCGCGCCGATCGTGCGCTCTATCACGCGAAGGCGAGCGGCCGCAATCGCATCGCGCTTCCGCCGAACGCGAACGAACTCGAGGCGCTGGAATTCGACGCGGCCCGCGAGGCACTTCGTGCGAGCGGGTAACTACGCGCGCAGCGCGGCGAGGAGTTGGCGCGGGCTCGGAACGCGGCCGTACGCGAGCATGCCGAGGCGATAGATCTTCCCCGCCGCATAGAAGCACGCGATGACGGCGAGCACGTCGATCGCGAAGGCGAGCGCGATCTGCCACGCGGGAACGTCGGCGATCGCGATCCGGATGAAGAGCACGAACGGCGAGAAGAACGGCACGAAGCCGAGCGCGATGACGAGCGGCGCGTTCGGCGCGGTGAGCGCGAATTGCGCGACGAGAAATGCCGCGACGACCGGCAGGATGACGGGGGTCGTGACGACGCCGAGATCTTCCGTTCGCGAGATGAGCGAGGCGGCCGCGGCATAGAGCGTCGCGTATTGCAGATAGCCGAGCACGAAGCACGCGAAGAACGCCGCGAGCGTCGGCGGCGCGAGTGCGGCGAGTGCCGACGCGGCCTCCGCGGAGCTCGCAGTCGGCGAGCCCGCCGCCGGGCCCGCGAGGGTCAGCGCGACGTGCGGCACGAGCACGAGCGCGGTCGCGAGCCAGAAGAGCAGCTGCACGAGCGCCGTCGCGGCGGCCGCGAACGTCTTCCCGGCGAGCAGATTCGCGGGATCGATCGTCGCAACGAGGATCTCCGCGATCCGGCTCGTCTTCTCTTCGGCGACCGCGGACATCACGCTCTGGCTCGCGAGGATGATCGCGAGATACAGGATGAACACGAGCCCGTACGCGATGCCGTGGCCGAACGTCGCGGTGCGGGCGGTGGCGAATTTCGCGTCGAGCGCGTGCGTCGTCGTCGCGATCGTCAGCGCGTCCGCGATCGCGTGCTGCGGCAGGCCCGTCGCGAGTTCGACGTTGAGCGGCACGAGCGCGCGAAACTGCGCGCCGTCGAACGCCGAGAGATCGCGCGGATAGACGTCGACGTGCAGCCGCTTCGCGCGCGTCGAGAGCGAGAGCGCGGCGCCGGCCCTGCCGTGCGCGTCGAGATAGGCGAGCGTCACCCGCTGCGGGAGCGCATCGACGCTCGCGACGATGCGAAATTCGCGTTTGCGTTCGAGCAGCGATATCGCTCGTCGACGAGCGTATCGTCGAGAGGAGCAGCGTCGGGGCTTCGATCATGAGCGCGAGCCCGGCCATGCCGCCGAGCGTCGCGAGCCAGAAAATCCGCGAGCGGAACCGCCGCAGCGTTTCGGCGGCGAAGACGAGCGCGAATTCGTGCGCGCGAAATCTCATCCCGGGCGATCGCCTTCGAGCGCGCGACGGTACATCGCCTCGAGCGTCGGTTCGCCGCGTTCGAACGTATCGACGGGCCCGGCGGCACACGCCTCACGGAGCAGGTCGGCGAACGGCGTCGTCGCCGGGACGTCGTAGATCAGGCCTTCTTGCGCGATCGCGGTCGCCGGAGGCGCGTGCCAACCGCGCGCCGCGAAGACCGCGCGGATCGCGGGCGTGTCGGGAGCGATCCGTAGCGAGCGCGTCGGATACGCGGCGCGCATCTCCGCGATCGTCCCCGCTGCTCGCACGCGGCCTGCGCCGACGATGCAGACGTTGCTGCAAATGCGTTCGACGCTCGCCAACTGATGGCTCGAGAGTACGAGCGTCGTGCCGTTCGCGGCGAGGTCACGGGCGATCGCGAGCATGATCTCCGCGTTGACGGGATCGAGCCCGGAGAACGGCTCGTCGAGCACGAGCACGGCGGGATCGTGCAGCACGGCGCTCGCGAGTTGGACTTTTTGTTGATTGCCCTTCGAGAGTTCGCCGCACGCGCGCGCCGCGTACGGACCGAGCTCGAGGCGCTCGATCCAGCGTTCGGTTCGCGCCGCGGCATCGCGCGCGCGGAGGCCGTGCAGGCGGCCGAAATAGGCGATCTGATCGCGCACCTTCATCTTCGCGTAGAGCCCGCGCTCTTCGGGCAGATAGCCGAAGCCGCGCCGGACCGCGAGATCGATCGGCTCGCCGTTCCACGAGATCCGGCCGCGATCGGGCGCGAAGATGCCGAGGATCATTCGCATCGTCGTCGTCTTTCCGGCGCCGTTGGGCCCGAGCAAGCCGAAGACGCCGCCCTGCCGGGCGCGAAAGCTCACGTCCCGAACGGCTTCGATCGCGCCGAACGACCGGCTGACGGCATCGACCACGAGCATCGTCGCCGACGTTCGCGGTGCCGTCCGACATTCCGCGCGCGGCCGCATCACGTTGCAGGGCCTCAGCGCTCCCGGCGCGATGAGCGCATCGTGAACCCAGGCGAACGTTCGCGCGGCGAGGCTGCGAAGAATTGGGGCGCGACGCCCGGCGAGATCGCGTCGGCGTTCGCATGCGATGCGCTCGGCTTCGCGCACGATGATACGTTCCACCGGGCGATCGCGATCGCC
>CAZZYZ010000125.1:0-2232 GCA_964658425.1 Vulcanimicrobiota bacterium | reverse complement strand
GCGGGCTCGTCTTTCGGTGGCTCTGCCAATTGCGCGCGGGCCCGTACAGTTACGATCTCGTCGACAATTTCGGGCGGCCCAGTCCGCGCGAACTGCGCCCCGCGCTGCAACGGCTCGCGCTCGGCCAGCGCGCGATGACGATCTTTCGCATCGCCGGCTTCACGCGCGGCCGCGATCTCACGATCGTCTTGGGATCGCGGGCGTACGCTGCGCTCCTCGGCGATCTCGCGGGGACGTATCGCATCGATCCGACACCCGGCGGCTGCCGGCTCGTCGCGCGAATTTTGGTGCGCTATCCGCGCGGCATCTTCGGGCGCGTGCTTCGAGCGATCGTCCCGACCGTCGATCTGATCATGTTCCGCAAGCAGCTCGAAACGCTGCGGGACTTCGCGGAACGCGACGCTCAGCGAGCGGCTTTGGGGAACGCGCCGTAGCGCGGATCGGCGGCGTTCGCGCCGCGGACGGCGTGCCACACGAGGTCGTTGAGCGTCGCATCGGGGACCGCGTCCTCGTGCGAGAAGTCGAGCCGCGCGCTCTCGTTCGCGCGATACGCGGTCGGGGCGTTCCTTGCATCGACGTCGATTCGTTCGGGAAGCGCATCGTACGGCCGCAGATCGGCCGTGTCACGGAAGGCGGCGTAGAGCGGCCGCGCCGCCGCGTCGTAGGCGGACATCGGCGGTAAGCCGAGCACGATCTCGATCGTCCGCACGATCCCCGCCGTCGAATAGTGCTCGTGTTGGAGACCGCCCGCCGCGTAGGGGCTCGCGAGATACGCCGTCATGCGCTGCGCATCGACGTGATCGGGCCCGTTCTGCGCGTCGTCTTCGACGATGAAGACGGCGGTATCGCGCCAATGGCGCGAATGCGAGAGATGTTCCAGCATCCGGCCGACGGCGAGATCGTTCTGCGCGTTGTACGCGCTCGGCGTGAGCGATCCGACCTTCGTCCCCGACGTGTGGTCGTTCGGAAAGCGCACGATCTCGAGTTGCGGCAGCGTGTCCGTCTTCGCGTACGCGTCGAATTCGCGCGCCCATTCGGCTTCGCGCGCGAGATCGCTCGTCAGCAGATCGAAGCCGACGAAGTGCGGATCGGTGACGGCGGCGAGATCCGCCATGTGCGAGCGGACGACGCCCGCGGCGTCGGCGTCGCTGACGAACTCGCCGTAGTTGCGTATCGTCACGCCGTGACGCGCCGCGTCGTTCCAAATGTAGCCGGCATGCGGCGTCGATGCGACCGCGCCGTCTTCGAAATCGTAGAGCTTGCGCCGATCGCCGTAGACCTCGGGCCACATGCGTTCGAGATAGTCGTTCGCGAACGCGGCCGTCGACCAGTTGTGACCGTCGGCGCTGACTTCCGCATCGGCGAAGGTGTCGTCGAGGATGCCGAAGCGCCGCGCGATCGCGTGTTCGTTCGGCGTCGTCCGTTCGCCGAAGAGCGTGAGCGACGGATCGCCGTTCGCGCCCGTGAGATCGCCGAGCACCTGATCGTACGTGCGGTTCTCCTTGATCACGTAGATGACGTGGCGAATCGGTCCGTTCGCCCGCAGCACCGTATCCGGCGGTGCCGCGACGCCACCGCGCGCATTCGGGCCCTCGCCCGCGGTGACGTCGTGCGTGGCGTTCGCGAGCTCGGCGTCGCTCGGAATCGCGATCCGGCGAACGCTGCCGATCATCGACGACGCGACGTAGCCCGATTCGTCGTTCCCCCTGCGGCGCGCGAACGGCGCGAAGTGCGGATTGGCGTGCCCGCTCTCACCCATCCCGTCGACGACGTCGAGCGATCCATTCGGTGCGAAGGCGAGCGCCGTCGGATACCAGCCGGTCGGCATCGTGCCGAGCAGCCGCGGCATCGCACCCGCGACGTCGACGACGGCGACGGCGTTCGCCGCGGAGAGCGTCGCATAGAGCCGCGTGCCGTCCTTCGAGACGATCGTCTGCGTCGGCGAGCCGCCGAACGTCTTGCCGTCGTACGGCGCGACGTTCACGTCCGCGATGCGCGCGCGCGACCGCACGTCGACGACGCCGATCGCGTCGTCGTCCGTCTCCGAAACGTACAGTCGTGAACCATCGGGCGACGGCGTGAGGAATTCGGGATGCTTGCCGACGGCGATACTGCCGGAGAACGAGGCCGTCGCGACGTCGATCGTCGCGAGCGATGCGGCGGCCCACTGCGCGACGAAGAGCGTCTTCGCGTCGCGCGAATAGGCAAGCCCCGCGGGATGCGAGCCCGTCG
>CAZZYZ010000124.1:0-9257 GCA_964658425.1 Vulcanimicrobiota bacterium | reverse complement strand
TCGGGCTCTCGCTCGTCGCCGTCGCGCTCGTCCTCTCGCGCTACGTGCAGCGCCGCGAGATCGTCGCGCTCTTCGAAGCGGCGATGATCCTCTCGCTCGGCTACTTCGTGCTCTCGACGCGGATGCACGAACGCTACGATTTCAACGCGCTGATGCTCACGATGCCGCTGATCTTCTATCGGCGGCGCTACGCGCTCGCGGCGATCCTGCTCTCGTTGACGATGCTCGGCAATCTCTATTACTCGCTCGATTATCTGCGCGTGATGACCGATCACACGCCGGGCCTCGACGCGACCGATCTGATCCCGTGGCTGAGTAGGCCGCTCGCGTTCCTCAACGTCGCGACGTTCTTCTATCTCGGGTACGTCTATCTCGGCAACGGCGCCGACGTGCTCGACGATCTGCGCGTCGGTCGCGGTGAGAACGTCCTCGCGAAGGTGCGCGGCTGGTTCTCGCCGCTCGAGGGCGTCGCGTGGATGCGGCCCGTCGATTGGGCGATCGCCTCGGGCCTCGGCGTCGCGTCGTTCGCGCTGACGTATGCGTGGTATTGGTATCCGAGCGAGAAGATCTTCGACGAGATCTACTACGCGCGCGCAGGCGAAGAGTATCTCAAGCACGTCGAGATCTTCGAATTCACGCACCCGCCGCTGACGAAGCTCTGGGTCACGCTCTCGATGATGCTCTTCGGCGGGCTGCACGGGCTCGGCGATACGGCGTGGGGCTGGCGGTTCGGCGATCTCATCATGGGCGCGCTGATGGTTCTCCTCATGTATTGCTTCGCGAAACGGATCTTCGCATCGACCGCCTTCGCGACGATCGCCGCGGGCCTGCTGCTCTTCGACGGATTCCATTTCGTGCAATCGCGCATCGCGACGCCCGAGATCACGGTCGCGTTCTTCACGCTATTCACGCTCTACGCGTTCTATCGTTTTTGGATTTCCGCGCAAGTGCGCGCGGCGAGCGTCGTCACGCGGCGCGTCGCGACGATCGAAGCCGGAACGATCGCGGCGTTGCTCGTCGTCGCCGCGCTCGGTACGGCGTTCCTCGTGCGCGGCCAATCGACGGCGGCGCACGTCGTGCTCTTTCTCTACCTCGGGTGCGGCGCGTATGCGATCGTACGTCTGCTCGCGCCGCGGCTCTTGCGCGCGCGCTCGCTCGTGTCGTACGCGGACGGCTCGCGCATCGAGGCGAATCGGCTCATCGCCTTCGACGGCGGCACGGTCCCGCTGGGCCGCGAGCCGGCGGTCGCCGGCCCGTCGACGACCGTCGTCGAGACGAACGCGCTCGCCTATCACGGCGAGGGCTTCTCGCTCGCCTATGCGAGCGACGGCAGCGCGACGTATGCGACTCCCGCGGAAACGGTCGTGTACGAGGCGACCGGCGACATGAGCTCGAGCGGCCGTACGTTTATCGAGCGTCACGAAGGGCCGCTCTGGCTCGGAATCTTGACCGTCTCCGCGGCGTGTCTCGGCGCCTCGAAGTGGAACGGGCTCTTCGACTTCTTCGTCGTGTGGCTGCTCGTGCTCGTCGTGGTCTCGCAGCGCTTCTGGGCGCCGCTCGCCCGTGCGGTCGGTTTTGCGAACGTCATGCCGCGGCCGGCCGCGTGGGGCAATCCGCTCGGCTTTTCGTTCGACGTCATCGTCACCGCGATGCTGTTCGTCGGCGGTACCGTCTACACGCTCTGCTACATCCCGTACTTCTCGCTCGGCCACACCTTCGCCGACATGATCTCGATGCAGCAGCAGATGTTCATCTATCACGATCAGACGGTCGCGCATGCGACGCATCCGTATTCGTCGCGCTGGTGGCAATGGCCGATTCTCGAGATACCGATCTCGTACTACTATCACGATTTCCGCACCGGTGCGGCGCTCGGCAACGGCGCGGCGTGTTGCGTCGCCGAGGTGATGGCGCTTCCCAATCCGATCTCGTGGTGGCTCGGTCTCGTCTCCGTCCCGTTCATGGGATACATCGCTTGGCGCGAAAAGAATAAGGCCTTTACCTTACTCGTCGTCGCGTATTTCATTCAATGGCTGCCGTGGATACTCTCGCCGCGCATCTCGTTCGAGTATCACTTCCTCCCCAATCTCGCGCTGATCCTCATCGGCGATACGCTGCTGCTCCAGCGTTTGTGGTTCTTCCGGTCCGCCTCGATGTACGTGCGCGGTGCGCGCTCCGAGCGTTCGTGGTTCATCCGTTCGCTCGTGCAGAGCGGTCCGAGCGACGGTTCGGCGACGGCCGCCCGATGGACGTGGAATAACTATCTCGTCGCGGGGATGCTCGTCGCGATCGTCGGTGCGTTCGTCTTCTGGTATCCCGTCGTCGCCGGGACGCACGTCTCGTACGACGCATGGAGCGCGCGGATGCTCGAGTGGCTCGAAGGGAACAACTGGATCAACCCCCATCCAGGTAAGTGAGCGATGTCCGGACATTCGAAGTGGCACAACATCAAACTCAAGAAGGGCAAGGTCGACGCGCAGCGCGGCGCGCTCTTTACCAAGCTCTCCAAGGAGATCATCCTCGCGGCCAAGGGCGGCTCGACCGATCCCGAGGCGAATTACCGCTTGAAGATGGCGGTCGAAAAAGCGCGCGAGAATAACGTCCCGCAAGACAACATCAAGCGCGCGATCTCGCGCGCGTCCGGTGCCGACGGCGCGAAGGAGATCGAGGAGATCCGCTACGAGGGCTACGGCCCGGCGGGCATCGCCGTGATCGTCGATGCCGCGACCGACAATCGGAACCGGACCGCGGCCGAACTGCGCTTTCTCTTCAGCCGGCACGGCGGGACGCTCGGCGAGACGGGGAGCGTCGGCTGGATCTTCGAGCCGCGCGGCCTCATCGAGGTCGATAACGGCGCACGCGACGAGGACGCACTCACGGAGACGGCACTCGTCGAGGGCGTCGTCGATCTGCACTTCGATGACGGCTCGCAGGACGGTCGCTCGATCGTCGTGACGGAAGCCGCGTCGCTCGCCTCGGCACGCGAGGCGCTCGAAGCGGCGGGCGTGCGCGTCCGGTCGATGACGCTCGGTGTCGAGCCGAAGCAGAGCGTGAAACCCGATACCGAACTGCGCGAGGTCGTCGAGTTGCTCGACGCGCTCGAGGGTCACGAAGACGTACAGCGCGTCTACTCCAATGCGGAGTTCGATGCGGCCGAGCTCGAAGCGCTCGCGTGAACGACGACGCGCTGCCGCGACCGCGACCGCGCCCGTGGTTCGTGCGTCAGGACTGGTTCTTCGCCTTCGCGCTCGCGAGCTTCGTCGGCGTCGGCGTGTGGTTCGGTCGTGCGATCCAAGATTTCATCACGCCGCCGACCGAGAGCGTCGCCGCACCGACGCTCGTCGGCGAGACCCTCGAAGATGCGATCTCGACGGCGCGCCAGACGCACATGACGATCGGAGCCGTTCGCCGCACCGAGAGCGATCGCTATCCGCGCAACGTCGTGATGCGTCAGGATCCCGCGGCGGGCGCCCAGATCCGCCCCGGCCGCCGGATCTCGATCGTCGTTTCGAACGGCGTGTCGTTCTTTCCGATGCCGGATCTGCGCTACGAATCGCGGCGTCAGCTCGGCCTCGATCTCTCGCGTTCGAAGCTCGTGCTCGGGCACGTTCGCGTCGTCGCGAGCGACGACGCGCCGGCCGATACCGTCGTTTCGCAAGACCCGGCGCCGCTTTCGTCGGTCCGGTCCGGAACCGTGGTGAACGTCGACATCTCCCGCGGCGGCCCGAGCGGCATCCCCGTGCCGGATTTTTTGAGCGACTCGATCGACGACGCGCGCTCCCGCGCGGCCGATGCGAAAGTCCATTTCGGGCAGATCGTGTGGACGCCGTTCGGCCGATACGGCCCGCCCCGCGGAACGATCGTGCGCCAGCTCCCGCGCCCGGGCACCGAGCTCGATCCGAGCGAATCGGTCTCGCTGCAGGTCAGTGCCGGCCCGCGCGAATCGGGCTACCTGATACGCCAGGTCCACGCGACGATCACGGTCCCCGAAGATGCCGCGAAATCGGGCGACAAGTCGTCTTCCGTACGCGTCGGCGTACGCGACGAGACGGGAACCTGGAACGTGTACAACGCATTTGCCGAACCGAAACAACGGTTGGATTTCAATCTGACCGTCGTCGGCACGTCGGAGCTCGACGTCTTCGTCAACGGCGAACTCGTCGATTCCACGAAGCTCGGCGTCGAGCCGCCGATCCAAGAGCGTCAGACGCTCGGCCCGAAGCCGCCCGGTTCGAAGCGGCCGAAGAACCTCTTACCGCAGGACGTCCGGAAATGAAGGCATCGCCATGAAGATCGCTCCGTCGCTGCTCGCCGCCGATTTCAGCCGCATCGCCGAGGACATCGCGATGGTCCAGGAGGCGGGCGCCGACGATCTGCATCTCGACGTGATGGACGGCCGCTTCGTGCCCAACATTACGTGGGGCGCGAAGATCATCGGCGATCTGCGCAAGCTCTCGCCGCTCGTCTTCGACGCGCACCTCATGATCCTCGAGCCCGAACGGTACATCGAAGACTTTCATAAGGCCGGCTGCGACGTCGTCACGTTCCATTACGAAGCGACCTATCACGTGCAGCGCGTGATCGCGCAGGTCAAGGCGCTCGGCATGAAGGCGGGCGTCGCGATCAACCCGTCGACACCCGTCTCGATGCTCGGAGACGTCATCGGCGACCTCGACCGGATCCTCGTCATGAGCGTCAATCCGGGCTTCGGCGGTCAGCCGTACATCCCGAACGCCGTGAAGAAGGTGCGCGAGGCGCGCGCGCTCGTCGATTCGTTCAACCCGGCCTGCGAGATCGAGATCGACGGCGGCATCGGGCGCAAGAATATCGCCGAAGTCGTTGCGGCGGGCGTCGACGTCGTCGTCGCGGGCTCGAGCATCTTCGGCGCACAGGATCCCAAGGCGGAGCTGCGGATACTTCGCGAACTCGCCGGACCCGCGCGTCTGGGCGCGCATCTCTGAGGGCACGACTCCGGCCCCGGCCGTGACCGAAGACGATCTGATCGCGGCGATTCGACGCGCCGTCGAGGCGGACGCCGCGGGCCCGGGACCCCGGCCGATCGTGCTCGGTATCGGTGACGACGCGGCCGCGTGGCGGCCGTCGCGCTCGCATCTCTCGGTAATTTCGACGGACGCCCTCGTCGACGGCGTGCACTTTCTCTCGGCATCGATGGATCCGGCCGCGATCGGGCACCGGGCGATGGCCGCGAACCTCTCCGATATCGCGGCGATGGGCGCGCGCCCGGTCCTCGTTACCGTCGCGCTGGGGGTGACGCCCGAGGCGACCGAGGCGTGGGTCGTCGCCTGCTATCGCGGAATGGCGGCGCTCGCCGCACGCTTTGGCTCGCGCATCGTCGGCGGGGACGTCGTGCGCTCGCCCGCGATAAGCCTGACGCTCACCATCGTCGGCGAGGTCTCCCCGCAGCGCCTCAAGCGCCGTTCGGCCGGGCGGCCGGGCGACGTCGTCGCGGTCACGGGGGCGCTCGGTGCGAGCCGCGCCGGCCTCGCGCTCGCGCTCGATCCGTCGCTCGCCGTTCCGGATCCGATCCGTGCGCGGGCGAGCGCCGCGTTCGCGACGCCCGAGCCGCGCGTCGCCGAGGGGCGGTGGCTCGCGGCCTCCGTTCACGTTCGGGCGATGATGGATTCTTCCGACGGGCTGGCGACCGATCTCGGCCGGCTCGCCCGCGCCGCCGGATGCGGCGCGGAGATCGACGCGCTGCCGATCGATCCCGCGGCGCGCGCCGTCGCCGAAGCCTGCGGCGCGTCCGCGGAGGCGTATGCGCTCGGAGGCGGCGAGGATTTCGAGTTGATCGCGACGATCGCGCCGCGCGCATTCGCCCACCTCGCGCACCGCTTCCAGCTCCGTTTCGGGAAGCCGCTGCTGCCGGTCGGGCGGCTCGCGCGCGAACCCGGCGTTCGCGATGCGGCCGGGGTTCCGATCGCCGCGTCGGGCTACGAACACCTCGGCTGACGGGCGAGCCGCTACGCCTCGGCCGAGCGTCGGCCGATAGCAGAGAGAGCGATGAACGTATCTGCGAACGGCGCGACCATGCGCGGGACCGACCGGCGCCGCATCGTCCCCCATCCGGGCCCGATGCTGGTTCGAGAGTATCTCGAGCCGCTCGGCCTCACGGCCGTCGACGTCGCGGGGCACGTCGGGATGGACGCGGGGAGACTCGCGGCGATGCTCGCGGGCGACGCGTCGATCGACGTCGACACGGCGGTCCGGATCGGGCGCGCCCTGCAGATCAATCCGCGCCGACTGATGGCCGACATGAACGATCACGACTTCTCGAGGTGCCGTTCGGATGCCGAGCTCCAGGCGATCGGCGTCATGCCCGACGACGGGCGGCTGCCGTTCCCGAGCAGCGGGTTCATGCGCGGCGTGCTGACGGGCCTGCGCGAATCGTGGGGCTACGCGGAGGTTCGCTTCGAGACGCTCGCGTTCGTCGAGCAGGCGGAGCGCGCCGACGCCGATCTGCGCTCGTTCATCTATCCGATCGTTCAAGGTTCGCTGCTGCGCGTCTTCGAGCGCGGCGGGGCGACCCTGTGGTCCGGCCCCGTCCTGCAGACCCTCGAGGGGAAGCCGTTCTTGCCCTACGTCCGGGCGTCGACCTGGATCGAGTGGTTCACCGAGCGCTACGCGGCGGAATACGTCCCGGTCCCGGTCGCCGCGACCAACTCGTTGCCGTGATCTCGCTCCGCGCTTAGCGCGGCGCGATGACGATCCCGCCCTCGTCGCGGGCGATCGCGTACCCGCAATCCAGCGCGGTCGCGATCGCGCGTGCTCGCGCGAGCCGTTCGGACGGATAGATCACGAAGAGCACGGCGTGCCGCGCCTTCGCAGCCGCGCAAGCGCGGTGCGAATCGGTCTCCGCGAGCGCGACTCCGGCGCGCGGGTCGAGCGAGGCGACGTTCGCCCGGTCCGCCCCGGCGACATCGACGTTCGAGGGCTCGTGCGCGACGAGCCACGAGAAAATGCCGGTTCCATAGCGCCCGTCGAGTGCTTTCGCGCGTGACTCGGCTCCGGCCGAACAGGCACCGAGCAACGATAACGGCACGAGCGCGGACCAGAACGCGGCGCACGAGACGCGCCGCATCGTGACGTCTAGCCGGCGCGCTTCACGCGGCGCGAACGCAGGCATTGCGTGCACACCTTGAGCGTCATGTGCGTTCCGCGATCATCGACGCGGACCGGTTGGATGTTCGGCAGCCACCGGCGCTTCGTTTTGTTCATGGCGTGGCTGACGTTATTTCCCGCCATCGGTCCCTTACCGCACACGTCACAGCGCTTCGCCATCGATCCCTCGTCCAGTTTCTTGCTTCAGAAAACAGCCGCCGAGGTTCGGCGGTCGCAACCTCACGAGTGTACCAGGAGCGGTCAACCCGCGCAACTCGCCGCCCCTCGTTCCGCGGCCGCGAGCGTCGCCCGCATCCCCGGAAGGAAAGGTACCGGTGTCGGACAATCCGATGGGCGCCGCTCGACGCGGCTGCCAAGGAGTCAGTGTTCTCTTGAACGGTAGTGGTCCGCGCATAGCCGTGGACGCGATGGGCGGTGACAACGCTCCCGAGGAGATCGTCGCCGGCGCCGCGCTCGCGGCGCGCGAGGGCCTCGGTCGGATGACGATCGTCGGCGATCGCGAGCGGATCCTCCCGCTGCTCCGCTCGCACGGCGATCCGGCGGTGGAGGTCGTCCACGCGCCCCGCGCGGTCGCCATGGACGCGAATCCGTCGCAAGCCGTTCGCAATAGCGAGGGCACGTCGCTCGCCGTCGCGATCGATCTCGTTCGCGACGGCCGCGCCGACGCCGTCGTCTCGGCCGGCAACAGCGGAGCCTTTCTCGCGATCGCGCTCGTTCGGCTGCGGACGATCGCAGGCGTCGCCCGACCGGCGATCGCCGTCGCGCTACCCGCGAAAGCGGGCCCCGTCATGCTGCTCGATTGCGGCGCGAACGTCGATTGCCGGCCCGAGTGGATGGCGCAGTTCGCGGTCATGGGCGCGGCCTATTCGCACGCGGTGCTCGGGGTCGCGGAACCCAAGGTCGGGATCATCTCGGTCGGCGAGGAGCGCGTCAAGGGGAACACGCAGTCGATCGAGGCCGCGCGCCTCATCGAGCTCGCACCGGTTCGCTTCATCGGAAACGTCGAAGGCAACGACATCTTTTTCAACGTCGCGGACGTCTGCGTCGCCGACGGGTTCGTCGGCAACGTGATGCTCAAGCTCTCCGAAGGCGCGGGCGCGCTCATCGCCGATATCGCGATCAGCGAACTGCGCTCGGGGAATCCGCTCGAGAAACTCGGCGCCTTGCTCGTGCGGCCCGCGCTCGAACGCGTTCGCGGGAAGCTGCGCTACGAGGAATACGGCGGCGCGCCGCTGCTCGGGCTGCGTGGGAACTGCATTGTCGCCCACGGCCGCGCCAATCGCCACGCCGTGCGCAGCGCGATCCGGGCAGCGGTCGCCGAGGTGCGCGAGGACGTGGTCGGGCGCATCGAAGAGTTGATCTCGACCGTCGCGACGCGCGAGACGACCGAAGCCTAACGTGCCGACCCGCGAAGGCGGGCTGTACGTCCATCTGCCGTTCTGCCCGTACATCTGCCCGTATTGCGATTTCGCGAAGTGGCCGATGCGCCGTACGAGCGCCGATCGCTATCTCGCGGCGCTCGAAGCCGAGATCGATCGTGCGGAGCCGTTCGCCGCGCGAACGCTGTTCTTCGGGGGCGGGACGCCGAACACGTACGCTCCGGCGCGCGTGGCGGACCTCACCCGGCGGCTCGCGGAACGGTTCGGCTTGCCGGCGGGTGCCGAGGCGACGATCGAACTCAATCCCGATCGCGAGCTCTGGTCGCCCGAGGGGTTCGCCGCGTATCGGGCGGCCGGGATCGATCGCGTTTCGTTCGGCGTGCAGTCGTTCGTCGATGCTGAGGTCGCGACGCTCGGGCGGCGCCACACGGCGCGCGACGTCGCGGACGCCGTGCGTGCCGCGCGAAGCGCCGGGATCGCGAACGTCTCGCTCGACCTGATCTTCGGCACCCCGGGGCAGACGCTCGATTCATTTCGGGAGTCGCTCGAAGCGGCGCTGCGGCTCGAGCCCTCGCACGTCTCGACGTACGGGCTCACGATCGAGGCCGACACGCCGTTCGCGAACTGGTTCGCGCGCCCGGTCAAGACGATGAGCGAGGCGATGGACGAGATCGCGCGCGGCCATTTCGATCATCGCATCGGCGAGGATCGCAAGGACGAATTCGGATTGCTGTTCGC
>CAZZYZ010000123.1:0-9272 GCA_964658425.1 Vulcanimicrobiota bacterium | reverse complement strand
ACGAACGTGCCGTTCGCCGACTCCGTGTCTTCGACTTGGTACACGCCGTCTTCTTGAAAGATGCGCGCGTGCTTGCGACTGACGCCGTCGTCGCCCAGCCACAGCTCGCAGTCTTGACTGCGGCCGATGCGGAATTGTTCGGGCGGCAAGCGCGACACGCGACCGAGCTCCGCGCCTTTGACGCGCACTAGGAGGTGACGGTCCTTCGAAAGCCGGCGGTGCGCATTGCGCAGCTCCGACAAGCTGACGATCGCGGTGCTCTCGTCCGAATCATCCGACAGGTACTGTGAAGGCGGCTTTTCCTCGGACAAGCTGGCGATCCTCGACTCTCAAGGTAACACGCTTCTAGACCGATGTGCATTGTGCGGAGCGTGCGCACGGCGCGCGCGGCGGCTTTTTCGCGCGCGCGCATGACGACGATGCGCCCGCCGTACGCGGGCGGACGATAGTGTAGGAGCCGATCCTGATACGCCACCTGGAGGCTGAATCGGTCGCCCGATCCTTCCGAGAGATCGCCGCGATCTTCGGAGGCCGGGCGGCGACGCAGAGCGTTCGCGAGCGCTCGCATTCGCGTCCCGACGAAACGCCGAAGATCGAACGACGACGTGAAGCGCAGGAGCGCTCGCCGACGATACAGCAGCCGCTGAACGAGCAGATCGCGCGCGGCCCGGTCGAGGCGTAGCGGCGCGCAGAGGCGGTCGACGAGCGCGATCGTACGCGCGACGAGCGGCACGTTGACCTCCGCTTCGATCGCGCAAATGCGCGGCGGCGGGAAGCCCTGTGCCTCGAGCAGCGCGCCGGCCTCGAGCGCGACGATCGCGCCGTTGCAATAGCCGACGAATTCGTACGGCGGCTCCACGCCCGCGGCACGCAGCCGCGCGAGAACGTCCCGTGCCATGAGTTCGAACGTCGCCGGGACGAGTTCGCCGTCGCTGCCGTGCGGCGCGAACGCGTAAACGGTTCGACCCTCGAGCTGCCTCGCGATCGTTCGCGCGTGGGCGCCGCCCGAGAAACTCCCGTGGAAGATGACGACCGGCGTCGGATTCGTACCGACGACGACGGGCCGCAGCGTCTCGTGGCTCGAGTCGTCCGCGGCGCGTGTCAGGACGGCCGCGAGATGCGCGACCGTCGGCTCGGCGAATAGCGCGGAGAGCGGGACGCGCAGGCCGAGCTCGCGTTCCATGCGTTCGATCAGCCGGACCGCGAGCAGCGAATGGCCGCCGAGCGCGAAGAAATCGTCGTCGGTCGCGACCGACGCAACGCCGAGCACCGACTCCCAAAGCGCGCACAACCGTCGTTCGAGCGCGCGACGTTCGGTGAGCGAATCGTCGGCACCGGCGGGCGGGCGCGGCGCATCCGACGCATCGCCGGTCGAGCCGAGCGGCTCTTCGGGACGCACGCCGCATTCGCAGAGCTCCGAGAGACGCGCGTTCGAATCGCGCGCGAGCGTATCGAAAATCGTCCCGAAGCACTCCGCCATCTGCGCGATCGCCGCCGCGTCGAAAAGATCGCGATCGTAATTGAGTTCGAGCTCGGTGCCGCCCGGCGATTCGCGTACGAGCGCGGAGAGATCGAACTTCGCGACATCCCGCGCGAGTTCGACGGGCTCCGCCGCGAGCTCCGGAAGCTCGAGCAGCGCGCCGACATCCGGCTGCATCGCGAACATGACTTGGAAGATCGGATTCGCGCCCGCATCGCGCCGCCGCGCGACGCTCGCGACGACCCGCTCGAAGGGTGCGTCGGAATTCGCGAATGCCTCGAGCGTCGACTCTCGCACACGTCGCACGAGTTCGGGGAACGTCGGATCGCCCGCACACGCGACGCGCAGCGCGACGGCGTTCGCGAAGAACCCAACCGTCGATTCGAGATCGACCGAGCGACGTTTCGAGATCGGCGTTCCGACGATGAGGTCGTCACCCGCTCCCGTTCGATGCAGTAGCGCATAGAACGCCGCGAGATACGTCGCGAACGTCGTCGCCTTCGCGCTTCGCGCGATCTCGCCGATCGCACGAACGTGGCGCGGTTCGAGTACGATCGGCAGCGACGCACCGCGGAAGCGCCGTTCGGGCGGGCGTTGCCGCGCGTACGGCAGCGCCATCGTCTCGGGCGCTCCGGCGAGGCGCGACGTCCAATATGCGAGTTGCGGCCGCAGCGCATCCTCGGCGTGACCGGCACGCTCGCGCATCGCGAATTCGCCGTACGGCAGCGGCGTGAGACGCGCGGGTATTGCTCGATCCGAGACGAGCGCCGCATAATTTTCACGGAGTTCGGCGTAGAAGATCGCGAGCGATCGCTCGTCGACGTAGAGATGATGGAAGGTACATTGCAGCACGTGTTCGTCCGACGCCAAGCGGACGAGCAGCACGCGGAGCGCGGCGTCCCGCTCGAGATCGTAGCGATACGTCGCTTCGCCCGCGACCGCACGCGCGAACGCGGCGTCGCGATCGACCGTCGCCGCGCCGCGCAGGTCGAGCCGACGCACGTCGAACTCGCGCGACTCCGAAACGATCTGCACCGGCCGTTCGCGTTCGTAACCAATCGTCGTTCGCAGCGACGCGTGTCGCGCGACGATCGCGGAGATACTCATCTGCAGCGCCGTTTCGTCGAGTCGGCCCGTCAAGCGCACGGCGCGCGAAATGTTATAGGCGGGCGTCCCCGGATCGGCCCGATCGAGGAACCAGAGCCCGGACTGCGCGTGCGAGAGCGGAAAGATGCCGCGACGGCGCGAGCGTTCCGCACGAAGGGCCGTCGCGAGCGCGATCTCGTCGGCTCGCTGTCTCGAATCCGCCGCGGCGGGCGTCGCCTCGATCAACCTGTTGCTCCGAAAACGAAAACGACATCGCTCTCACGATGGACGCGAGGACGATTTGGCTGGGGAGTTCCGGTACCGCGTCCGCCGAATCTTTCCGATCGAAGTATAGCCGTCGCCTGCGTTAGCGGCGACGTGCCGTGCGACCTAAGTAATGCGGGCGATCGGCTCCCCTCTTTCCGGGATAGCGAACGAACGCGGTCACTCGCGGTTCGTCGCTACCGAACGGTGATCGAATCGGCGTTGAGCGATCCGTCGTTCTGGGGATTTCCCGCGACCTCGACCGTCATGCCCTCGGTAAGCGACGTCCCGCGGGGATCGATGATCGTGCCCTGATGCAGATTGATCTGACGATAGACGCCGGGCGCGGTTTGCAATTGCAGGCTAAAGCGTTTGAAGTACGTCACGCGGCCGTGCGCCGTATTGCCGTTCGTGGTCTGCGTGATGCCGCCGAGCGCGCGGAGCACGCTCTGGACGATCGGACTGTTCTGCAGGTTTCCCGGGACCGAGACCCCGGGCGCGACCACAATCGGCGTCGGCGTCGGCGCGGGTGCGGGATACGGCGTCGGATCGGCGCTTGCCGCGAGAAACGACGCGAGCGTGAGCGTCGTGGCGGTCGCGGCAACGAGGGCGATCTTCGACATGTCCATGGCGAGACAACGCGAGGGCACGCACAAACGTTACGACGGCCGGCCCTCGGTCGTCAGTTAAACGCTCCTTAACTCGTCGTTAATCGTACGAGGTCTATAATGCGCCTTCGTGCCGTCGCCTTTCCGGCGGCACCTCATCAGCACGTCAAAGCGGAGCTACCATGGCGCACGCACTCGATGCGAATCACCTAACCACGGCGAGTATGATTTTTCTCGGGATCGCGCTCTTGCTCGCGTTCGGCTTCGAATTCGTCAACGGCTTCCACGACACGGCGAACGCCGTGGCGACCGTCATTTACACGAATGCGCTGCCGCCGACCGTCGCCGTCGTTTGGTCCGGTACGTGGAATTTCATCGGCGTGCTGACCTCGGCCGGCACGGTCGCCTTCGGCATACTCGCGCTGCTGCCGGTCGAGCTCGTGATCAACGTCGGGTCGGGTGCGGGGTTCGCGATGGTCTTCTCATTGCTGATCTCCGCGATCATCTGGAATCTCGGTACGTGGTATCTCGGGCTCCCCGCATCGAGTTCGCACACGCTCATCGGTTCGATCGTCGGCGTCGGCCTCGCGAACTCGGTCCTGAGCAAGGGCCATACGTTCGGAGACGGCGTCAATTGGGGCAAGGTCCACGATACGCTGCTCGCGCTGCTCATCTCGCCGATCATCGGCTTCGTTTTCGCGGCGCTCTTGCTCGTGATCGGCAAGGCCGTGATCAAGAGCCGCACGCTCTTCGCGGAACCGGTCAAGGGCGAGCCGCCGCCGCCGTGGATCCGCGCGCTGCTCGTCCTGACCTGCACCGGCGTGAGCTTCGCGCACGGCTCGAACGACGGCCAAAAAGGCATGGGCCTCGTCCTCCTCATCCTCATCGGCGTGCTGCCGGCGAGCTACGCGCTCGATCTCAATCTCAAAAGCCAGAGCGTGACCGCGATCGCGACGCAGAGCCGCGATGCGCAAACGATTCTCAAAAAAGCCGAGCCCGATGCGAGTGCATCCCTACCGCTGCCGGACGACGCGAGTACGACGATCAACGCGTACCTGAAAAATACGGGCGCACTCACACCTGCGGTCATTCCGGCCGTTTCCGCAGAGGCCGGCCAAATCGCGAAAGAACTCGATGGTCGCACGAGCCTGCGCGACGTCCCCGAAGCGGAACGCAAAGGACTCCGCAGCTCCGTCTATCTCGTTTCGAATTCGATCAGTAAACTCGTGAAGGGGAAGGCCATCTCCGATCCGGCGGACGTCAAGAAGCTCACGGATTACCGCAAGAGCCTCGACAAGGTCACGAATTTCATCCCGCTTTGGATAAAGATCGCCGTCGCACTCTGCCTCGGGCTCGGAACGATGATCGGTTGGAAGCGCATCGTCGTGACGGTCGGCGAACGCATCGGCAAGACGCACCTCAGCTATGGTCAGGGCGCGTCCGCGGAGATCGTCACCTACGCGACGATCCAGGGTGCCGATATCCTCGGCCTCCCGGTCAGCACGACGCACATCCTGTCGTCGGGCGTCGCGGGCGCGATGTTCGCGAATCGCTCGGGCCTGCAGGCCGCGACGCTACGAAACATTCTGCTCGCCTGGGTCCTCACGCTGCCCGTAACGATTCTGCTCGGCTCGCTGCTCTTCGCATTCGGCCTGCGCCTCGTCAGTTCGCTCGGAGCGCACGGCTGAGGCAGAGCGGCCGTAATCGTTCATCGTACGCGTCAACGCATCGCCGCGCGAGCGGGGCCCATCGTCGAGGAGCCGTTGCATCGCTCGCACTCGATGTCGATGCGCTCTACGACGGCATCTTGCCATACCAGAAGCGCGAACGACTCGCGCCACTCGTTCGGGCTATGAACCGCCGGAGTTCGACGGCGATGCTCGCGCGTATCTTTGCGCGGGTTTGGCGTCGGCGATCCATGCGCGGACGCCGTCGATCTTGCTTGCGAGGAATGCCATGTAGCCGCCGGAGAGCAAGAACTCGCGGCGCAGCGGATCGAGCGTAAACGCGATCTCGCGGCCCTGGTCGCCTACCAGTACCTCCCGCTCGAGATCGATGCGGATACGTTTCGATGCGAGCAACGCGTCGATCTCGGATGCATCGACTTCGATCGGCGCGACGCCGTTGTTGTACGCGTTCTCGAGAAAGATGCGCGCGAAACTCGGCGCGATCACGGCGGCGAATCCGCGGTCGACGAGCGACCACGCCGCGTGTTCGCGCGAACTGCCGCAACCGAAATTCTCGCGCGCGACGACGATCGCGGCATCCGGATGAGCGGCGAGGAGGTCGGCACCGCCCGACATCCCGCTGAAGAGATGCTTCCCGAGGCCGGTCTTCTCGATGCCCGTGAGATAGTGCGCGGGGATGATCTGATCGGTATCGCAATTCGCACGATCGACCGGCAGCACAGCGCCCTCGACGATCATGCGGGCACCGGCGCCGTGACGCTCGTGAGCTCGTCCGGTGTTCCGATGCGTCCGAGCACGGCGCTCGCCGCGACGACCGCGGGAGAGGCGAGGTGCACGCGCCCGCCCGCACCCATGCGGCCCGGAAAATTACGATTCGTCGACGAGATGCAGCGCGCGCCCGGTGCGAGCACGCCCATCGACATGCCGAGGCACGGGCCGCACGACGAGTGCGTCCAGAGCGCGCCCGCGTCTTGGAAGACGTCGTGCAGCCCTTCGCGCTCGGCGGCGCGTTTGACGGCCTGCGAACCCGGCGTCACGATCGTCGGAATCGTGACCGTGCGGCCGCGCAGCACTTCGGCTGCGGCACGCAGATCGGAGAGGCGCGCGTTCGTACACGAGCCGATGAACGCTTGCTCGAGACCGAGCGAGCGCATCGCGACGCCCGGCTGCAGATCCATGTACCGCAACGACGCTTCCTCGGCACCGGCCGGGACGACGCCGTCGACCGGCACCGCTTCGCCGGGATTCGTCCCCCACGAAACGAGCGGCCGCAGCGACGTGACGTCGATGTGCAATTCGCGATCGTACGCGGCGTCCGGATCCGCGAACAGCGTGCGCCACGCATCGACCTTCGCTTCGAACGCATCGCCCGTCGGCTGGTTTTCGCGGCCGCGCAGATACGAGTACGTCGTTTCGTCGGGCGGGCAGATCCCCGTCGTCGCACCGGCTTCGATCGCCATGTTGCAGAGCGTCATCCGCTCGTCCATCGACATCGAATCGATGCACGATCCGGAATACTCGAGCACGTAGCCCGTGCCGCCCTTGAAGCCGAGCGTCGCGATTACGTGCATCGCGAGATCTTTCGCGGTCGCGCCGTGGCCGAGCGTGCCGTCGACGACGATCCGCATGACTTTGGGACGCTGCAGCACGAGGCAACCCGCGAGCATTGCGCCGCCCTGCGCCGTCGAACCGACGCCGAGCGCGAATGCGCCGAACGCACCGAGCGTGCACGTGTGGCTATCGCCGCAGGCGGCCGTCATACCGGGTTCGACGTATCCGCGCTCCGGCGCGACGACGTGGCAGATTCCGTTGCTGCCGAGATCGTAGAGCGCAATCTTGTGGCGCTTCGCCCAATCGCGCAAGACCTTCGCTTGGATCGCCGTCTCCGTGTCCTTCGCAGGCGCGACGTGATCGTTGATCGCGACGATCGAACTCGGATCGAACAGTTCATCACCGTACCGTCGCTCGATCTCGAGGGCGCCCTGCGGCGTCGTGATCTCGTGCGCGACGATACGGTCGACGAAGATCAGGGCGTTGCGGCCCGGCAATTCTTCGACGACGTGAGCGTTCCAGACTTTCTCAAAGAGCGACTGCGGCACGGTCATCCATCCTCTGCGTCGATTCGATCGGTGCGTTTCGTTCGGCGTGTAATCCGCTCGCGCGGAGATTATCGATGCGCACGGCGCGATTGATCGCCGAGACGACGGCGTGCAGCGATGCGCTCACGATGCTGCGATCGCGGCCCGCGCCGAAATGCGTTTTGCCCGCAACGACGAGTTCGACGTACGCGACCGCGGCCGCGCCCGACCCCGAACCGATCGCGTGTTCGCTGTAATTCTGCACTTGTAATTCGATGACGAGATCGCGGCCGAGGGCGCTCACGAAGGCATCGATCGGCCCGTTCCCCGTGCCCCACAGCGTGCGCACGCCGCCGCGATCGGCGACGCTCGCCTCGATCGTGAATCGTCCGGCGCCGTCGTCGGCCGTGTGCGCTTCGACGAGCTTGAGCGGTTCGTTCAAAAGATACTCGCGTTCGAATGCGGCGACGACGTGGAGTGAGGTCACTTCCCCACCGGAGCTTTCCGAGAGCAACTGCACGTGTTTGCTGAACTCGATCTGCATCGCACGCGGGATCGCGAAGCCGTGATCGTTCTCGAGTACGAACGCGACGCCGCCCTTCCCCGATTGACTGTTGATCCGCACCACCGCATCGTACGAACGCCCGATGTCGGCCGGATCGATCGGGAGATACGGGATCTCCCAGACCACGTCGCCGCGCGCCTCACGTGCGGCGAAGCCCTTCTTGATCGCATCCTGATGCGATCCGGAGAAGGCCGTGAACACGAGCTCTCCGGCGTACGGGTGGCGTGCGCCGACGGGCATCCGGTTGCAGTATTCGACCGTCTCGACGATCGCCGGAATATCGGCCAGATCGAGTTCGGGATCGACGCCCTGCGAGAACATATTGAGTGCGAGCGAGACGATATCGACGTTCCCCGTGCGCTCGCCGTTACCGAAGAGCGTCCCCTCGACGCGTTCGGCGCCCGCCATGATCGCGAACTCGGCGGCCGCGACCGCAGTCCCGCGATCGTTGTGCGGATGCACCGAGAGGACGATGCTCTCGCGCCCGGCGATGTTGCGGTCGAACCATTCGATCTGATCGGCGAAGACGTTCGGCGTCGCCATCTCGACCGTCGCGGGCAAGTTGAGGATCATCTTCCGATCGGGAGTCGGTTGCCAGATCTCGGCGACCGCTTCGGCGATCCGGCGCGCGAACGGCAATTCGGTCCCCGTGAAACTCTCCGGCGAGTATTCGAGCACGATCTCGGTCCCGCGTGTCTGCTTCGCGAGCGAGGCGATCTGACGAACGCCGCGCGCCGCGACGTCGACGATCCCGTCCTCGTCGAGCCCGAAAACGACGCGCCGCTGCAGCGTCGAGGTCGAATTGTAGACGTGAACGATCGCGCGCCGCGCGCCGGCGATCGCCGCAAAGGAGCGTTCGATGAGCTCGGGTCGCGACTGCGTGAGCACCTGAATCGTCACGTCGCTCGGGATGCGACCGCCCTCGATGAGGCGACGCACGAATTCGAAATCGGGCTGCGATGCCGAGGGAAACCCGACTTCGATCTCTTTGAATCCAAGATTGACGAGGAGGTCGAAGAGCCGCTGTTTGCGCTCGACTCCCATCGGCTCGACGAGCGCCTGATTGCCGTCGCGGAGATCGACGCTGCACCACGTCGGGGCATGACCGATCGTACGCGCGGGCCAGCGTCGATCGGCGAGCGCGATGGGTTCGAAGGGGCGATACTTATGGATCGGCATCGACGGCATGGAGAGCTCCCGGGGAAAGCATCGGGGCCCGTCGCTTTCGCGGCGGGCCCCGATTGAATCAGAGCGGATGGCGCCGGAGCGACTACGCGAGGGGCGTACCGCTAAGAAGGAGCGCATCGAGCTGCGACCGGCCATACATCGCTGAAAAGTAGCACGCGGCTTCGAGAATCGTCAAGCGGCGCAGTTTTCACCATGCGAACAGCTTTGCCGATTCGATGCGTCCGCGTTGACAGCGGCCCGCGGGCCACGGTACAAAGGGCGTACGATGTTCCGCCGACTTCTCGTTGTCGTCAGCCTAATTCGCGAACCTTTGGT
>CAZZYZ010000122.1:0-9374 GCA_964658425.1 Vulcanimicrobiota bacterium | reverse complement strand
TCCTTCGCCGCCTTACGATTGCCGACGAAGTTGTCGTCGACGAAATAGATCGCCCGTTCGCCGCCGGCCGCGAGGATCGCGTCGAGCTCGGAGACGATCTGTTCCGGCGCCTTCAGGCGCGGATTGCGGCCGTAGAGCTCCGGGATGTCACAGAACTCGCAGCTGTACGGACACCCGCTCGAAAACTGAACGCTCCCGAGAAAATACTTCGAGACGTCGAGCTTCTCGTAGGCGGGGACGGGGAAATCACCGAGCGGCAGGCGCTCCTTCGTCGTCAGCCGGATCTGCGAGGCCGGCCGGGTGACCGAATCCGTGAGCAGGCGCACGAGATCGTCCGTCGCGTCACCGAGCTCGCCGACGTGCAGATAATCGAACTCGGGATAATATTCCGGGCAACCCGAGACCGAGGGACCGCCGAGTGCGGTCACTTTGCCGTGGAGGTGAGCCCGGCGATTGATGTCGTTGATCTGCGGTTTTTGAATGTGCATGCCGCTCGCGAAGACGACGTCGGCCCATGCGAAATCGGCCGCGTTCGCACGCCGGACGTTCTCGTCGATGAAACGCACCTGCCAATTTTCGGGCAGATAATTCGCGATCACGAGGATGCCCTGCGGCGGCATGAACGCCTTGACGCCGACGAAGGGATAGGCATGCTCGAACGTGCCGAACGACGGCGAGTAGTGGGGAAAGACGCAGAGGATGTTGCGTTTGACGGGTGATTCCGAACGCTTCACGCGGCTGTGCCTCCCGGCGCGCAGGAGGGAAACGCGGGTACGCCCGCCATAAGCACAAACGAACGCGAGCGCAACGGCGCACTCGCTACGGACGACGGGACATGGGACCAGGCGGTTCGCATGACGCGGACTGTGCCGCGCGTCCATCGCAGTCCTGCGAACGATTCGCGCCCGGCACCGATCATAGAAAGCATTCGAAGCACTGAAAACGCGAGCGCATGGCGATTAAAACCGGAACCGTAAAACGCGCGACGGCCGCGAACGAAAAAGCTGCGCTGGAATTCGCGCGCGGCATGATCACGCGCGTCTCGCGTACCTTCGCAATCGGTATCTCGGTCTTGCCGGGAGAACTTGGAAAAGCCGTCCTCGTCGGCTATCTCTTGTGCCGAATCGCCGACACCGTCGAGGACGACGGCACCGCAACGGCCGCCCGCCGTCAAGAGCTGCTCGGCCGTTTCCTCGAGTGTTTCGACGATTCGCTCAAGGCCGAAACCTTTTCGAGCGACGCGTCGGACATCAACGCCGATCCCAATTATATAGAGCTGATACAAGGGACGAAGCTCGTCTTCGATTTGTTCCATTCGCTCCCGCTCGCGAGCGCCAAGATCGTCGAGAAGTGGGCGCGCGAGATGGTGATCGGCATGAACGAGTTCGTCGGCCGCTACCCGAGCGGCATCCGCATCCAAACGATGCCCGAGTATCAGCTCTACTGCTATTACGTTGCCGGGACCGTCGGTCACATGCTGACCGACCTCTGGTTCAATCACTCCGCGCTCGTGAAGGCGACCGACTACGAGCGCATGCTCGTCAATTGCGAAGCATTCGGCGAAGCGCTCCAGACGATCAACATCATCAAAGACATCGCCTGGGACTACGAGCACGAGAACTCGGCCTACATCCCGGAGGATCTTTTACGCGCGCGCGGCTCGGGTCACGCGCGGATGCTCGAGAACGCGAAGCAGGAGCAGAATCGCGAAGCGCTCGGCGCGCTGCTCGATCTCGCGCGCGAAGATATCCGCAGATCCCTCGATTACATCAATGCCATACCGAAGCTCGCCGTACAGATTCGCCTGTTCTGTCTGCTCCCGGTCCTCTTTGCGGTCGCGACGCTGCGCGAGATCGAGCGGTCGACCGCGATGCTGCAATCGGGCGGCGTCGTGAAGATCACGCGCGCGGAAGTGCGATCGCTCATCCTCGCAGGGTCGTTCTCGACGATCAGTAACAAGAGCACCCGGTGGCTCGTCTCGAAAACCAGCCGGCAGCAGTTCCGGCTCGGCCTGGCCAAACCCTAACGCGTCTCTTCAGCATCTCCTACCTCGCGATCGACTATCCACGGACGTCGATCGTCCTGTGGGCGTTGCTCTCGATCGCGGGCGTTTTCGCGTTCCTCAACCTCAAGCTCGGGCTCTTCCCCGACATCGCGTTTCCGGTCGTCATCGTCACGGCGCAGACGGGCCAAAACGACGTCTCGCTCAACGAGCGCGATGCGACGGGCCCGATCGAAAAGGCGCTGCGCGGGCTCTCGGGCGTCGATCGGTCGCACTCGCTCACCTATCCGCAATTCGTCGAGATCGATCTATCGTTCGACGTCAGCGAAGGGCTCGCGGCGCGCAAGCAACAGGTCGAGGACGCGCTACGCGACGCGCATCTGCCCGCGACGATCAAGACGACCGTCACGACCGAGGATCTCAACGAGAGCCCCGTCGTGACCTACGCGCTCTCGGGCTCGCAGTCGCCCGCCGCGATCGCCGCGATCGCGAAAGCGCGCGTCGAATCGAAACTCGAGGCGATCCCGGGCGTCCGCACGGCGAAAGTGGTCGGCGGCGTCACGACGGGGGAGAACGCCTCCGTCTTCCGCGTCGACGGCAAGCCCGCCGTCGCGATCAGCGTCACGAAGACGGCGAATGCGAACACGCTCGACGTCGGCGAAGCGTGCGACGAGGCGATCGCCGATATCGCGAAGACGCTGCCCGGCATCGCGTTCTCGCAGGCCTCGACGCAGGTCACGTACATCCTCGAAGCCTCACGCGCGACGCAGGAGGCGCTGCTGCTCGCGGTCCTGCTCGCGATCCTCGTCATCCTCCCGTTCTTGCGCGATTGGCGCGCGACCGCGATCTCGGCGATCGCGATCCCGGTCTCGCTGCTCGGCACGGCGATCGTCATGTGGCTCTTCCACTTCAAACTCGAGACGATCACCCTGCTCGCACTCGCCCTCGTCGTCGGCGTCATCCTCGACGACGCGATCGTCGCGGTCGAGAATATCGTGCGCCACCTCGAGAACGGCGAGACCGCGAAAGGCGCGGCACTCGAAGCGAATAAGGAGATCGGGCTCACGCTCGTCGCGGCATCGCTCACGATCGTCGCCGTCTTCTTGCCGATCGGCCTCATGCGCGGCACGCTCGGACAGTTCTTTCGGCCGTTCGGATTGACCGCATCGGCGGCGATCATCTTCTCCTTGCTCGCCGCTCGGACGCTCTCGCCGACGATCGCCGCATGGTGGTTGCCGAAGCGAACCAAGGGCCCGCGCACGATCGACGTCGAGCACTTCCTCGCCCACCCGCGCTACCGGCACGTCCTGCACTGGTCGCTCGCGCACCGCAAATCCGTCCTGACGCTCGCGTTCGTCGCGTTCGCGGCGGGGCTCGCGCTCATCCCGTTCATTCCCAAGGGTTTCATCCCGCATCTCGACCGCGGCGAATTCCTCGTCACGTTCTCGACACCGCTCGGCACGAGCATGGCCGAAGTCGAGACCTCCGCCGCCGCGCTCGAATCGTCGATCCTCAGGGATCCCGCGGTGAGTGCCGTCTACACCTCGATCGGCGCGCAGGCGGGGCAGCCGAACGTCGGCACGATCGACGTGCGCCTCAAGACCAAACGCAAGGTCACGACGACGGACGTCCTCAACGCGGTGCGGGGCCGTCTGCCGGCGCTCGACGGCGTCGTGACCGACGTCGAAGACGTACCCTTCGTCGGCAGCGCATCGGCGAAACCGCTGCAGGTGGCGCTCATCGGCGCGAATCTCGACAGCCTGCGCGCGACGGGTCAGAGCTTCGAGAACGTGCTCGCGAAACAGAAAGGCTTCGTCAACGTGGCGGCGACCGGACTCTCGGACGGGACGCCGTTCTCGCCGATCGAGCACGTCAACGGCAAGCGGGCGATGCAGATCACGGCCGACCTCACCGGCAACGTCCAGCTCGGCGACGCCGACGCGACCGTGCGCCGGCAAGCGAAGCTGACGCTGCCGAAAGACAACTCGATCGTGCTCGCCTTCGGGGGCGCCTCGCAGGACGCATCGACGACCTTCCGCGATTTCGGGATCGCGCTCGGCTTCTCGATCCTCGCGATCGTCGCCGTGCTCGTCGTGCTGTTCCGCAGTTGGGTCGATCCGCTCGTGATCGTCTCCGCACTCCCGCTCTCGATCGTCGGCGCGCTCTTCGCGCTCTGGATCACGCGCGCCGATTTCGGGATCATCTCGATGATGGCGGTGATCTTTCTCTTCGGCCTGGTGAACAAGAACGCGATCTTGCTCGTGGACCGGATCAAGAAGCTGCGAAGCCTCGGGATGGCGCGCAGCGACGCGATCGGCGAGGCGGGCGCGCAGCGGCTGCGGCCGATCATCATGACGACGGCGGCGACGATCCTCGGCATGCTGCCGATCGCGCTCGGCTTCGGGGCCGGCGCCGAGCTGCGCGCGCCGATGGCCGTCGCGATCATCGGCGGCCTCATCACCTCGACCGTGCTCAGCCTCGTCGTCGTGCCGGTCGTCTACACGATCTTCGACGATTGGGCGCGCGGCGGCGAATTGACTTCGTGAGCCGGACCGCCTTCCTCACGGGCGGCACGGGCTTCGTCGGCGCGAACCTCGCCCGGACGCTGCTCGGTGACGGCTGGCGCGTTCGCGCGCTCGCCCGCGTCGGCAGCGATCGTCGCAATCTCGACGGCCTGCCGCTCCAGATCGTCGACGGGGATCTCGCGGACCCGGACTTGGCGCGGAAGATCGGCGAGAGCGACGCGCTGTTCCACGTGGCGGCCCATTACAGTCTCTTCCGTCGCGATCGCGACGCGCTCGTGCGCAGCAACGTCGAGGGAACGCGCAACGTCCTCGCGGCTGCCCGGGCGGCCGGCGTCGGGCGGACGGTCTACACGAGCTCGGTCGCCGCGATCGGCGTCGCGCACGGCGGGATCGCGGACGAGACTCATCAGAGCCCGCAGCGCGAGTTGATCGGCGCGTACAAGCGTTCGAAGTATCTCGCGGAGCGCGTCGCGATCGAAGCGGCCGCGGCGGGCCAGGACGTCGTGATCGTCAATCCGACGACGCCGATCGGGCCCTGGGATCGCAAGCCGACCCCGACGGGCGACATCTTCGTGAAGTTCCTGAGCGGCCAGATGCCCGCGATCCCGGAGACCGGGCTCAACTTCGTCGACGTCGCCGACGTCGCGCGCGGACACGTCCTCGCCTACGCTCGCGGGCGCACGGGCGAGCGGTACATCCTCGGCGCTGAAAACCTTCCGCTGCGAACGCTGTTGCAGCGCGTGGGTACGCTGACCGGACGCACCGCGCCGCGGTTCTCGATCCCGCTGTGGATCCCGCTGCTCGCTGCGATCGTAGACGAAGAGTTGCTCGGTCGGATGGGAAAGACACCCTCAATACCGATCGACGGCGTTCGCATGAGCGGAGAGTTCATGTATTACGAGTCGTCCAAGGCGGTGCGCGAACTCGGCTACGAGCCGCGACCGATCGACGATGCGATCGCCGCCACGTGCAGCTGGTTCGCCGAGCACGGGTACCTTCCAAAACGGAGATAACGAAAAACTCGATATGGCAGTCTCGCTCAAGCAAGCCGCGGTGATCGGCAAATACGTCGTCACGCAGAAGATCAAGGGCCGGAAGAAGTACCCGCTCACGCTCATGCTGGAGCCGCTCTTTCGGTGCAATCTCGCGTGCAGCGGTTGCGGAAAGATCCAGCATCCGGTCGAGGTCCTTCGTAAGCACCTCTCGCCCGAGGAGTGCTTCAAGGCCGTCGAGGAGTGCGGCGCACCCGTCGTCGCGATCCCGGGCGGCGAGCCGTTGCTCCACCCGCAGATCGAAGAGATCGTGCGCGGCCTCGTCGAGCGCAAGAAGTTCGTTTATCTCTGTACCAACGCCGTGCGTCTGGAGCAGAGTCTCGATAAATTCACGCCGTCGGATTACTTCTCGTTCTCCGTCCATCTCGACGGGCTCAAGCCCGCCCACGATCACGCGGTCGCGAAGGACGGCGTCTTCGATATCGCCGTCAGCGCGATCAAAGCCGCGAAGGCGCGCGGTTTCCGCGTGACCACGAATACGACGATTTTCAACGGCGCGACGCCCATCGAAGTGCAGAACTTCTTCGATTTCGCGACGGAACTCGGCGTCGACGGCATGATGATCTCGCCCGGCTATCCGTACGAGAAGGCGCCCGATCAAGAGCATTTCCTGCACGCGGAACAGACGAAGGCACTCTTCCGCGAGATCATGCGGCCGTACGTCACCAAAGAAAAGAAGTGGAATTTCAACGCGAGTCCGCTGTTCCTGGACTTCCTCATCGGCGAGAAAGATTACGATTGCACGCCGTGGGGCATGCCCTCGTACTCGCTCTTCGGCTGGCAGCGCCCGTGCTATCTCATGGGCGAGAGCTACGCGAAGACGTATCAGGAATTGCTCGACGAGACCGATTGGTCGAAGTACGGCCATAAGAGCGGCAACCCGAAATGCTCGGATTGCATGGTGCATTGCGGCTTCGAGCCGACCGCGGCCGAGGATTCGATGCGGCCGATCAACGTATTCCGCGCGATGTCGACGGTGATCGGCAAGAACTGATTCCGGTCGATACCATCGTCGTGCCGCACGGCGCCGAAGAGCGCGCGGTGCGGCGCGCCGTCGCGCGCGCGAAGAGCAGTGTGCGGATCGTCGTCTCCGGGATCGGCCCGCACGCCGCGGTGCGCGCGGCCGCCGCGGTCTCGGAGCTCGAGTCCGTGCGGCGCGTCGTCGTGACCGGCCTCTGCGGCGTCCTCTCGCCGACCTTGTCGGTCGGCGAAGCGCTCGTCTACAGCGAGCTGCTCGGCTCGGACGGGGACGTGCTCGCGCTCGATCGGCCGTTCGTACGCGCGCTCGGCGGCGCGGTCCCGGGATCGCAAACGGGGATCCGCGCGATCGAAAGCGCGACGATCGTTACCCGCGCGGCCGACAAACGGTCGCTCGCCGCGCGTTCCGGCGCGCAGGCGGTCGACATGGAGAGCTATGCGATCGCGGCCGCGCTCGCGAGCCCGAGCATCGCGGTCGGCGTCCTGCGCGTCGCGAGCGACGATCTCGCGGCCGACTTACCGGCGCTCGATCGCACGCTCAACGGTTCGGGCGGGATCGACGGCTTCGCGTTCTCGATCGCACTCGCGAGCCGCCCGTTCGCAGGCATTCGCCTCATACGGGACGGCTTGCGATCGCTCGCGGCCCTCGAGCGCGCGATCTACGCGGTCTGCGCGTCCGCGCCGCCGGCCGGGCGGTCGTAGACGCGGCCTTTCCAGGCTCCGCCATGACCGCGCGCGTGCGCGAGTGCGGAATCGACCGTCATCGCACAATAGAGCACCGCGGCGAGCGGTAAGAGGAGCGATTCCGCAGCCGTGCGATCGTAGAGACGCCCGGTCGGCCGGTACGCGAACGCCATCGCGAACCAGCCGAGCGCGCTCGGTATCGCAAGCCGCGGCGAGCGACGTGCGACCCCGGCGATCGTTCCGAGCGGCGGAACGAGATAGAGCAACGCCATCGCGGCGACGGTCCCGCCGACGAATACGTACGAGTGATCGAGCTGCGTGAATGCGGTTCGCTTCACCATCGTCCAGAACGGCATCAGGCCGTCGTAGGCGCGCACGCTCGTCGTACGGCGGCTCGGCCCGAGCCACAGGTTCCCGCCGGTCGCTTTCACGTGTCGCGCGAGGGCGCAATCGTCGATGAGCTCGCGGCCGATCGACGACAGGCCGCCGATCCGTTCGAGCGCGCGATCGGAGATCAGCACGCAGCCGCCCGCGGCCGCCGCACTCGCGCGCGTGGCGTCACCCGTCCACGCGAACGGATAGAGCTTCGCGAAAAAGAATACGAACGCCGGGACGAGCAGGCGCTCCCAGCCGCTCTCACAGCGCAGCCGTACCATGAGCGAGACGAGATCGAGATCGCCTTGCTGCGCCTTCGCGACGAGCGCCGCGACGTTCTCGGGATCGTGCACGATATCGGCATCGGTGAACAGCCAATACGTCGGCGTCCCATACGCGGCGCGCGTGAGTTCGACGCCCGTCTCCAGAGCGTTGAGTTTTCCACTCCAACCCGAACGCAGATCGCGGCTTGCGGCGATCGTGAGACGATCGACGATGCCCGTCTCGCGCGCGGCCTCGAGTGCGCGTTCGCGCGTCGCGTCGCCGCTGCGATCGTCGACCACCGTCAGCCGAAGCGCACCCGCAAATCGTTGACGTCCGAGCGAGGCGACCGTCGCCCCGATCGTCTCGGCTTCGTCACGTGCGGGTATTACGGCATGGACCGTCATGGCGGCGAGCCTCGCCGGCGATGCGGCGTCCGCGGCCCGAAAATGCTCGTCCGGCGTCAGATCCCAGAAGCGGCCGCGGCGTGCGATGAGCGCGATCCAACCGGCAAGCGACGCCGTCGCGACGAATGAGAACACATGCTTCACGAGTCTTCTCCGTTCCGAATCCGCGCCGCGCGCGCCTTGCCAAGCGCGTGATGCGCGTCTGCGTCTACTGCGGCTCGAACGACGGAAACTCGCCCGCGTTTCGCGCGACCGCCGCGGCCGTCGGCGCGCAACTCGCGGCACGCGGGATCGGCGTCGTGTACGGCGGCGGGCGCAGCGGCTGCATGGGCGCGCTCGCCGACGGCGCGCTCGCGGCGGGCGGCGACGTCATCGGCATCATCCCGACCGCGCTTCACACGCGGGAGATCGCACATCCCGGCCTGCGCGATCTGCGGATCGTCGAGACCATGCACGAGCGCAAGGCGCTGATGACCGAACTCAGCGACGCGTTCCTCGCCTTACCCGGCGGCTTCGGAACCCTCGACGAGCTCTTCGAAGCGATCACGTGGCGGCAGCTCGGCTATCACCACAAACCCGTCGCGGTGCTCGACGTCGAATCGTACTTCGCGCCGCTGCGTGCGTTCTGCAATAGCGCGCAATCCGCGGGCTTCGTGCGCGCCGCCGATCGCGCGTCGCTCCGCTTTCACGACGATCCGACGCTCGCGATCGACGATCTGACGAGTCGCATGATGCCCGCGCATCCCCGACCGAACGCGAACGATTAGTTAAAGACCGAACATTTCGGGCGTCAGGTCGGCGATCGCGCGGATCCGCCGTCCCGCAAGCGCGAGGGCGTCCTCGGCGGGCGGAAATTCGGGGTTCGGGAGGGCGATCACGTAGCAGCCCGCGGCGTGCGCGGCGCGGATGCCGTTGCTCGAATCCTCGACCGCGCCGCAGGCGCGCGGATCGATGCCGAGTTTCTCGGCCGCGCGCAGATAGACGTCGGGCGACGGTTTGCCGCGGCCGACTTCTTCCGATGAGACCGTCGTCGCGAACGTATCGCCGAGCCCCGAGATCTCGACGAAGAGATCGATGAGCGAGCGGTTCG
>CAZZYZ010000121.1:0-9377 GCA_964658425.1 Vulcanimicrobiota bacterium | reverse complement strand
TGATCGGCGGCGGCATCTTCACGACGATCGGCCCGGGCGTGAAGATGGCCGGGCCCGCGATCATCCTCGCGTTCGTCTTCGCGGGGATCGCGTCGTTCTTCGCGGCGCTCTGCTACGCCGAACTCGGCGCGATGGTGCCGATCGCCGGAAGCGCGTACACGTACGCGTACGCGACGCTCGGTCAACTGACGGCGTGGATCATCGGCTTCGCGCTCGTCTTCGAATACGGGCTCAGCGCCGCACCCGTCGCGCAGCAGTTCTCTTCGGCATTGCAGGGCGCGCTGCAGAATTTCGGATTGGCGTTACCGGCCTGGGCGCAAACGTCGAACCTCGTCATTCACGGGCCGTGGTACGCCTTTTGGCAATGGGATCTGCTGCATTCGCAATACGATATCGTCGGTGCGGCGTTCGTACTGCTGCTCTCGATGCTGCTCGTCGTCGGCATCCGCGAGACGGCGACGACGAACAACATCTTCGTCGTGCTCAAGATCGCAGCGCTGGCGGTCTTCGTGATCGCCGGACTCTCGCTCTTCCATCCGCAGAATCTCACGCCGTTCGTGCCGCTCGGCTGGGGCAAGCTCGTGCCGTTCAGCGGCGGCGGCGGCCAGGGCGTGATCCCGGCGGCGGCGCTCGTCTTCTTCTCCTACATCGGATTCGATACGGCGACGACGACCGCCGAAGAATGCCGCACCCCGCAACGCGACATCCCGCTCGGCGTCATCGGCGCGCTCGTCATCGGAACGGTCGTCTATTGCGTCGTCGCGGTCGTCCTCGTCGGCATCGTGCCGTGGCGCCAGGTTAGCGAGACGGCGGCGCTCGAAGCGGCGATCGCGCCGCTCCACAATCCGTTCGTGAGTTGGACGATCACGGTCGGCGTGCTCGCGGGCACGACGAGCGTCGCGCTCTCGTCGCTGCTCGGCCAGACGCGCATCTTTTACGTGATGTCGCGCGACCGCATGCTGCCGGCGTTCGTCTCGAAGATCCATCCGCGTTTCGGAACGCCCGCGACCATGACGATGATCACGGGGACGGTCGTCGCGCTCCTGACGCTGATCGTGCCGCTCACGCAATTGCTCAACCTCGTCAACATCGGGACGCTCGCCGCATTCATCGTCGTCTGCGCGGGCGTCATCTATCTGCGCTACAAACGGCCCGACATTCCGCGCCCATTCAAGTCGCCGTTCGTGCCGTTCTTCCCGATCCTCGGCATCGTGTTCTCGCTGATCCTCATCGTCTTCGGGCTGAGCCGCGATACGCTCGTTTGGTTTCTCGCCTCACTCTGCGTCGGGCTCGTCATCTACTTCGCGTACGGCTTCCGAAAGTCGCGCCCCGACCTCATCGCCTAGGCGCTACACCTGCGGTCGCGAGAAGGGACCGAAGCTTCGGCCGAGCCGCGCGTGTCGGTTCGTCGAGCGAGGTCCGCACGTTTCACGCGCCGCCGCACACCGCACCGGAGACGAGCGAACGACCAAAAAAAAATTCGCGACGAGCGCGACGATCAGAAACCCGCAACGATCGGCGGGCGCAGCAGCGGTAAACGCGACGTCCTATTGAGCCGCGTCGATACCGGGGACGGAGATTCCGGGCGTCATCACGTCGATGCTCTGATGTCCGGGCTCGAAATCGACGCTCGTTCCGAGCGCGAGCGAGATCGCCGCGAGCGAGACCATCGTACGTCCGCGCACGGCGAACGGCGGGTCGGCGAGGACCATCTTCTCACCGTTGACCGTCATCGTCGTCGAACCGGCGCTCATCGTCGTACGCGACCGACCGTGGATCACGTCGATCTCGCCCGACGTCGCATCGACGCTCAGGCGCGCTCCGAGGCGCGCCGCCATCTCGCGGAGCGGCAGGTACGCCGCCGCCCCCGTCGTCACCGGCGGAACGTCGAAGGCGACGGGTTTGCCATCGATACGGATCGTCGCCGGGTTCGCGAGTGCGGAGATCGTCGCGGCGAATGCGGCGATCGCCGTCGTCGCGCCGATCGTCCGTGGGCTAGGAAACCGGTGCAAGTGCTCTCCCATGCGCGGTCTCGCCGATAAAATCCGGATAGACGTCGACGATGACTTTTTCGATCTCGACGCGCAGGGCCTCGAGCAGTTCGCCCTCGGGGAACGTCCCGACGAGCTCGCCCTTGCGGAAGATCGCGCCCTTGCCCTTGCCGCCGGCGACGCCGACGTCCGCCATCTTGCTCTCGCCCGGCCCGTTGACGACGCAGCCCATCACCGCGACGCGGACGGGTGCCTCGTACTGCTTCGCGAGCGCTTCGACCTGACGCGCGAGATCGACGACTTCGATCTCGGCGCGGCCGCACGACGGGCACGCCGTAATGTCGAAACCCTTCTCGCGGATGCCGAGCGCCTTGAGAATCCCCCAGCAGACCGGGACCTCTTCGATCGGATCGGCCGCGAGCGAACAGCGTAGCGTATCGCCGATCCCTTCCCACAGCAGGACGCCGAGACCGATCGCCGATTTGATCGTCCCTTCGCGCGGGAGGCCGGCCTCGGTGACGCCGAGATGCAGCGCGTACGGCGTGCCGCGCTCGGCGAGCGTCTTATCGGCCAGGCGATAGGTCTGAATCGTCGTCGGGACGTCGTGCGCCTTGAGCGAGATGACGATGTCGGTGTGGCCCATCTCCTCGAGGATCTCGACGTGCCGCAGGGCGCTGCGCACCATCGCCTCGGGCGTATGACCGTATTTCTTCTCGAGGTCGGCCGCGAGCGAACCCATGTTCACGCCGATGCGGATCGGCGTCCCCATCGACTTCGCGAGCGAGACGACTTCGCGCGTCTTCACGGGATCGGTGATGTTGCCGGGATTGAGCCGCAGCTTCGCGACGCCGGCTTCGAGCGCGGCGAGCGCCATCCGATGATCGAAGTGGATATCGGCGACGATCGGGACGGGCGACCGCGCGACGATCCCGGGCATCCCCGCCGCATCCGGCGCGTCCTTGACGGTGACGCGAACGACCTCGCAGCCCGCCGCCGCGAGCCCGTAAATCTGCTCCAGCGTCTTATCGACGTCCGCGGTGTCGGTCGTCGTCATCGACTGCACGACGACGGGATGGGTCCCGCCCATCCAGACTTTTTTCGCACCGCTCGACCACTTCGATTTGTTCTCGAGCAGAATCGGCTTCGATTCGCGACGCAACCGGACCATTTAGAACGCCCCCTTGCCCGAGACGATGTTCGAGATGTCGTGGAAGGCGACGAAGACCATGAGTACCATCAATACCGCAAACCCGGCGACGTGCACGAAGGCTTCGCGCTCGGGCCCGACGGGCTTCCCGCGCAGCATCTCGGCGACGATGAAGACGCCCCGGCCGCCGTCGAGCGCGGGGAACGGCAAGAGGTTGATGAGTCCGAGCGCGATCGAGATCATCGCCGCGAGTTCGAGGTACGGGCCCCAGCCGAGGTCCTGATACGAGGCCGCGGCGCGCTCCATGCCGATCGGCCCGGAGATGCTCGCGCCCGCTTCCTTGGGGTGCCGGATCAGCGATGCGTAGCCGCCGATCTGTCCCGTGATCGCGTTGTAGAACTCGGTCCCGGCGACGGGGATCGCCGCGAAGAACCCGACGCGCTCGAACGCGGGGATCCGCACGAATCCGATCCGGCCGACCGTTTTTCCGGCGACCTTGACGGCCGAAGGCGTGATCGACTCGGTCCGCGTCGTACCGTGGTGACTGACCGTCACCGAAAGCGGGACGCCGGCCGATGACTGGATCTTTTTCACGAGCGTCTCGCCGCTCGTATAGGCGACGCCGTCGATCGCGTCGATCTGATCGCCGAACTGCAGCCCCGCCTTCGCGGCGGGCGAACCGGCCGTTACGGGCCCGATCTTCGTGCTCGAATGATCGGAGGCGACGCCGAACGTCACCGCCCCGACGAACAGGATCGCGTAGGCGAGCAAGAAGTTCGCGACCGGTCCCGCGACGATGATCGAGAGCCTCTGCCACGTGGTCTTCGCCTGAAAATTATCGGAGGCGGCGCGCTCGCTCTTCGTGAGCTTCGCGTTGCGCTCGAACGAGCGGATCGCGCTCGGGCGCTCGAGCGTCGCGAGGCCGCCGCCGTAGCCCGGATGCGGCGCGACGGCGACATCCGCGTTGGCGCCGGAGCTCTCGGCGAGAAACTCGCGCTGCTGCTCGGCCTCGCTGACGTTCGCATCCTCGCCCTGCATCGCGCAGTACCCGCCGATCGGCAGGAGGTTGAGGCGGTAATTCGTGCCGCTGCGCGGAGACGTCCACTTGAAAAGCGTCGGCCCGAAGCCGACGGCGAAATCGTTGACGCGGACGCCGTTGAGGCGCGAGAGCAAAAAGTGCCCTGCCTCGTGGAGTACCACGAGGACGGAGAGCATCACGAGGAAGACGACGATCTTCCCGATTCCATCGAGCGAGGGGAGCGCGAACGCGAGCATATCCTCTTTCATTGTCGGCATTATTTCGGCGAACCCGCGAAACGGGCCTCGACGGCGGCACGAGCGAGTTCGCGGGCGCGCACGTCGGCCGCGCGGACCGACGCGAGACTGAGCGGCTCGTCGACCGTTTGACGCAGCGCGGCCGAAACGATCTCGGGGATCGCCCCGAATCGCACGTCGCCGCGCACGAACGCGGCGACCGCGATCTCGTTCGCCGCCGAAAGGGCGGCGGGCGCGACCCCGCCGCGGCACAACGACTCGTAGGCGAGGGCGAGGCACGGGAAGCGCTCGATGTCGGGCGGTTCGAACGCGAGCGTCGCGTTCGCCGCGTCGGGAGCGACGCCGAGCGCGGCGAGCGCGAACTCGCGCTCGCGATCGGGTAGCCGGTCGGGATAGGCGAGGGCGTAGCCGATCGGCAACCGCATGTCCGGCGGTGCGAGCTGCGCTTTGACGTTGCCGTCGGTGAAGACGACGAACCCGTGTGCAACCGACGTGCGGTGCACGAGCACGTCGATCCGGTCGGCGCCGATGCCGAAGAGCCGGCTCGCTTCGATCACTTCGAGGCCTTTGTTCATCAGCGACGCCGAGTCGACCGTATTCTTCGTGCCCATCTGCCACGTCGGGTGGCGCAGTGCGTCCGCGAGGGAGGCGTTCGCGATGCGCTCCGCGTCCCAGGCCCAGAACGGGCCGCCCGATGCGGTCAGCACGATGCTCGAGATGCGGTCCTTCGGTTCGCCGACGAGGCATTGGAAGATCGCGCTGTGCTCGGAGTCGACCGGCACGATCTCGGCGCCCGAGCGTTCGGCTGCGGCGACGAAGAGCTCGCCCGCCGCAACGATCAGCTCCTTGTTCGCGATCGCGATCCGGATGCCGCGTTCGACGGCGGCGAAAACCGCTTCGAATGCGACCGCACCGTCGGTCGCCGCGACGACGACCTCCCCCTTCGCCTCCGTCGCTACCGCGAGCAGCCCGGCCGCGCCCGAGAGCACCCGCGTCGAAGCCGGCAGTTCCGCGCGCAACGCCGCGACGTCCGACTCGTTGGCGCACGAGACGACCTGCGGCTCGAAGCGCTTCGCCTGCGCGAGGAGGTCGGCCGTCCGCGAACCCGCCGCGAGCGCGACCGCGCGAAAGCGATCGGGATGGCGCGCGACGACATCGAGCGTCTGCGTGCCGATCGATCCCGTCGAGCCGAGGATCGCTACGTTCTTGCGCATACGCTCCCGTTGGACGAGCGGACGCTACGGCCCCCCGAACCGCTCGCGGCGAATGCCGAATCGTTCATGAGTGAACGATATGCCCCGTGACGTAGAGGCCCGCGTAGAACGCGATGCCGCCGAGCGTATACGAGTCGTAGCGATCGAGGATGCCGCCGTGCCCCGCCATCATGCGGCCCGCATCTTTGACGTGCGCGTCGCGCTTGAATGCCGACTCGACGATGTCGCCGATCTGCGCCGCGACGCTCGTCAGCGCCCCGACGACGAGCCCCTGCCACCACGCGATCCCGAGGGCCGGGACGAGGCCGAACGCGCCGCAGACGAGCGTCGTCGCGACGAATCCGCCGATCGCGCCCTCCCACGTTTTGCGAGGCGAGATCGAGGTGAGCGGATGCTTCCCGAACCGCGAGCCGACGAGCATCGCGAAGATATCGGTGAACGCGATCGCGACGATGCTCTCGGCGAGATAGGCCGCCCCGAAATGCGGTTGATTGCGCAGCACGAGAAAATACGAGCCGAGCCACCCGATGTAGAGCACGCCGAAAACCGTGAACGCGCTGCGCGCGAAATAGCCCTGCCGATCGCCGCCGAGCGAGAATGCGAGCGCGGAAACGACCGTGACCACCAGCAGCGCCGTGCCGTACGCGTGCTGCACGCCGCGCGCGGTCAACACGAGATAGCACGAGACGGCGACGGCCGCGACGGGAACGTTCAGCGGTTGACCTTTGCGTTCGGTGAGTCCGGCGAGTTCCCAGAGCGACGCGAGGCACACGAACAGCAGCACCGCGGCGAAGGTCCACACCGTCGCGATCGAAGCGAACACGAGCGTGGCGAGCGCGAGCCCGCTCGCGACGCGGCGCGTCATGTCGGAACCCGCCGCACGCGCGTCGCGCGCCGTCGTCGTCAAAGCGTTCCCAGCGCGCGCGCGAACTCGTCGGGGCCGAAATCGGGCCACAGCGTCGGCGTGAGATAGAGCTCGGCGCCCGCGAGTTGGTAGAGCAGAAAGTTCGAAAGCCGCGATTCGCCGCCCGGGCGGATGAGGAGTTCGGGATCCGGCAGACCCGCCGTGGCGAGATACGAACCGAAGGTCTCCTCGCCGAACGCATCGAGATCGACGTCGCCGTGCTCCGCGTCGCTCGCGATGCGCGTCACCGCGAGCGCGAGTTCCGCCCGCGAACTGTAATTGACGGCGAGGTTGAGCAGCAGCCCGGTGTTTTGCGCGGTCTTCGCCATCAGCCCGTCGAGCGCGTTCCGCGACGCGCGCGGGAGCGCTTCGTAGGCGCCGATGACGCGCACGCGCACGTTATTGCGATGGAGTTCCGCGAACTCGTTCTGCGCGAAATAGACGGCGAGATCGAGCAGTAGCGAGATCTCCGTCGAGTCGCGCTTCCAATTCTCGGTCGAGAAGCCGTAGACGGTGAGCATCTCGACGCCGGCGTCGCTCGCGGCGCGCGTTATGTGGCGTAGCGCGACCATCCCGCGGCGATGGCCCTCGACGACCGGGAGCCGGTGCATCTTCGCCCAGCGGCGATTGCCGTCCATGACGATCGCGACGTGGCGCGGGATCACGCGGGCAGCCGTTCGTAGCGTTCGTAGCCGGCGACGATCTCCGTCCGTTTCTCGCCCGCCTCGATCCGCAGCACGCGCAGCGCGCCGACGCCGAGCGCCGCGAAAGGCGGCCGTAGCACGACGAGCGCGAGCGGTCGATCTTCCAAGCGTCCTCGAACCTCAGCTTCCGGTAGGAGGGTGAGGTCCGGTTCGGTGTGGTCGGACGACGAATATTCGTTCACGCGCGCGGCGGAGGTCAGACCTCCATGATCTCCTTCTCTTTGCTCACGACCAAGCTGTCGACGTCCTTGATCGCCTTATCCGTTAATTTTTGCACGCGCTCGGCAGAGCGCTTGTTCTCGTCTTCGGTGATCGTCGCGTCTTTGAGCAACGCCTTGATCTCGTCGACGCTCTTATGGCGAATGTTGCGAACCGCGACCTTGCCGTCCTCGGCCTTTTTGCGGATTACTTTGACGAGGTCTTTGCGCCGGTCTTCGGTCAGCGGTGGGATCGAGAGGCGAATGTTCGAGCCGTCGATGTTCGGCGAGAGCCCGAGATCGCTCTTCTCGATCGCCTTGCGAATCGACCCGATCGTGTTACGATCGAACGCGGCGATCTGCAGCGATCGCGCGTCGGGCGAACTCACGGTTGCGACCTGTTTGATCGGAACCATCGCGCCGTACGCTTCGACCTGGATCCGATCGAGCAATGCGGGCGACGCGCGACCCGTGCGCACCGATGCGAAATCGTTGCGCGTCGCCTCGATCGCCTTGAGCATCCGCTGCTCGGTCGCTTTGAAGATGTCGTCGAGTTCGCTCATGACGGCACGTTCTCCATGAGCACCGGCGCCTCTGCTCGCGATCCGACGAATGTCCCGATTCGCTCGCCGAAGACCGCGCGCCGAATATTCCCCGCGACGTTCATGTCGAACACGAGGATCGGCAGGGCGTTATCCATGCAAAGCGTCAGTGCCGTACTATCCATAACCTGCAGCCCGCGCTGCAGCACCTCGAGATAGTCGAGCGATTCGAAGCGCGTCGCCGTCGGATCGAGCTTCGGATCGGCCGTGTAGATGCCGTCGACCTTCGTCGCTTTGAGGATCACGCGCGCACCGATCTCGACGGCGCGTAACGCGGCCGTCGTATCGGTCGTGAAATACGGATTGCCCGTTCCGGCACCGAAGATGACGACGCGGCCCTTCTCGAGATGACGCATCGCGCGCCGCCGGATGTACGGTTCGGCGATCTGCTGCATCTGGATCGCCGTCTGCACGCGCGACGCGACGCCGATCCGTTCGAGCGCGTCCTGTAATGCGAGCGCGTTGATCACGGTCGCGAGCATCCCCATGTAATCCGCGTTCGCGCGATCCATGCCGGCGGCTTCGTGCGCCTTGCCGCGCCAGATATTTCCGCCGCCGACCACGACCGCGACCGAGACACCCGCGCGGGCGACGTCCGCGATCTGCTCGGCCATCCACGACGTCGTCTCGACGTCGACGGAGCTCTCGTCTCCGGCGAACGCCTCGCCGGAGATCTTCAAGAGGACGCGGGAATACGCGGCTCCCTCACTCACCCAGCGCGAATTTCGCGAAGCGCCGGATCGCGATCTTCTCACCGAGCACGCCGACGACGCCCGCGACGAGTTCGGCGATCGTGACGTCGTCGTTCTTGATGAACGGCTGCTCCAGCAGGACGTTCTCCTCGAACCACTTGTTGAGCTTGCCTTCGACGATGCGGTCGACGACGTTCGCGGGCTTGCCCTCGGCCGCTTTCGCGAACTCGGCGCGCAACGGCGCGAGCTCGGCTTCGGAGACCTCGTCGCGCGAGAGATACTTCACGGGCGTCGCGGCGATGTGCATCGCGACGTCGCGCACGAGTTCGGCATACCGCTCGTTGCGCGCGACGAAATCCGTCTCGCAATTGATCTCGACGAGGACGCCGATCTTGCCGCCGACGTGGATGTACGACCCGACGAGGCCTTCGTTCGCGGTGCGCTCGGCCTTCTTCGCGACCTTGCTCGCGCCTTGCTCGACGAGATCTTTCTTCGCGGCATCGTAATCGCCGCCGGCGCTCACGAGCGCGGCGCGGCAATCGAGCATCCCGGCGCCGGTCGCCTCGCGCAAACGCTTGATGTCATCGGTCGAGGGCTTGTAGGTCGCTGCGGTACTCACGGAGAGGAAGACCTTTCATACGTCGACGGGGG
>CAZZYZ010000120.1:0-9405 GCA_964658425.1 Vulcanimicrobiota bacterium | reverse complement strand
GCCGACGAGGAAGAGCCGGTCGCGCGGTGCGCCGAGCGCCGGCGGGAGCGCCCGTTCGAGATCGCCGAGCGCGTCATCGATCGCGCCGCGGCCGCCCGCCGCCCCGGGGACCAGGAGCGCCCGGAGCGCCTTGACGCGCGGGGCGAGCGCGGGCTCCCGCGTCAGGAGCGGGATCTGCGCGAAGGTCGCGTCGGCGAACGCCTGCGACGAGGGCCGCGCGAGCAGCGCCGGACTATCGGCGAGTTCGGCGATCGCCGCGAACGCGACGCCGAGCCGCGCCGCCGCGAGCGGCGAATCGCCGTACGAGAACCCTTCGACCGCCTGCGCCGAAACGGGCGCGCACGGCGCGAGGGCCGCCCCCGCCAGCGCGAGACATGCGGCGAGCGCGCCGGGACGTAACGGACGAACCGGGCGGGACGAACGGCGAGACATCGCGGATTGCTTCGCGGAGCGCGGCGAGCCGCCCGCGTCGCGACCGCACCCGGCACTCCGGGTATAGGCACCGCCATGCGTCGATTCACGACCGGGCTCATCGCGGGCGCCGTCGCCGGCTACACCTACTATCGAGGCCGCGAAGCCGTCCGCGAATTGCGACGGCCGTCGCCTCCGGTCGAGCCCGATCCGAAGCGATACGGGCGGATCCGCCGCAGGCTGATGCTCGCGGGCCTCGGCCGCTCCCTCGCGACCCTCGCGACGGCCGCGAATCTCATCGGCCCCGCCCTCGAACCGCCGCTCGGGGCGCGCGAAGGGCGCGCCCGGCGCCTCGCCCTCATCGGCGGCGGCCTACTCCTCTCGTCGCTCATCGAGACGCCCGCCGATTTCGTCGAAGGGCAGGCGCTCGAACGCCGCTACGGCCTCTCGAAGCAAACCCCGGCCGCATGGGCGATCGAGCGCGTCAAAGGGGCGGCAGTCGGCGCGGCGATCTCGCTCCCGCTCGCCGAAGCCCTCGTCTTCGCGATCGAGCGCGCGCCGAAGCGCTGGCCGCTCGTCGCGACCCTCGGCAGCATCCCGCTTCTCGTCCTCGCGAACGTCGTCGCGCCGACGTACATCGCGCCGCTCTTCAATCGCTTCGAACCGCTCGACGGGCCGCTCGAAGCCCGCATCCGTTCGCTCGCCGGCACCTACGGGGCGGGCGACGCAAAGATCCTGCGCGTCGATATGTCCAAGCAGACGGAGAAGGCGAACGCGTACGTGACCGGCCTCTTCGGGAGCCGGCGGATCGTCATCGGCGATACGCTGCTCGACTCGTTCGAGGATCGCGAGACGCTCTTCGTCGTCGCGCACGAACTCGGGCATTACGTGCAGCGCGACGTGTGGCGTGGCGTCGCGCTCGGCGCGGCGTCCGCGGCCGGTGTCTTCTTCGGAGCGCGCCGCTTTGCGGATCGCCCCGGCCGCGAGCTCGCGAGCACGGCCGGGCTCTGCCGGCTCCTACTGATGATCTCGCTGCTCGGCACGGCGGCCGGCCCGGTCCTCGCCGCATTCTCGCGCGGGCGGGAGCGAACGGCCGATACCTTCGCGATCGCCGCGACGGGGGATCCGCTCTCCGGCATCGCCGCGTTCGAGCGCTTGCGCGAACGGAACCTCGCCGAGGACGAGCAGCCCTCCTGGATGACCGTTCTCTTCTCGTCGCATCCCTCGCTCGGGAGCCGGATCGCGCGCCTGCGGGAAGCGGCGGCCTAGCGATCGGGTCGGGCGGCTACTGCCGTCCGATCAGCTGCTTGAGGATCTTGACGTCGCCCTCGGAGATCGTGTCGTCGATCTTCTCGGCGACTTGGGCGATCGTCACGTAGCCGGGATCCGGGCTGTAGACGACGCCCTTCTCGCGTTCCGTGCCGATGTGGTATTCGAAGTAGCTCGTGTACGGCTTGAGCGGCGACGTGTCGAAGACGTCGACGTGCGCGTGCCGCTGATCGAGTTCGTGCCGAAAACTTTCGATGATGCTGAACGTCGAGAGCGCCGTATCGTCGGCGGGGACCTTCGCGATGCTGATCGAGACGCGTTTCGTCCACGAATCGCTCGTCTGGCCGTCTTTCGTAAACTCGAGCTGCAACTGAGATTTGTCTTTGGTCCCGATCGAACTCAAGAGCTGCGGAACGCCGAGCGCCTGCGCGAGAGGTTCGTAGGGGATCTGCGCTGCGTTCGCCGTCGCGCCCAAGGCGGCGAAAGCGACGGACGTCGCAAGAATTTTTCGCATGTCCCCTTCCTTTCCGCATCGGCGAGAAATGCCATCCGTTTCGGATTGTGGTACGCGGGTAAACCGCGGCACAATGATGGCGAGCGACGCCGAGATCCCCGGATCCGATCCGGCGGCGAGGCTTCCGAGTGCGCTCGAGACGCTCAAGGCGATCGTCTTCGCATTCAACGAAGATAAGGCGACGCGGCTCGCGGCCGCGATCGCGTTCTCGACGATGTTTTCGATCGCGCCGCTCTTCATCGTCTTCATCGGCGTCGCGGGCCGCGTGCTCGGGGGCAACTCCGAGGTCGAGAACAATCTCGTGCAGGTCGTCCATCAGAACGCGGGCGCGGCGACGGCGCAGACCGTTCGGCTCCTGATCGATTCGAATTTCGCGCGGCCGCACAAAGGGTCGCTCGCGCAGGCGATCGCGTGGATCGCGTTCGCATTCGCGGCGAGCAATCTCTTTAGTTCCTTACAAGATGCGCTCAATTCGATCTGGCGCGTCGAGAGCACGACCCTCGGCTGGAAGCAGACCGTGCGCGATCGGACGATGTCGTTCGGCATGATCCTCGTCATCGGCGCCTTATTGTTCGGGATGTTTCTCGCGAATACGACGATCGCGTTCGTCGGCGCGCACTTCCTCGATCAATTACCGGTCATCAAGAATCCGAAGACGCTGACGTTCGTCGAGCAGCTCGTCAATTTCTCGGTCGTCACCGTAACGTTCGCGCTCATGTACAAGGTGCTGCCCGACGTCGGGATCTCGTGGCGCGACGTTTCGCTCGGTGCGGTCGTGACGGCGCTGCTCTTCACGATCGGCGAAGCGCTGATCTCGATCTATCTCGCGATCGGCGGCGTCGCGTCCGCCTACGGTGCGGCGGGCTCGATCCTCGTCTTCCTCTTGTGGATCTACTACAGCGCGCTCATCTTCTTGCTCGGCGCCGAATTTACGAAGGTCACCGCCAAGCATGCGAAACTGCTCTCGCCCTCGATGATCCGCGAGCTCACCGAACGGCCCGCGGGGGCCGATCCGCGCGCGGTCCCGGGGACGACCGCATAGCGCGAGGACCGCTACGCGACGACGATGGAAGCGCGCGTGCCGAGCCACGCCGCGAGATCGGTGCGCCGCCCCGCCGCGAGCCCGGTCGCGAGTTCGCGCCGCAACTCGCCGAACGTCCCGAACGCCTCGGCATACGCGTCGTGCTTGTGAATCGATTCGTAATTGATCTGCGTCGCGTGCACGAACGTCTCGTCGTCGAAATCGCCGTAGACCTCGAGCGTCCGCGCGAGGATGCCGCGCACGACGTCTTCGACGAACTTCGGATTGCGATGCGCCTTGTTGACGACGAAGAACTCATCCGATCGTTTGAGCAGATCGTAGGTCTCGCTCGACATCGAGTTTTCGACGATCTCCACGAGGTCTTCGGCGCGCACCTCCGAGCCGCGTGCGTCGCGCGTGCCCAGGAGCACGGAGCCCCGGCCGCGCTGGTTGTGCGTCGCGGCCGGGAGCGCGGCGAGCGCGCGCTCCGCGTCGGCGAGCGAGAAGCCCGATTCGACGAGTTCGCCGCGATTGTACTCGTGCATCATCTGCTGCGCGCACGGGCACGCCGTCATCCCCTCCGCTTCGACGCCAATCGCATGACGCGTCGCCTCCGCATCCGCATGCGCGACGGCGACGAGCGCGTAGGTCTCCTCGCCGCGTTTGCCGCTCACGGGCGTCCAGCGTTCGAGTCCGAAATCGGCGCGTAAGCGGACGTCGGCACGCGTCGCGCGCTGCGAATCGACGATCTCGCGTGCGATCGCGTTCACGACGTCCTCGATTCGGCCGCTGCCGCTCGGCCGCGCGAGCACCTCGAGCGTCGCCTCTTCGAGCAGCTCCGAGAAGCGCGACATATGGACGCCGGCACGGCCCGGCGCGAGATCGGCGACCATCGTGAACTCGCCGTTGAAGACCGTCTCGCGACCGGCGATCGCGAGCCGGACCTGCCGCTTGACGTTCGAGACGCCGACCCGATCGATCGAGAGCCGCACCTCGGGAGCTTCGTCCTGACGATCGGAGACGAATTGCAGCGTCCGCGTCCGGCGGACGATGCCGCTCGCATCGACGCGCGCCGCGAGCGCCGCGATCCGTTCGCCCGAGCGCGGCTCGATGCGGTCGGGCGCGATCTCCGCGAGCGGGATGAGGTTGTACGCGCGCCGCGCGAGATACGGATGCGGGATCGCGATGCGCCCGTAATCGGCGATTACGTCGTCGACCAAGAGCACGTCGATATCGATCGCACGCGCGCCGAGATGCCGGGCACCCTGCCGCCCGACGCCCGTTTCGACGCGGCGCAGGGCCGCGTCGAGCAGTTCGGGCGCGAGCGTCGTACGCAGCAGGGCGGCGGCGTTGAGGAACGCCGGGCCGCCGGCACCGTCGACAGCCGCACTCTCGTAGTACGACGAGACGGCCTCGACCGAACCGAGCGCACGCAGGCGCTGCAGGGCCGCGAGGATGTTCGCCTGACGGTCGCCGAGATTCGAGCCGAGCCCGAGCGAGACGGTGTGCATGGACCTCCAATCGACGCGACGCGTCGCCGGTTCCTGGCACGGGGTTCGGCGAGCGAACGTGAGGGTAACCCCATGGCGAACCGGAGCTCCCACTCGATCTCTTTCGGAAAGGTCGTTATGAACCACAACGCGCCGCCCCATGCGGATCAGTCGATCGCCGATCTGTTACGGCAGCTCTCGAGCGATACCGCAACGCTCGTCCGTCAGGAGCTCGAGCTCGCGAAGCTCGAGTTCGGGCGCAAGAGCAAGAGCGCGACCGTCTCGGCCGAGATGTTCGGCGCGACGGCGATCCTCGGCTTCGGCGCGTTCGCCGCGCTCACGACCTGCATCATCGCCGCGCTCGCCCTCGTGCTCCCGCTGTGGGCGGCGGCGCTCATCGTGACCGTCGTGTATGGGATCGCAGCGGCCGTCGCGGCGATGCGCGGCAAGAGCGCGCTCACCGAGATGGTCACGCCGATCCCGCAAGAATCGGTCGCGAGCGTCAAGAGCGATATCGAAGCCGTCGGTGCCGCGGTCAAACGCGGACGTTAAGGATCACTGCATGAGATACGTCGAACACGAGATGATCGAGAACGCGCGCAAAGAGCGCGCCGGAGCGCACGTGCCCCACGTTCACGCCGGCGATTCGGAGGCGTCGATCGAGAGCCTCAAAGCCGGGATCGCCGCGACGCGCGAGCGGATCGCGGAGAACGCCGAGGCGCTCGCCTACAAGACCGACGTGCAGAGCCGCGTCGCAGACGTCGCCGATGAGGCGAGCGTACGGTTCGACGAGTTGCGCACCCGCGTGACGGACGCCGTCGGCGACGCGGCCGCGCTCGCGGCCGCTCGCGCGAGCGAGCTCACCGCCGATGCGAAGGTCGTGCTCGAGAAGACCCGCGAGCAAGCATCGGTGATCGCACACGACGTCGCCGCACAGGCGGCCGTCATCGCGGACGATCGTTTGAGCGAAGCCGGCGCCGTCATCGACGATCCGAGCGCGGCGATCGAGGCGGTCAAACTGCGCTCGCGACGTTCGCCGATCGCGTGGACGATCGCGTTCGTGATCATCGCGTTCGCGTTTGCGTTGACGCGCCGCCGCAGCTAATCCGCCCGCACGTCGCGTAGCGATCCGGTGGGCGCGGATCACGATCACGAACACGATCATGCTGCCGCGTCCGCCGGAACGTTGCGCACGGCGTTCTGCCTCTCGCTCGGCGTGCTCGGCGTCGAGATCGCGGGCGGCCTCGTATCCCATTCTCTCGCCCTAATCTCGGATGCGGGTCACGTCCTCACCGACGTGATCGCGCTCGCGCTCGCGTGGTTCGCGACGCTGCAATCGCAGCGTGCCGCCGATGCGACGTATACGTACGGCTACCATCGGACCGGCATTCTGATCGCGCTCGCGAACGCACTGACGCTCATCCTCGTCGTCGCGTACGTCGTGTACGAAGCCGTCGTTCGGCTACACGACGGCTCGACCGTCGATCCGCTGCCGATGTTCGCATCGGCCGCTTTCGGCATCGCGATCAACCTCTATATCGGCCTCGGCTTGCGCGCGCACGGCGCAGAAGATCTCGCGATACGTGCGGCGATGCTGCACGTCTTCGGCGACATCGCGGCGTCGATCGGCGTCATCGTCGCCGGTCTTACGATCCTCGCGACGCGGTGGTATCCCGCGGACGCCGTCGTCTCGATCGCGATCGCCGCGCTCATCGCGAAGGGCGCGTGGCAGCTGCTGCGCGAGACGATCGACATCCTGATGGAATCGACGCCGAAGAACGTCGATATGAAGCGGCTCGTCGCCGATATCGCTCGCGTGACCGGCGCGACCGCGGTTCACGACGTCCACGTGTGGTCTATCTCGAGCGGGATCCGCGCGCTCTCGGCCCACGTCCGCCTCGACGGCGATCGCACGCTCCACGCGTGCGATCTCATCCTCGAAGAACTGCGCGCCCGATTAGCCGCCGTCTATCGCATCACGCACACGACGATCCAATTCGAATGCGAAACGTGCGATACGCACGAGACGGATCTCTTCTGCCGCGTGCCTCAGGCGCCGCGGAGCGTCCCGGGCTCGAGTGCGTGACGGATGCGATCGTCCATGTCCTCCAGATGCGCGCGCGTCCCGACGTCGGCCTTCGAACGCGCGAGCGCACGCTTCACGCGAGCGTCGATGCGAACGAGTTCGTATCGCGCGAGTGAGGCCGAGTCGCTCGGGTAACCGAGTGCGTTGACGAGCCCGCTCGGCGCGAGCGTGTAGGCGACCATCAGATTGGTAAAGCGCCGTTGCAATGCGCGGTGGATCGGATCGATCGAGGCACGATCGACGTCGTCCCACACCGAAGCCCGCGTCCACTCGAAGAGATCGTCGAGCACCATCGCATGTTGGCCCGGCTCGAGGCGATAGCGTTCTTCGGCGAGGCGGCTCATCGCATCGGGTGAGAACATTTGGAAGAGCACCGCATCCTGAACCTCGCCGATCGCTTCGGCGATCGGAAAGTCCGGCCGTTCGTCGCTCGCGGCGAGACGATCGTACCCGAGCTGGGAGAGCAGCCGCGGCGAGAACGCAAACGCGGAGCTCGAGAACACGTTCTGCGAGAGCATGGCGAACGCGCGCGCCGAGTCCGCGCGCGGAACCGGCAACACGGGCGCAGTGCCGCCCGGTTGACCGCGATGGTCGCGTGACGTCTCGATCCCGCCGACGTACTTCGTCGTGAGGAGCGCCGCGCGCGCATAGCCGCGGAGCATCGTTTCGAAGGCGCGCCGTTCGTAGACGTACGGCTGATCGCGATCGGGGTAGACGCGATCGAGCTTGCGGAAGAGCGACGAATAGACGGCGAATTGATTGGCATCGAAAGCGAGCGGATCGCTCGAGAGATCGAAGGCCGCGACGCGCGGATCGACGCCGAGGCCGCCCGCCGCATCCTCGTCCGTCGCGTACGCATAGCCCGGGCGCGTGCTCTCGTCCGCGATGCCGCGCAGCGGCAGCACCTCGTCCTCGGGCCGACGCACGTTCGGAAACGCTTCATAGCCGTAGCGAATCGCCCACCGATCGTACGTGCCGAGCGCGAGCTGGAAGAACTCGCCCTGCGGCCGGCCGTCGGGCGAGAGATTGACGGGCGTGTAATCCATCACCGAACTCGAGAGTCCGTTCGCTTTCGTAAACGCAGCGTCATGGAGTTTCGCGAGCGGGTACCGCGTCGATGCGATGAAATTGTGGCGCAAGCCGAAGTTATGGCCCGACTCGTGGAGCACGACGGATTGCAGCCAGCGCTGTGCGTAGCGATCGACCTTATCGGGAGAGGCGCCCGCGAGTTGCAGTGCGACGCTCCCGGTCGCGGCGAGTTCCGCCGAGTCCGCTTCGAACGAATCGCAAGCACCGCTCCGCGCGCAGCCGCCGGCGGATTGCGCGCCGGGGGCGGGGAGGCCGTAGGCACCGAGCGCGATCGCGCGCGTCGGTGCGACCTGATCGACGAAGCCGCGCTTCACCGAGCGGAGCGCTTCCCCGTCGATCACGATCTCGACCCGCAAGATCTCTCCCGTCCGCGGGTCGGCGATGTGCGGACCGTACGCGGCGAACGGCGAGACGTCGCTCGTGATCCAACGGACGGTCGAATAGCGCACGTCGTCGGGATCCCACGCCGGATCGCTCGGCTGATCGCGGACTTCGATCGCGTGCGGGATGCCGACCGCGGCGAACGCCGCGTTCCATTCTAGGAGCGCCGTGCGGATCGCCGGTTTGTACTGCTGCGGGATCTCGTTCGTAAGGTAATAAACGATCGGCCCGCGCTTGAAATTCCAGCGGTCGATGTAGCGTACGATCGGCGTCGGCAGCGAGTCGTTGTCGAAGCGCTTGTGCGACGTGAGGAAATAGCCGATCCGGTCGTCGGCGAGGCGCGGCAGATACGAACTCGCCGCGGGCGGATCGACGATCGAATAGTGCATCCCGATGCGAACGCCGTGGCCACCCGGCGCCGCACCCCCGAGGCCGGATCCCGGCGGCCCCGAGAACGCGAGGCGCACCGAGAGTTCGTCGTTCGCCGGGAGCGCTTTCGTGCGTTCGACGTACGATTTCGTGGGGTCCACCGCGTAGCCCGAACGGAGTGCCGGACCGAAGAGCAGTTCCGCCGCCTTCGAGCCCGCGTCGTCGCCACCGCCGATATCGCGACCGACGTTCTCGAAGTCCGTGAGGAAGAACGCCGCCGAGACGACGACGTGCTGCTTTCCGTCGTCTTCGGCGACGACCGGCGTGCTGTTGATGACGGAGTCCGAAACCGAGATGGCGAGGGCGTTCGCGGCCGAACTGCCGGGCGGTGCGGTGAACGATGAGTTCACGTCGATCCAAAGCACGCGCCGGCCGACGCGCTTGAATTCGATGAGGAACGAATCGAAGATTCGGCCCGCGAAGGCGTCGCTGCCGATCCCCGAAGCGAGGACCGGCGCGACGATGAACGGATGGTCGAGCGCGGCCGGGCCGAGATCGAAGTAGTACTCGTCGTCCTTCTTGAGGATGTCGATGAGGCCACTCTGCCGCTGCGCGGTTCGCACGAACGTCGCGTAACGCGCCGGGGCGGTCGGAGAGCCGAACCCGCTCATCAGCGCACTCAGATTCGAAAGGCTCGCGTTCGCCGGCGCGTGCGGGAGGATCGTGCCGATGGGGGACGGCGATGCCTCGGGCGTCCCCGCGGGCGCGGGTGAGG
>CAZZYZ010000119.1:7612-9439 GCA_964658425.1 Vulcanimicrobiota bacterium | reverse complement strand
CGGGGATCGGCTGCCACAGATACGGATCGATGCCGCCCGTGTAGATCCACGGATAGACGGGCGCGACGCCCGCCGGCGTTCCGTCGATCGAGATCTCCGTTTCGCGGAAGCCCGTGTTCCCGCAATTGTTCAGTGCCGGAGCGATGTCGTTCGAGGAGCACGAGTACCAAAATTCGTCGCCGCCTTGGCTCTGCGTAAACACGTCGAGATACGCTCGCACCGTGTTGGTCGGCAGGGTGACCGTGCGCGAGAGCGTTCCGGGCGAGGTGACCGCCGTGAGTTCGCCGCCGTACCCGCCCGAGATCGGGAGCACGACGTCGGGCGCCGCCGGAGCCGGATGCGAGAAATCGGGTTCGTAGAAGACGAGCCGGCTGCTTCCGCCGAGCACGCCGTTCAGCCCGAGATTCGCGCTCACGATGTTGAAGATCTCGACTTCACCCGGTTGCGCTTGCCGAAAGAGCGCGCTGAGATCGGTGACGTCGCGTTCCACGTGCCAGGTCGCGCGCTGGTTCGCCAGCGGTTCGGCGGTCGTTCCGAAAAAGACGTTCGTGTTGCCGAGCCACGCATCGGCCGTGCGATCGTATTGCACGCCGGGCGAGATCGAGAGATCGCCCTCGAAGATGACCTTCGCCCACGGCCCCGGGCACGCGGCGGGCGGCGTGTAGCCGAAGCCCTGCGCCGCATATTGCGAGAACGTGTACCCGGAGAAGAGCGACACCGTGCACGAGCGCGTGCGCGGCCGCGGGACGGGGGCCTCGGCGGAGACGACGTTCATCGACCCGACGGTCCCGCTCGCCGTCGCATTCGCGAGGCTTCGGGTGTGCGGCATCGCGAGCGGGCCGTGCGCGCGTAGCCGCGCCGGTGCGAAGACGAACGCTCCGGGCGCGCTCGCCGAAACCGGGAGTATGGTCGACGCGAAGAGCCCGCCGAGCGCGAGCGACGAACCGATGAAACGAAAAAGACGGCGCAATGCAAACGGCCTCGCTGGTGAAAGCGGCGGAGCGATGCCCCGCGATGCGTGACGCGTACGAAGCGCTACGTCGCGTCCCCTTCGTTCATCCGACGCGTGTCGCAGCTTCGGCGCTGCGGGGCACGCGCATCACGACGACCGCGCCCGCGATCGCGTAGGCGGCGAAGACGAACGGGAAGAGATTCGCGGGCGGGGGCGGCGCGGGATAGACGCTGCCGACGGCCGGGATCGCGAGCAGTAGCACGGTCACGACGGCGAGCACGATATCGCGGCGGCGTAGTTCGCCCCGCGAACGGAGATAGAACGGCGCACCGAGCGCCACGAAGAGATAGATCGCGACGAAGCCGAACGAGCCGAGCGTCGCCGTATCGTTGAACGTGTCGATCGCGGCGACGCCGAACGCGAGCGCTCCGCCGCCGACGAGCGCGAGCACGAGCGCGATCGCCGCGAGCGCGGCATCGGGCGTCAGATAGACGCGATGCGTTCGCGAGAGGCCGCGCGGAAAGACGCCGTGATGCGCCATCGCGTAGAGCACGCGCGCCGCCGCGCCGAGGCCCGCGAGCGTGATCGAGAACGACGAGAGCAGCGCGCCGATATCGATCGCGAGGCCGAGCGGAATCGCACCCGTTCGCGCGGCGAGCGTATCGAGCGGCGTTCCGAGGTTCGCGAGCACGGCGCCCGCGCGATGCGCGCCGAGCCCCTCGACGTACGCGCAGAGCACGAAGAACGTCCCCGAGATGACGACGCTCGCGATCACGGCGGCGGGAATCGTGCGCAGCGGATCGCGCGCCTCCGCACCGAGTGCGGTCGCGCTCTCGAAGCCGACGAGGCTGAAGATCGCGATCGTCAGCCCGATC
>CAZZYZ010000119.1:0-7602 GCA_964658425.1 Vulcanimicrobiota bacterium | reverse complement strand
ATCCCCGACGGCGTCGCTCCGCGCAGCTCGAGCTGCAGCGGATCGACGAAGGTCTTCTCGTGCGCGATCACGAGCACGAGCAGCGCCGTCACGAGCGCGACCGAGCCCGCTTCGAGCCACAGCAACGTCTCCGTCGAGAGCCGCACGTCGCGGTATGCGAACGCGAAGGCGATCGCGAGGCATCCGAGCGCCGCGCCGACCCGGACGACCGGGCCGCCGATGCCGAGCCCGCGCAGCAGCGTCTCCGCGAAGACGGCGAACCCCGCGATCCCCGCGACGCCGACGCAGACGTACGCCCACAGCAGCGCCCAGCCGCAGAGCAGGCCGCCGCGCGGCCCGAACGCGCGCTCGGCGTACGCGTAGAGCGAGCCCGGCGACGCGGAGCGCGTCGCGAACGTGCGGATCGCGAAGGCGACCGCGAGCAGCAGCATCGATCCGAACGCGTACGCGAGCCAACTCGCGTTCCCGGCCGAGCCCGCCATCAGCGGGACGATGAGGACCGGCGTCAGCGTCGGCCCGAGCATCGCGATCGACTGCGCGAGGACCTCACGAAACGCGAGCGCGTCCTTGCGCAGACCGCCGTTCGCGAGCGCGCCCTCGCTCAGAGCTTCGCGTCCAGCGTCGCGAAGAGATTGAACGGCGTCTTCGCGCCGATATATCCCGCCGTGTTGAACGTCGAATAGTACGAGTACGGATAGCGCAGTTGGATCGGTGCGCTCGCGAGCGGCGTGAAGTTGCCGACGGGCGCGAGCGCGTTCGAGGGCAGCGACGAGTACTCGCAGATGTTCGGATCGTCCCACGCGTAGCCGCGCTGGAAGCAGCGATCGACGATCCCGGTCGCCTGCACGCGCAGCGTCAGACGCTTCGAAATATCGTACGAGGTCGCGAAGTTGAGCGCGAGCCGGGACGGCTGCACGAACGCGCCGAGGTTGTCGAACTTCCCGGTGTAGACGTCGGGGATCTGCAGCGACCCCGTGCAGGTCGTCGTATCGGCCGTTCCGTTCGCGGTGACCGCAGCGCAGGTCGCGGGGTTGTAGCCCGGCCACACGAGCGGCGAACCGTACGTCTTGCCGGCCGTGAACGTCAGCGTCGGCGTGACGGCGAACGGGCCCGAGCGATAATTGAGCACGAGGCTCGCGACGTGCGGCGTGATGCGGCCGATATCGGCGTTGTACGTCGCCGGCAGATTCACGTAGGTCGCGTACTCGCCGTTGCGATCGGAGAGCTGCTGCGGCGTCGCGTTGTAATACGGATTGGGAATCACGGCTCCCGTCGGATTGCCGCTCGCATCGACGCCGGCGAACGTCGGGGTCGCGTTCGTCGCGCCGTAGGAGCCGCAAAGCCGCGCGTTCGCGGTCGCGCAGGCCTTCGTATACGAGTTGTACTGCTGGACGGTCGCGTTGATCGTATCGATGTAATTCGTGCCGGGCGTGATGTCGTTGAACTTCGTGCGGCTCGCCGTGAACGCGTACGAGAGCGCGAACGCGAGACCGTTGCGATCGAAGCTGCCCTTGTCGAAGGCGAACTCGACGCCGTAGGCGCGCGTCTGGCCCGTGTTGAGGTTCGCGTAGATCCCCTGCGCGCCGAGCGGCGTCCCCTGAACTTCGTTCGCGGTCGCACGATAGAACGGCGAGAGTTTGAACGCGAGATCGGTGCCTTTGAAATGATGCTCGAGCGACGCATCGTAGCTGTTGTCGGCGGACGGAACGAGATGGTGATACGGGGTCGTGTAGCCGAAGGGCAAGAACTGATCGAGGAAGAGCGGCAGATCTTGCTGCACCGTGTTGTATTCCTGATACGACGAGCCGAACTGCTCCGCGTACCGGCCGTACGACGCGCGCAGGACGGTGTCGGGATCGATCGCAAACGTCGCGCCGGCGCGCGGCTGCAATTCGCCGAATTGCGTCGTGTGGGGGAGCGTGTTGACGAGATTCGGCGAGCCGCCCGCGGCGCACGCGGGGAAGACGCCCGTCAGCGGATCGGGCGCGCCGCGCTGCGTCGATCCGAGTTGTCCGGGTGCGTAGCAATATTCGCGATTGTACGCCGCGAACCAGAACGCGCGCGAGGGATAACCGGTCGAGAGATCGTCGAGTCGATACAGAAAGTTCTCGAAGCGCAATCCGACGTCGAACGTGAGTTTCGACGTCGGCCGGAATTGATCGCTCGCGGAGTACGCGGTGAAATACGGCCGGACCGTATCGACCTGACCGTTGTAGCCGTTCTCCGTGACTTCCCAGCGCGCGCCGTTCACTGCGGCGGGAGAGCCCGCGGCCGTCTGCGTGCATTGGCCGCCGGCGGTGAGCGTGCACGGCACGAGCGTCGGGGCGGAGCCGAATTGCGAGACGAGGTTGTAGCCCGACGCCGCGTTCGTCGCCGTCGCCGGGAAGCAGCTCGCGTAGGTGCCGTCCGTCGCGTAGCAATTGCCTTTCGCGTCGACGTAATTGGTCGAGACCGTCCCTTCGTTCGACGCGTTGTTGAACGTCTGTAGTTTCTGCGTCGAATACGAGGCGGTCAACGTGAAGAGATTCTTCTCGTTGATTTGGTTTACGTAGCGAGCGTTGAGGCCGAAGCCGTGCTCCTGCACCTCGTAGTCGGCGGGAACGCTGCCGTAGTTAAAATTGTCGCTCGACGGGCCCGTGAAGAACCAGTTCGAGTAATTATCGTAGCCGAAGAGCCGCAAGTACGATTTACTGTCGAAATTCTTCGTGTACTGCAGCTTGATGATCGCGACGCCGTTACTGTTGCCGTCGCGCGAATCCGCGGGCAGCGCCTGCTGAAAGTTTCGATGCGGATTGCTGCCCGGAAACGCCGTCTGCGTCAACGTCTCCGTGCCGTTGAGCGGCGTCATGAGCGACCCCGTATACGTGTAGTTGTCGAGAAAGACCGGTGTCGTCCCGATGGCGCCCGTCTCGTAGGCGAGGCCGCCGAGATCGTTCGGCGAGGAATTGACGGTCGCGTTGAATTGGCTCGTGAGAAGCAACAGTTGGAGATCGTCTTTGACCTCGCCGCCCTTGTGCGGGATCGCGAGGTGGAAGTTGCCGATACTCTCGCGATCCTGACTGTACGATTGCTGTCCCGTCATGCCGGGCGCGAAGAAGGCGGAGCCCGCACCGTCGTAGATCGTACCCGCGCCGTTCGTGCCGCCGCCGTTGCCGTTCGGTCCCGACGTGACCGCGATCGGATAGGCGAAGCGCGGGTCGCCCGCACCGTCGAATTGATCGATGTACCGGTACGACTGATCGGAGCCCGAGAAGCCGAGGTAATACGAGAAATTACGATTGGTCGTCGCGCCGCCGACTTCGAGCGAGAGCTTGTGATAGTAGGCCGGGCCGCCGATCCCGGCGGACGCATCGACGAAGCCCGGGCTCGTGCCCGTGCGAATGACCTGATTGATGTAGCCGGAGAGCCCGGTCGCGTCGGCCGAGGCGGGCGCGCCGCCCGTGTAGACCTGAAGTTCCTGTTGGCCGAGCGTCGAGAGCGTCGTCGTCGAGAATTGATCGGAATCGCGCTGCACCGGGATGCCGTCGAGCTCGTAGGCCACGTCGCTCTGCGCGCCGCCGCGGATCGTCAGGTTCTGCCCCCAGCCGACCTGCCCGAGATCGTAGCTGACGCCGGGGAGCGCGGCGAGGCCCGCGTAGGCCTGATCGATGCTGCCGGCGCCGCCGACCGTCGCCGAGGCCGTCTGCTGCGCGGCGTTGACGGAATAGACGTCCGTCGTCGTGCCGGCTTTGACGAGGCCGCCCGTCGCACGCGACGTGATCCGGCCGATCGTGCGGATCGTCTTCCCGAGTTCGACGGGCAGCGTTTGCGCTTGGTCGGCGACGATCGTGACGCCCGCGAGCGATTGCGGATCGTAGCCTTGCGTCTCGGCGCTCAACGTGTACGTATCGGGCGCGAGCGCGATGAAGACGAACGTGCCGTCGATGCCCGTACGCGTCACGGCTTCCTGGGAGGGCGACGTGACGGCGATCCGGACGCCCGCGATCGGCTGATGCGTCGCGCGGTCGACGATGCGGCCGCGAAGCGTCCCCGTCGTGCCTGCGAACCCGCACCGCGCCGGCGCGGCAAATGCGAGGATCAACGCGACGATCGCCACGACGGCGAACGGAAAGGCACGCGCGGAAGACGTTCGAGCCACCCAAGACCTCCAAACGACGAATGCCCCGGCCGCAAAGCGGTCGAGCTTACGTGGTCGTTTCGCCTCGGGGGCGCGCCATTCGTTCCGAAGTTGCCGAAAATTCACGTTGAGGGGCGTGACGACTCGCCGGTGACGTGCGGCTCGAAGCGGGTGCGCGCTCGAAAACGTCAGCCGAGATCGGCGACGGCTCGGTACGCCTGATCGATCGCCTGATCCGTATAGGCGGCCGCGGCCGCGTCGGAATTGGCGATGGCGATGCGGCCGAAACGGCGGCGCGCGAGCTCGTTCGGGGTCGGTCCGCCGTCGAAGAAGCCGTCGGGATCCCAGAGCGGATTGTATTCGTAGGCGTAGCCGTGCGGCCAGCGATTGACCGTGATCCCCGCGATGTCGCGCGCCGGATCGAAGCCGGCCGGGCCGAGCATGCGCCCGAGCTGATCGCGAACCTCGCGTTCGAAGGTCTCGAACGATGTCGCGAGCAGATCGGCGCGGCCGACGCGGTGCTGGTCGCGTTCGGAGAGTCCGGGGCGGCACGGCGTGCGCAGCATCCGCACGAGGACCGGCTCGTTCGGATTCGCGGACGAGCGATAGTCGCCGATATCGACGGGGTCGTCGAGGCGCACCTGCGGATGAAACATGCCGGGCGCCGAGATGAACTTCACGCCGAGGCGATGGAACGCGAGCCAATTCCGAATCGCGACGACCGTGTAGACCAGCGGCACCTTCGCGCCGTAGCGCAACGCTTCGCGCTGCGGCGCGGGGAGCTCCGGGACGACGAAGGGGACGAGCATGTTGTACGTCGCCATCACGACGTTGCTCGCGCGGACGCCGTACGCCGTTCCGAAGCGCGAATACGTGACGTCGACCGCGGTCGCCGTCGCGGGGTCGCCGCGATGCCGCACGGCGACGACGGTACTCGAGAGGCGGATCCGGACGGCGTTCTCCGGCCGGTCGAGCGCGCGGTACGCGAGCTTCGCGAGCACGAGGGATTCCGGCGTCGTGCCGGCGAGCGATCCCGGCACCAGGCGCCGCACGAGGCCGCGCGCGATCGTCGCGTTGCCGTCGGGGAAGTGGAATTCGTACGGCGGCTGGCCGGGCGTCGCGCTTCCCATCGCCGTGAAGCCCATGCGCGAGTACGGCCCGGGCGCGAGCCCGAGCCCGCCGAAGCCCGCGAAGCCGAGGCCCCAGCAATCGAGCGCGGTCACCGCGTCGATCCCGACCCCGAAGAGATCGTGCGTCCGCGTCTTGTAGAACGCGATCGTCTGCGCGTCCGCGCCGTGGGCCTCAACGATGAATCGCTCGTAGGATATCCGGGAGAGCTTCTCTTTTTTCGCGTTCGAATCGAGGCCGGGATACGGGTCGGTGCGACTCGTCTCGACGCGCAGGACGGCCGCGCGCGCGTGCGCCGGGAGCGGCGTCTTCGCGAGCCATGCCCGCCACGCGGCGGCGCTCGCCTGCGGCGCGTCGTCCGCGAAGCCGCCCGGGATCTTCGTAACGAGGCGGTCGGCGCCGAACGTCGCGCGGTCGAAGAAGACGGCGCCGCCGAGACCGGCGTAAATCTCCGGCCGATCGTCGCGCTTCGCGAGCGCCGGCGGATCGATACCGAGCTCCGCGAGCAGCTCGCGTGCCGGGGGCGCGTACGGGAAGGGCGATTCGATCGCGTACGTGCCGCCGTTCGCGAGCAGCAGCTCCCCGTCGACGACGAATTCGTTGCGCTTCGCATGGCCGCCGAGGTCGTCGTGATTGTCCAGGATCAGGATGCGAGCGTTCGGGTGCCGTTTGCGATAGAAGTGCGCCGCCGCGAGGCCGCTGATCCCCGCGCCGACGACGACGAGATCGTAGTGCTCGCCCGTCGCGACGGCCCGCTCGTGAAGCGCCGCGAAATCGCCGTCGCGAACGTCGTGAGCGATCTCGAAGCTGCCCGGGCCGCTGCCGCGTAGCCCCTCGAGCGCCGGCGGATCGTAGCCCGGCCGGTCCTGCGGAAAGCCGCCCGCCGCGAACGCAGTATCGGCCGCCGCCGGCACGCCGCCCGCCGCGAGTGCGCCGAGACCGAGCGCGATGCCGCCGAGAAAATCGCGCCGCGCCATCGGGCAGCCCATCCCAAGAGAACGGTCGGTCTCGGCGTCGTCCATGCGCTCGGTTTCGACGCCGCGCGGGGCGATGGCTTTCCCGCCGCGTGCGTCCGGAGTCGCCCGAACGGCGCGTCACGTCGGCCATCGGTCGCGTGCCATACCGGAGGCCGATCGCCTAGCGGAGCCGTAAATTACGACAAGAGTATCGCTGCGGAGGCCATCCCGATCGTGCCCCTGACCCGAACGCGTACGGAAGAACTCGCCCAGCGGCGCGAGCATGCCGTTGCGCGGGGCGTCTCCTCGGCTTATCCGCTGTTCGTCACCCGCGCCGAGGGCGCGCGGCTGTGGGACGCGGACGGCCGCGAGTACGTCGATTTCGCGGGCGGCATCGGCACGATGAACGTCGGCCACGGCGATCCGACCGTGCTCGCGGCGATGCACGCGCAGATCGACGCGTTCACGCATACGTGCTTCCAGGTCGGCATGTACGAAGGCTACGTCGCGCTCGCCGAGCGGCTGTGCGCGCTTGCGCCGGGCGCCATGCCGAAGAAGGCACTCTTTCTTTCGACGGGTGCCGAAGCGGTCGAGAACGCCATCAAGATCGCGCGCAATGCGACGGGCCGCGGCGCCGTCGTGACGTTCGCGTACGGCTACCACGGCCGGACGCTGCTCGCGCTCTCGATGACGAACAAGGTCGCGCCTTACAAGCAGAAATTCGGTCCGTACGCGGGCGAGATCTACTCTGCGCCGTTCCCGGACGAGCGCAAGGGCTGGGATACGGCGAAGGCGCTGGCCGCGCTCGACGAGGTGTTCGCGACGCGTGTCTCCGCGCACGACGTCGCGGCGATCGTGATGGAGCCGGTGCTCGGCGAGGGCGGTTTCGTCCCCGCGCCGGCGGCGTTCTGGCGGGGCTTGCGGGAGCGGTGCGATCGCCACGGCATCGTCCTCGTCGCCGACGAGATTCAGACGGGCTTCGGCCGCACCGGGACGTTCTTCGCGATCGAGCAGGCCGGGATCGTACCCGATCTCATCACGTTCGCGAAGAGCGTCGCGGGCGGGCTGCCGCTCTCGGGCGTCGTCGGCAGCGCGTGCATCGTCGATGCGGTCGACCCGGGCGGCCTCGGCGGCACGTTCGCCGGGAATCCGGTCGCCTGTGCCGCGGCGCTCGCGACGCTCGACGTCTTCGAGCGCGACGACGTCCTCGGCCGCGCGGTTCGGCTCGGCGTCGCGATTCGCGCTCGGCTCGATGCGCTCGCCGCGCGCTATCCGCGCGACGTTCGCGACGTGCGCGGCCTCGGGCCGATGCTCGCGATCGAATTTTTCCCGAGCACCGAGCCCGGCGCACCGAGCGTCGCGGCCCGCGTCGCGGCGGCAGCCTTCGAGGAAAGCCTCGTC
>CAZZYZ010000118.1:0-9448 GCA_964658425.1 Vulcanimicrobiota bacterium | reverse complement strand
CGTGAAGGCCTGTTGCAGGTAAAGCGCCTTGAGGACGTGTCGCAGCGTGCCCTCCGGGTTGGGTGGGAACGGCATGCTCCCGCGCCGCATCACCCGCCAATAATCGATCACCACCCCGACCACGAGGAGCAGGAACCCCAGCCACATGGCCGTCGACCAACTCCAGACCCCGCAGGCCGCAGCCACGAACGGAAGCGCGAGCCCCGCCACCGGAGCTGCGATCAACCCCGCTATCGACATCGAAGTCAGCGGCGGCGCGCCGATCCAACTGACGACGTTCAACGCCGCGATCGCCGCGCTCGCGCTCGGGACGAGCGAGACGATCGACTTCACCGCCGCGAACGGGATGCACAGCGATGCCGTCCTGCGGCGGCCGCCGAACTTCGATCCGCACCGGCGCTACCCGCTGGTGCTCGAGATCCACGGCGGCCCGACCTCCGCATCGACGCAGACGTTCGATCGGCTGGCGCAACTGATGATCGCGCGCGGCTGGCTCGTGCTCGAGCCGAATTACCGCGGCAGCGACGATCACGGCCTCGCCTTCCAGAGTGCCGTGCGCTACGACCCCGAGGCCGGCCCCGGAACCGATATCTTAGCGGCGGTCGCCGCCGTGCGAGCGCGCGGGATCGTCGACGACGCGCGGATCGCGGTCTCGGGCTGGTCGTACGGCGGGATCATGACGGCGTGGCTCGCGACGCATTCCACGCTCTGGCATGCGGCCGTCTCCGGAGCCTCCGTCAACGATTGGGCGGTCGATTACTCGATCGCGGACGATTCCGAGAGCGACGCCGCGCTCTTCCACGGGCTGCCGTGGGTCGGCGACGCGCGCGCCGAATATGCCGCGGCGTCGGCGGTCAATTTTGCGAAGAACGTCACGACGCCGATCTTGCTGCTCAGCGATACGGGCGACAATCGCGACCCGATCGCGACGACGTACGAGTTCTATCACGCGCTGCGCGACAACGGCAAGGACGTGCACTTCATCGCGTGGCCGGTCATGGGGCATTTTCCGGGCGATCCGGTGCGCACGCGCGACGTGTACGAGCATTGGGTCGATTTCATCGCGGACCATCTGCGCTAACGCCGCGGCCGCCGGAGTGTGAACGCGGCCACACTCGGGCGGCGAAGGCGCGCGCTGCTCCTGCGGACGCGCGCGCGAGCCGATACGCGTGGGGTGAGGATCCGTTCGGCTCTCGTCCGCGCGTGCGCGACGGCACTGCTCTGCACGCTCATCGGCGCGCTGACGTTCGCGCTCGGCGCGGCCGAACTCGAGCGGGGGACGCGCGCCGAAGACGTCGCGGCCGCGCAGCCGGCACGCGTCGTGCTCGTCGAATCGCTCGCGACGCGGCTCGCCGCCGCGCCGCGCGGCTCGCGAACCGCGACGGATCTGCGGCGCGATCTCCTCGCGGCGTCGGCCGATCTCGCGGCCGCGCAGCGGCGGCTCGTCGACCCGCACGGCGATCTCCATCTCTCGCGCTGGCCCGTCTCCGAGGCCTCGAGCGCGCTCGCTGCGACGACGCTCGTCGTGTCGCTTGCGAATCACGTCGCGCACGCACCGACCCCGGCCGGCGCCGCGCTCGTCGCACTGCACGCCGAGGCGGTCGCGCTCGCCTCGACGGACGTTCGCATCGACGATGTCTACCTCGCAGCGCTCGCGCGCTTGCGCGGCGACGTCGATGCCGAGCGGCTCGTCGCGATCGCGTTCGTCGCAGGCGCCCTCTCGATCGAAGCGGTGTTCGTCGCCCGGCCGCTTCGCGCACGGTTCGCGAGACGCCGGCGCGTCGCGTTCGCACGAGCGCCCTCGCTCCGGCGTTAGACGCGAACGGATCGGCCTAGGCGAATAATCTCGCGACCGAGGGCAGGCCTTCGCCGAACGTCGGATGGATGCCGACGAACGCGTCGAGGTCGCGCCACGTGCAGCCCTGCTGGATCGCGAAGGCGACCGTGTGCACGATCTCGCCCGCCTCGTAGCCGATCATCGTCGCGCCGATGAGCTTCTCGGTCTTCGCATCGATCGTGAAGCGGTAGAAGCCGGTCTCGAGATGCCACTCGGCGCCGCGTGCGTTGTCGGAGAGCGGCGACGTGACCGAGCGCGCGTCGATACCCGCCTCGCGCGCTTGCGCCTCGGACATGCCGGCACGTGCGAGCTGCGGCTCCGTAAACGTCGTGTATGCGAGGATGCGATCGTCTTTGCGACGCGGCGTGCCGTCGAGCGTCGAGAGGAGGCGGCGGTAATCTTCCCACACGACGTGCGTGAACGCGGGTTGGTTCGCAATCTCGCCGACGGCGTACACCCCCGGACACGTCGTCTGCAAATGTTCGTCCGTGACGACGTAGCCGCGCTCATCGAGGGCGATCCCCGAGCGATCGGCCTGCAGGGCGGCGGAGTTCGGCGTGCGCCCCGTCGCGACGAGCAGCCCCTCGGCTTCGAGCACGGAACCGTCGTCGAGCGTGATCGTAAAGAGGCCGCCGCGGTGCGCGACCGTCGTCGTCTTCACGCCGAGCCGCAGCGCGACGCCGTCCGCGCGAAGCGCGGCTTCGAGGATCGCCGTCGCGTCCTCGTCTTCGCGTTCCATCAGGCGCGTCGCGTTGCCGACGATCGTGACCGCGCTCCCCAACCGCTGCGCGCCCTGACCGAGTTCGGCGCCGATGTAGCCGCCGCCGATGACGACGAGCCGCTTCGGCAACTCGACCTGATCGAACCAGTTCAGATTCGTGAGATACGGCGTCCCCGCGAGGCCGTCGATCTGCGGGACGGCGGGTGACGAGCCCGTGTCGAGTACGACGATCGGCGCGCGATACGACGCCCCGCCGGCATCGACGATTCGTTCACCAGTGAACGAACCTTCGGCCATGACGAGTTCGACGGTCGATCCTTCGAGTTTTTTCAACGATCCCGAATGCCATTCGTCGCGCACCGAACGCACGCGATCCATGACGCCCGGCACGTCGACGCTCACGTCGGCGCGAACGTGGAGCGGTTCGCCTTGGCGCGCGCGGCCGGCCCAGTGCGCCGAAGCGAGGTACGCCTTCGAGGGCGTGCAGCCGTAGTTCACGCACGTTCCGCCGACGCGATCGCGCTCGATGAGGACGACGCGTCTTCCGCGCCCGGCGAAGGCGTGGGCGAGCGACGGCCCGGCTTGGCCCGCGCCGACGACGATGAGATCGACGTCTTCGATCACGACTGGCTCCGATGGGGTCCGGCTTGCGTGCGGTTCGGGTTTGGGCTCTGGGCCGGGTACGGGCTCGCCGACGCGTGCGGAGCGGGCGGCCCCGGCAGCGGCGACGATTGGGGCAGCAGCGAGGGCAGCGCGATCGGGAGCCCCTTCGGCGGCGCCGCGGGACGGTCCGAGGTCGCGATGATGTGCGGCGTCACGATGATGTAGAGATTGGTCTGCGACTTCGTCGTGTTCACGTGCTTGAAGAGCTGGCCGATGAGCGGGATGTCGCTGACGTACGGTAATTTACTCAAGTTCCGAAGTTCGTTGTCTTGCAGCAGGCCGCCGATGACGAACGAATCGCTGTCGCGCACCGTCGCGGTCGTACTCGTCGTGCGCTGGCTGATCGTCGGCACGCCCTGCGTGTAGCCCGTCACGCTCGAGACTTCCGAATAGATGTGCGAGGTGACGAAGCCGTCGGAACTCACGCGCGGTTGGATCTGCAGATTGACGCCGACGTTGATGTACGTGACCTGGCTTCCGGTCACCGCGGCGACGCCCGTCGAGACGACCTGCGTGATGATCGGGATCGCGTCACCCGTGAGGATCGAGGCCTGCTGGCCACTCTGGGCGAGGATGCGCGGCTTGGAGATGACGCGGCCGTTGCCTTCCTGGATCTGCGCGTAGAGTGCGGCGTTGAACGCGACCTGACCGACGGGGAAGCCGCCCGTCTTGACGAGCAAACCCGGGCCGCCGCTCGCGTTCGCAATGATGCCGCTGCCGTCGGGCGATGCGTCGAGGCCGACGTTGCGTGCGGCGGAGTCGCTCAGTTCGACGATCTGCGTCTCGAGCATCACGCTCGGAACCTGAATGTCGAGTTTATCGATCATCGACTCGAACGGCGCGAGAACGTCCGGCGTCCCCGTGAGGATGATCGCGTTGAGGCGCCGATCGATCGCGATGTTGTCGCTGATCCGCTGCGCGAGGCCGCCGCCGCCGCCGAGGCCGCCCGCCGGATTGAAGGCCGCCGACGACGCCGACGTAATCCCGCTGCCGTTGAAGCCGCCGCTCGAGAGTCCGCCGCTGCCGAAGTTGCCGCCGAAGCTGCCGCCGAGCGACGAGGTGCCGATGTTCGATTGCGTCGGCGAGAACGTATCGTTTGTCGCGACGTTCGCGCCCGGGACGAGCACGCCCGCGATCTCGCTGACGTCGGCGTATTTGAGCGGGATGACGAGCGTTTCGGAGCCCGGCGCGAGCGCGGCCGGAGCGGCGAGCGTCGGAGCCACGAGCGTCGGCAACGTCGGCGCGGCCGACGCGCCGAAGACATCGGCGACGACGTTGTTTCCGAAGCCGTGCACGCGAACTTGGGCGCCCGCGATGAGGTGGAGCGAGACGGTGGTCGAGTTCGGTCCGAGCGCGATCGTCGCGCTCGCGACGGGACCGACGCCTGCGATCCCGGGCGGCACCGTCGATGCGGTTCGCGCTCCGGGGAAGACGATCGCGACCTCGGGCGTTCCGGCGCCCGTCACGCGAAACGGCGGCGGTTGCGCCGCGAACGCGACGGTGACGACGGCTCCGTCGTTCTGCGTATCGACGCGGACGCTCGCGATCGTCGAGGCGGCGAGAACCGGTCCGGCGGCAGAGAATGCGAGGACGGACGCGACGAACGCAACTGCGATAAAACGCGGCACGGTCTTCAACATGCCCGTCGTCTATCGGTAAGCTCCGGGCGAGACCTCTCGCCGTGCCGGTTCCGGCCTCCCAGGTTTCGTCCGGTCGCTCGCCGCGACCGGCAGAGCGAACGCGTACGGCCTTTCGTCGAACGTGACGAGTCCGGCGTGACCCGTTTGTCCAGCATAACCTGCTCAAGTGTTTGTGAATCAGTGCCGAGGGCCGCGCGCAATTTCAAAATACGCGGTCCGTTCGGTCCTTTCGGTTTCGCGCTCGTCCTTGAGACGAGCGTTTCCGTCTTTCTAGGAAGGCATCCGTGATTCTACGTCAATTCCTCATGGGATCCGCGGTCGGGGCTTCGCTCCTGGTCGCATCCCAGCTCGGGGCCTCCGCGGCGACGGTCCGAGCGATCAAGATGATCTCTACGCTACCGAGCGCGCAGTCGATCGATTTTTCGGTCCATCTGCCGTTGCAGAAGTCGGCTCAGCTCGATCAGTTGATCCGCTTGCAAGCCGATCGGAACTCGCCGCTCTATCATCATTTTCTGACGGTCGCGCAATTCCGCGATTCCTACGCGCCGTCGACGGCCTCGATCCGCGCCGTCGAAGCGGCCCTGGTCGCGAAGGGGCTGAGCATCACGGGCGTCGAGTCGCAGCTGATCCACGTTCGCGGCCGCGCATCGACGATCAATGCCGCGTTCTCAACGCAGCTCGGCGTCGCACGTTCCACGACGGGCGGTTTGCAGGTTGCCGCGGCGACGCCGCTCGCGATGCCGGCCGCTCTCGCTCAGGCCAACGCGGTCGTCCTCGGCTTGGCGACGACGATCAAGCCCCGGCCGGAGTTCGCCCGCGCGAACGTCGGCGGCGCGCCGCTCAATCGCTATTCGAAGCTCGGCGGGTATTGGTTCGACGATCTCAAGCAGGCCTACGATCATCCGTCGGATCTCGTTGCCGACGGCAAGGGCGTGACCGTTGCGACCGTCGGCGTCTCGGATTTCAGCAGCAGCGATGCGGCACTCTATTTCACACACGAGAAGTTCGGCACGGCCGGCTTCCCCGCGGCGCCCGTACCGCAGCACGTGCTGCTCGGCGGACAGGCTCCATTCGATCCCAACAACGGCGCGTCTGACGAAGCCGATCTCGACGTTCAGCAGGTCGCAGGCGCGGCGCCGGGTGCGACGGTCCTCGGCGTGTCGCTCAACTCGCCGGGCGAAGCGTTCCTCACCGCGTATTCGTATCTCGACGAGAGCAATAGAGCGGACATCGTGAGCACGTCGTACGGCGAGTGCGAACTCTATTACACAGCCGCGTACAATAACGGCGTCGATCAGACGCTGATCCTACAGTCGTATCACGACCTGTTCCGTCAGGGAAACGCGCAGGGCATCACGTTCATCTTCAGCTCGGGCGACGATTCGGGCCTCGGATGTCTTCCGACGGGCTACTTCGGTGCCCCGACGAAGCAAGTGTTCCACCCGATCCCGGGTTCTGGCATCTGGGTCGACGATCCCAACGTCACCGCCGTCGGTGGTACGAATCTCGTAACGAGCTACACCAAGGGCAGCCTCAACTCGACCTACGTGAGCGAGAACGCGACGGGCGACCGTATCGTGACGCCGATGGATCCGTTCGGTACGGGCAATCTCGAATCGCTCGGCCTCTGGGGTTCGGGCAGCGGCGTGAGCGTCGTCTTCCCCAAGCCCGCGTTTCAGAGCGGCATCAATACCGGCAGCACGACGGCGCGCGTGATGCCCGACGTCTCGATGCACATGGGCGGCTGTCCGTTCTACGGCCCGTCGATCCAAGTCAATTGCGATCTCGTCAATCGCGATAGCTACGACATCGCCGCAATCGGCGGCACGCTCGCGGGACTGATCGGCACGAGCGCCTCGGCGCCCGAGTTCGCGGGCCTGCTCGCGGTCAAGGAATCCGTCCAGCACTCGCGCCTCGGCAACGAGAACGAAGATCTGTACTCGCTCGCCGCGGCGAACACCGCGCTGCCCTACCACTTCTTCCGGCAGGGCATCGTCGGCTATAACGGCGTGTACCACACGTCCTCGGGCGTCCTCGGCTACAGCCCGATCCTCGGAGTCGGAACGCCGATCGCGCAGAATTTCGCGTTGCTGCCGTTCGCGGCGGCCGCCGGAATTCCGCAGTCCCTCAGCAACCCATGACGCCTTTCGCCGCGGCGACGGCGTAATCGCAGACGAGACGGCCGTGATGCTTCGTGCATCGCGGCCGTCTCGCTTTTGTCGTGCCGCCGAACGCAGCGCTCCGTCAACCGCCTTGCACGACCACGCGATGCTCGGCGGCCCGCCAGACCGCGACCGCGATCGTTGCGAAGAGCGCGATCCAGCCGAGTTGGATGCCGATCGCCGCGGGCCACGCGGAGGACGGCAGCTGACCGATGTAGATCTCGAGCGGCGTCGAGTAGATCGCCGCGAACGGCGTATTCTGCGCGATCGTCCCGAAGACGCCGGGCACGAGCGAGAGCGGGATCAGCGCGCCGCTCAGGAGATCGGAGGCCCAGCGAATCGAGAGCTGGATCGCGTGGATCTCGAGCGTCCAGAACGCGACCGCGTTCATCAAGAAGTTGATCAGAAAGTTCACCACGTATCCAAGGACGCACGCGATCGCGAACGCCGCGAGCGTCGCGGGCGACGGGACGTCGATGCGCACGAAGAAGAGCGCGAGCGCGAGCGCCGGCACGATCGTCAGCGCGTGGAACGCCGTCTCGCCGAAACCGTCGCTGAAGAAGAAGAGCGGGAGACTGATCGGCTTCATGAGGTCGGTCGCGATCGTACCCTCGCGAATGCGCGTCTGAATTTGACGCGTGCCGTCGACTTCGAGCACGAGCGACATCAGCAGCGCGATCGTCGAATACGTGATGATCGCGTGGAGCGGGAGCCCCGGCGGTGAGGCGTTCTGCGCGTAGAGCGCGATCCAGAGCGAGCGTAAGATATAGATGCGCAACACGAACGACCCGAGCTCCGAGAAGACTTCGAAGCGGTACGTCATCGAGCGCGCGAACGCGGTCCTCGCGAACGTCGCGTAGACGTTGAGCTCGTTCATACGGGTTCGATCGCGCGCGGACCGAGCGCGGCGTCGTAGCCGTCGACGTAGATGCGCCGGATGATCGATTCGAGTTCGGGTTCTTCGATCGAGACGTCTTCGATCGCGTACCCCTCGGCGACGCGTCGGATGAGGACGTCGGCGCTGAGTTCGCTGCGATCGAAGCGCAAGCGTACGCGGCGCCCCGTCTGCGATTCGAGTTGGGCGCCCGCGATCGCGCCGAGCGGCTCGTCGTTTGCGAGTTCGACGACGAGGGTGCGATGCGTCCCGTACTGATCTTTGATCCGTTCGATCGAGCCGTCGTAGATGATGCGGCCGTCGTCGATCAGCACGATCCTGCGGCACAGCCGTTCGACGTCGGCGAGATCGTGCGTCGTGAGGATGACCGTCGTGCCGCGTTCCGCATTGATGCGCGCGACGAACGTGCGAATCGCTTCCTTCGCGAGGACGTCGAGGCCGATCGTCGGTTCGTCGAGATAGACGATCCGCGGATCGTGCAGCAGTGCGGCCGCGAAATCGCCGCGCATCCGCTGCCCGAGCGAGAGCTGCCGCACGGGTGTGCTCATGAACTCGTCCATCTCGAGGATCTCGGTGAACTCCGCGAGATTGCGTCTGTAGGTCGCTTCGGGGATCGCATAGATCGCGCGCAGCAGCGTGAACGATTCGAGCAGCGGCAGATCCCAATAGAGCTGGCTGCGCTGGCCGAAGACGACGCCGATGTTGCGCGCGTTGCGTTTGCGTTCGGCGTGCGGCACGAGCCCCGCGACCTCGATCGTCCCCGAGCTCGGCACGAGGATCCCCGTGAGCATCTTGATGGTCGTCGATTTGCCGGCGCCGTTGGGTCCGATGTAGCCGACGAGCTCGCCCGCTTCGAGCGACATCGAGACGCCCGCGACCGCGACGCGTTCGACGTGTTCGCGCGTGAAGAGCGTCCGGAACGCACCGGCGGCGCCCGGCGTGCGCTTGACGGAACGGAAGACCTTTCGCAGATCGCGCGTCTCGATGATCGGCATCGCGTGCGACGTTCGGCGCGCAGTCTAGCCTGCCATCGTCGCGCCCGGCGCCGCAAACCCGGTCGCCCGAGCGGAACGAGGCGGTGAGCGGCCGACGGCGTCTAACGACCGAGTAGGATGGCGACGAGGCGAGATACGGTTTGGATTACGGGCGATCAGTGCTCGCCGCGCAATAGCGCGCTCGACGGGCTCGACCGCGAGACGACGGTCGTGCTCTTCGTCGAATCGCTCGGGCGCTCGCGCGCGCGGCGCTATCACAAGCGCAAGCTCGTGCTGATCTTCGCCACGATGCGCGGCTTCGCGGACGACCTGCGCGGAGACGGATGGACCGTCGATTACCGCACCGAGCAGGACGAGTACGAGAGCCCGCTCGCGGATCACGTCGCGCGCTACGGCACGCGGCGCATCCGCACGATGGAGCAGAGCGAGTACGGTCTCGACGCGCGGCTCGCCGAGGCCGCTCGCGCGCACGGGCTCGCCTTCGAGACGACGCCGCATTGCAATTTCGTCTCGACGCGTGCCGATTTCGACGCGC
>CAZZYZ010000117.1:0-9501 GCA_964658425.1 Vulcanimicrobiota bacterium | reverse complement strand
GAATTGCACGACGACGAAGAACGTCGCGAGCGCCGCCGCCCGCATCAACCGACCTCGCGCACGATCGCCCGCGCGATCTCCGCGGCGCCGCCGGGCGGCCCCATCCGCTCGCGGCCGGTCGCGGCCATCGCGGCGAGGCGCGGCTCGTCCGAGAGCAGCGCCTCGATCTCGCGCGCCGCGCTCTCGGGCGTGACGAGCAAGAGCGCGGCGCCGAGGAGCCGCCCCTGCCGCATCCGGTACCAGTCGCTGCTGCCCGGCGGGGTCGCGACCGCGACCACGGGCCGCCCGAACGCGGCGGCCTGCTCGTTCCCCGTCCCCGCCTGGCCGAGCACCGCGATCGACGCGCGTACGAACGCGCCGAACGAGCCGTGCCAGCCGACGAGACGGGCCGGGCCGTGGGACGCTTCAAAGGCGATCGCGGGATCGGTCCCCGCCGTCACCGACCAGCCGTCGGCGCCGAGCGCCGCGGCGAAACGCGATGCCTCGAGGTTCGGCGCGATCGAGAGCAGGGTGCGGATCTCGGGCCGTCGCTCCGCGAGCTCGCGGGCGATCCGGGCGAGCCGGACCGCATCGGGATACGCCTGCGCCCGGCTTCCGGGGACGATCCCGAGCCAGTCCCCGGGCAAGGCCGCGGGGGCCGCGTCGATGAGGTCGACGATCACGTTGCCGGGGGCGGTCGCCTGAACGCGCCGCCCGCGGAGCGCCTCCGCCGTCGGTTCGTCGCGCACGAAGACGGCGCGCGCCCGCCGCAAGAGCGACCGTTCGAAGCGGCCGTACGGGGCGACGTAGACGCTCTTCGCGGTCCCGACGTACAGCGTGGGGAGCCGCGTGAGGTTCGCCATCCCGAGCGCGTACGCGTCGCCCACGGCGACGACCGCATCGTACCATCGGCGCGCACCCCACAGGAACGCGATCTGCGCTCCGAGGAGGCCGAGAAATCCGGCCCGCAGGTCGGCCGCGAACGCGCGGACGTTCCCCATCGCGACGAGGCCGCCGCTCGGCATCGTGGCGCGCGGGCCGACGAGCCGGAGGCCCGGGCCGCTACGCCCGTCGCCGACGAGCGGGAAGAGCGCGAGCTCCCGGCCCCGGTTCTGTTCCGCTCGCAGGGCGACGGCGATCCGGGCCGCGATCGCGTTCTCGCCGTGACCGTTCGCGACGAAGAGGATGCGCGGTACGCGCCTCAGGCGGCCGCTCCGGTCAACAGCGGGACGAGCGAAGAACGTACGAGCCGCCCGCGGCCCGTCGCGGGATCGAGCGCGAGGTCGTTCTGGGAGGCGAACGCACCGTACGGGCCCGCGTGCACGATCGGCACGCCGTTCTCGAAGGCGGGTTCGGGGAGCGTGTCGTGGCTGTGGCCGCCGAGGATGAGATCGAGCCGCGGGACGGCGCGGGCGAGCTCGCGATCGACCGCGAGGCCGACGTGCGAGAGGACGACGAGCGTCACGTCCTCCGGCGTCGTCTCGGCGAAGCGCCGCGCGACCGCGAGCGGATCGAGAAAGCGCCAGCCGAAGAGTCGCTCCCACGGATTGCCGGCCGGATACTGCACGACGAGCAACGAGAACACGCGCAGCCGCAGCCCGTCGCGCGCGAACGAGAGCTCGGGGACGAAGGGCAGCGGCCGATCCCGCAGGTCGACGAGATTGGAGCACACGAGCGGGTGCGTCATCTTCCGCGCGCGCGCCGCGAGCAGCGGGAAGAGGTAGTGGAATTCGCGGTTCCCGATCCCTTGCGCGTCGTAGCCGGCCGCGCCGATCTCGCCGATGATCGGCTCGCGGCGATGGTAGACGGTCTGGCTGCCGCGCAGCGAATCGCCGCAATCGAAAAGCAGCCCCGGCTCCGCGGCGCGCAGCTCCGCGAGTCGCGGCCCGAAGCCGCGATGGTCGTGAAGATCGGAGGTATGGTAGATCCGCAGGCTCACGGCGGCCTCACTTCGATGCGGGGGTTCGTTTTTCGTCCGTCCCTTGCGAGATCTCGAATGGGCCCGCCGGTATCATCACTCGTCATTTCCGTCGTAATGACGAAAATGCCACGTCGTGATGGGTTGGATCGAGACCACCTCGCCGGCCTTCTCACCATGCCGTCGCGGCGCCATTGTCGCCGTGGCGGTGATCCCGATCGGGTTCTCGCATCAGTCGTCGAGGCGATCTTCGACGTTACTTCTGAACCGGTACGTCGCGGGTACGACGTCCCGCCCCCGGCGGCCGCCGGAATTCCGCAGTCGCTCAAGCCATCCGCGGCGCTGTGGTACGTCCACTTTGCCGACGAACGTCACTGCTCCAAAAAAGGCGTACGATGAAACCATTTGAGCTTTCGAAGATCGCGATCGCGATCGTGTTCGCGACGTTGGCTTCTTCCGCCGGTGCGCGCGCGAACACGCCATTCGACGGCGTTCGCTGGGCAAACGGCAGCGAGAGCCTACGCTTCGATCACGGTGCGATCGTAACGGCCACGGAGATCGGCGGCCGCGTAGACAACCGCGGCGTCGAAAACACGTTAACGGTTAGCGGATCGACCGTAACGCTCGCTCGCAAGCACGCAGTCGCACTCTCGGACGAAAATCGCTAGCATGGTTCAACGATCGCTCGCCCACTGCGCAGCCATCTTCTCCGCGCTCGCTTCGATCGGCGCCGGCGGTGCGGCCACGAACGCACAAGACGCCCATTTCTTCCCCACCCGGCCGCCCGGCGCGGTCCTTCACACGCTCACCGGAACGCTCGTTGCCTTCGGCGTCGGCAACGCGATGGGCGGCCTAACGATTCGCCACGGACGCGCCACGACCGACCTCTACGTCGGGGCTATGCCGCGGCTCGACGGGCGCCCAATCGACTGCGATCACCCGCCGGAATCCGGCGAGAAGCCATCCGAGTTCTGCCCGTATTGGCCGCCGAGAGTCATCATCGGAAAAACGGTCGTCACCGTACGCTATTGGAAGCAGCGACGGCCGGATACGAACGAGCTCGTCGACGTGACGACGGACATCCGTTCGAATCGCTAACGGGAAGCCACCGTCTCCGGACGGTCCTACCAGCCCCACGTCTTCGTCATTCGTTCCTCTAGCCGTCTGGAGAGCCGGATGTAGTCTAGGCGCCCCAGCACGCCTTCTTTTTCGATAATCTCGTCGATTTGACCGAAGAGATCGACGATATCAGTTGTCATCTTCTTACGTGTAACTGCGATCGCATTATTCCAGATGGTAATGAGGACAAGCAATGCGAGCAGAAAAAGCGTCGTCCCGTCTGGACCCGTGTGGTCGGTATAGTTAGTCCAGATAAGAAGCAGCACCACGGCGATCCCTAGGGTGTACCACCAGTCGGCTGCGATTCCGCGCCATGCCATGCGGAGTATTATGGACATCCACGTTCTTAACTGTTTACCGGCGGCGATTTTCTTTGATTTTTCGACGAGTTCGCCCATGTGATAAACGCCTTTCGTATTACGTGTTAACCCTATTCTCACCGGCTGCGACGGCGTTGCGCGCGCTAGACCCGACAGGCCGCCGCGAACGTAGCCGATGCAACCATTGCGGCGTTCATTGTTGACCGCCGCCTTCGCCGTATTCCGGCTCCGGCTCCGGCTCCTGTGGGTGAATCATCTGATATGCGGGGCTATTCGGATTCGGCGGCTGATTTTGCATCGCTTGGCGCTGCATGTTCATTCGCCAATACGCTTGCGCGGCTTCCATGTTCGATTCGGAGACACGCGCGTTCTGATCCGCCCGTATCTGCAAAATGCTTAGCTGCGTTTTCGCGAACGTATCGCCGTGGGCAGCCGATCGTAACAAGAGGTGAACCCCACCCGAAAAATCTGCCGGCGTTCCGAGGCCGTTGAGCTTCAGGTACGAGAGGTTGTCCATCGCCATCGTCGATCCGCCGTCGACTGCCTGCTGTAATAATCGCGCAGCTTTCGGAAAGTCCGCCGGCACCCCGACTTCCGACATGTAGATGAAGCCGATGTCCGCGATTGCGTCCGGGTTGTCGTAGAGCCGCGCTTTCGCTCCCTCCGCGTACGCGAGGCTCTCCGCGCGAGCGGCCTGGGCGTTCTCCGTGTCCGCGTAGTCGCAGGCGAGCAAGAGGCCGGCGAACACGTTCCCCAACTGCACGGATCGTTTGAAGTACGTCTCGGCTTGCCGCTTGTCCACGGGAACGCCGACGCCGTCCCGATAGACGATACCAAGCTCTCTCGCGGCTTGTCCGCTATTCGCCAGATCCGCCTTTCGAAGCATGTCCAGGCCGCGCGGTCTGTCGATCGCAACCTCTCCGAAGCCGTAGATATAAGCGTCGGCCAGAATCACCTTCGCAAGAAGGTCTCCCTCATCCGAAGCCACGCGAGCCCACCGGAGCGCTTGACGTTGCACGGCATGATCGCTCGAACTGCTCAACGCGTCGTATAGGCCGAGAGGTGCGAAGGGATCGTGTTCGCGCTGCGCGAGCGTGTAATACGCGATCGCTTTTTTCGCGCTCTCCGGTCGGCCGTCGCCGTAAAGCGAAAGAAATCCATTCGCCGCTGGATCGGACGGCCGGAGAGAGAGAATTTTCTTGTAGATAGCGCCAGCGCGACGCTGGTCTTGTCCGACGCCGCATTCGCCCCGAAAATAGCTTTCCGCGAGCATCTCAAGAGAGGCCACGTTTCCACGTTTCGCCTCGGTTCGCACGTCTGCAAAAATATCTTCGCAGTCCGCCGTGAGTACGTCGTGAGCACGTCGGTCATGCACGAGCGGAGACGCGGCGGACGACGCGACATTCGCTGCGCGTGCAGAGACCGCATCCGCAGCAACGAGCGTGGAAGCGACGATGGCGAAGGTCAGGACGGCGCGTATCATCATTTGTGATCCTCGAAAGCGATGGGCCAGTCGATCGAATCCATTGACACGCTTTTCATATCATGGTGCCGTTCCGCCATCAAGGTACGATCGGTCTGACGATGCAAGAAGGTGGCGGCTTCGTTCGGCCGGTCGGCCTCGATCGGTTCAGGTTGACGGACTACCGGCAGTGGCCACGCCGTTTCCATATGCGATCGGCCGTGTGCAAACAAGATCATCTACGATTAAGCGGCACCCATGAACGATGACGAACCTATAGCGAATCGAAGTGAACACACTCGTTTCGAAGCCGTGTCGATCGTTGCGTCCGTGACTGGATGGGCTTTCGACTTTTTTTAGAGCGGCCATATGACCAGCATATCGTGCGAAGGCGGTACGGCCCTGAAGTCTCGAGACATCACCGCGAGACATTCCCACGCGACGGTACCTGCTGAAGAGACAAGTCACGACTGAGGACGATGACACCTTCGCCGCCGACAGGCATTCTACTCATTCGGTTCAATGAGGGCGTCGTTTTCTTGTGGTTGTCGAAAAGGGAAACACCCGAGCATCATTTACGGTTGGCTTCGCGACGATCTGAAAATACAGTGACGTCGTTTCGTACTTTCGATTACGACCATAATTTAGAGTATCGAGCGCGGTTTCAGAGTCGATTACGTAGCATCCGTTTAGACGCCTCGCACCTCCCGGCCGACATGGTCAACCGAAGGAGAATCGCAAATCCCCCCGCGGCCCTACGCCAGAGCATCATGGGCATCCTCAAACCTCCGATAACGATCTATCACGCAAGGGACTCATGACCGTACAGGCGGTTTCTCGGTTATCCACCGCCGAGCTGAGTTGCGGACTACGGACGCACGCGACCGCGTTTCGCAAGAACCGTCGCGAATGCCGCGCAACGGCGCAGCGCGTCCGGCGGACCGAGGAGCGCTCGGAACGCGCGCATCTCCGTGAGTGCGTTTTCGGGCGCGCTCAACAGTTGTTCGATGTCGTCCGCTAGGTTCGCCGGCGTCACGTCCTCTTGTAATCGCTCGCGAATCATCTCGCGGCCGAGCAAGATGTTCGGCAACGTGACGAACGGGTGGCGATCGAGCCAGACCCGGCGCGCGATGCGCGCTTGCGCGGCCGAGATCACGTAGAGCGCGACGGTCGGCACCTCGCGCAGGGTCGCCTCGAGCACCGCCGTCCCGGACGAGATCCACGCGGCATCGGCGAGATCGAAGGCCGCGCGCGTGCCGCGCACGATCCGCATCTCGATGCCGGCCCGCGCGAGTTCCGCCGCGATGATGCGCTCGACGTACGCGTCGGCCGCGCTGACGACGAACGTCGCCTCCGGCCGTCGCGCGCGCACGAGCGCGCAGGCCGCGAGCAGCGGCGGCAGATGGTGCTCGATCTCGCCGCGACGGCTCCCGGGTAGCAGCGCGATCGTTCCGCCGCGCGGCGGGGCCGCGGAGCGCGTCGCGCGCGGCTCGACGAGCGAGCAGAGCGGATGCCCGAACCACGCACATTCGAGGCCGAGCGACGCGTAGAAATCGCGCTGGTGCGCGAACGCCGTCAGCGGGATCGCGTTCTCCGCGACCACGCGCGCTTTCGATGGCGAGTCCAGCCACGCGCCGGGCGGAAAATAGTAGAGAACGCGCCCCGTGTAACCGCTCCAACGCAACAGGCGCGCGAGCCGCAGATTGTACGCGCCGAAATCGACGAGCACGACGAGATCGACCGGTGCGAACCGCAGGCGCACCGTCTGCCGGAACGCGTCGAGCAGCAATTTCGGGATGAGCCGCAGCGCCGCGAGCGGACCCATACTCGCCCAGCCGGTCGTCGGGGTGACGATCTCGATCCCCGCGGCCCGCATCCGCTCGCCGCCGATCCCCCGGAACCGCGCGTCCGGCGCGAACTCGCGGATCGCCTCGGCGAGCGTAGCCGCGAGCATGTCGCCCGAGGGCTCGCCCGTCGCGAAGAAGACGCGCATCACGCGCTCACTTCACGATGCCGCGCTCCGAGGGCGCTTCGATAAATGCGAGCAGATAGAGCGCCTGTTCGCTCGTCGCGATCGCGCGCAGCGCGTCTTTGGCCTGCGAGATGTTGTTGCCGGAACGATAGATGATCCGATAGCACTCTTTGAGTTCCGAAACGATCTCGGGAGTGAAATCCGCGCGCCGCAAGCCGACCGAATTGAGACCGTACGGCTGCGCCGGGTTCCCCTCGACGAGAAAATAGGGCGGAACGTCGCGCGTGAGTCGCGTGATCCCGCCGACCATCGCGTGCGTGCCGATGCGAACGAATTGATGGACGCCCGTCTGACCGCCGACCGTCGCGTAGTCTTCGACGATCACGTGTCCCGCGAGCTGCGCGGTCGACGACATCGTGACGTGATTGCCGACTTGGCAATTGTGCGCGATGTGCACGTAGGCGAGCAGCAGCGAATCGTCCCCGACCGAGGTCGTCTCGCCTTCGCCCGTCGCGCGATTCATCGAGACGTATTCGCGCAGCACGGTGCGGCTGCCGATCCGCGTGTACGATCGTTCGCCGACGAACTTTCGATCTTGCGAGGGCGAGCCGATCGAGCAGAACGGATGGATCTCGCTATCCTCGCCGATCGTCGTATAGCCGTTCACGACGACGTGCGCGAGCAGGCGCGTGCGATCGCCGATCTCGACGTTCGCGCCGACGACGCAGAACGGGCCGACCTCGGCGCCGGCGCCGATGACGGCTTCGGGATGGACGACTGCGGTTGGGTGAATCACGCGCGGCTCATTGATGCAGCACCGTGGCGTCGAGCCCGAACGAACCGACGAACGCGATCGAGAACATCAGTTCGACCGAACAGATCAGTTTGCCGTCGACCTTCGCCTCGGCGTGGACCCAGCCGACGTTCTTGCGCGTGCGCAGGAGCACCGTCTCCATGTCGAGCCGATCGCCCGGGGTGACGGGCCGGCGGAACTTCGCCTTATCGATACCGGCGAGGAACGCGATCCGGCGACGGAAATCGTCGGGTCCTAAAATAATCGTCCCGCCGAGCTGCGCGAGCGCCTCGATCATGTAGACCCCCGGCATGATCGGCAAGCCCGGAAAATGGCCCTGAAAGAAATGCTCGTTCATCGATAGGTTCTTGTAACCCGTCGCGCTCTTGCCGCGCTCGAAGTGCGTGATGCGATCGACGAGCAGCATCGGATACCGATGCGGGAGGACGCGCATCAATTCGATGATGTCCATCGAATCGCCGACGGGGACGATACTCAAACGTCTATGCTCCGAGCGCCGCGGCGGGCGCGTAGATCTCTGCGAGTTCGGCGACGGCGCGCGCGTGCAGGCGATGACCGCTCTTGATCGAGACGACCTCGCACTGCGGCCACGCGCCGAGTAGCGCGAAATCGCCGATGAGATCGAGGATCTTGTGCCGCACGACTTCGTTCGGCCAGCGCAGCGGCGTCATCGGGCCTTCGGGCGCGAAGACGAGCGCGTTCTCGAGCGACCCGCCGCGCGCGAGTCCGGCGGCGAGCAAGGCCTCGACTTCGTGCAGGTAGCCGAACGTGCGCGCGGCCGCGATCTCCGTGCGATACGTCTGCGGATCGACCGTGATGTCGAAGAATTGCGTCCCGATCGGCGCGGCGAAATCGGCGACGAAGCGCACGCGAAAGCCGTCGTACGGCGAGACGACGAGCAGCGCCTCGCCGTCGCGAAAGACGTGCGGCCGATCGATCGCGACGACCGCGCGCGGCGCGTCCTGCTCTTCGAGACCGACGCCTTCGACGGCCGCCGAAAAGACGGCGGCGCTGCCGTCGAGGATCGGGATCTCCGGTCCGCGCGCATCGATCGTCGCGTTGTCGACGCCGCATCCCGCGAGCGCCGAGAGTAGATGCTCGACCGTCGAGACGCGCGCATCGTCGCAACCGACGACCGTCGCGCGGCGCGTATCGACGACGCGCGATGCGCGCGCCGCAAAATGCGTCGCGCCGAGTTCGAAACGCAGGCCCGAGCCGATGGCGGCGGGGCGGACGACGACGCGACCGGCGCTGCCCGTGTGCAGCCCGACGCCTTCGAAAACGAGTTCGTCGCGTAGCGTGTGCTGGTGTATCACCCTCGCTCCAAAGCCTTCACACGCTCGTAGAGCTTGTCGAGGTTGCGAATGCGAACCTGCTGACGCAATTCCGCCCGATGATCTTGCGCGGGCTGGCCGCTCACCGTCGCGCCGTCGGGCACGTCGTCCCACACCATCGAATTCCCCGCGACCGTGACGCGCGAGCCGACGACGATGTGGCCGTTGATCCCGGACGTCCCGCCGATGATCGTGTAATCGCCGACCGTCCCCGAGCCCGCGAAGCCGCTGAGTGCCGCGAATCCGCAGTGTTTGCCGATACGGCAGTTGTGACCGATCTGCACGAGGTTGTCGATCTTCGTGCCGTCGCCGATCGTCGTCGAACCGGTCTGCGCGCGATCGATGCACGCGTTCGCGCCGATCTCGACGTCGTCGCCGAGCACGACGTTGCCGACCTGCGGGATCTTCGCGAAACGGCCGTCGAGAAACACGTAGCCGAACCCGTCGGAGCCGACGATCGCGCCCGCCTGCAGCACGACGCGATCGCCCGCGACGCATCCGTCGAGCAGCATCGCGCGCGGATGGAGCGTCGCATCGCGACCGAGCGTCGCGCCCGCGCCGACGACCGCACCCGCGAGGACGA
>CAZZYZ010000116.1:6073-9573 GCA_964658425.1 Vulcanimicrobiota bacterium | reverse complement strand
AGTGCCGTGGCGCGAACGCTCGACGCGGGCCCCGCGCTCGCCGGGGCGATCGGAACGGGGATCGCGGCGGTCGTCGTCATCGCGGTGCTCGCGCAGTGGCTCGCGCGGCGCTACTCCCCCGTCGCCCGGCTCGCACTCGCGTGCGCCGCGTTGCCGCTCGCGACCCCGTTCTCGCACGAGCACGATTTCACGATCGCGTTCTTGCCGGCGATCCTCGTCGCGCGAACCGCGCGCGGTGCGGCGTGGGCGATCGGCGCGTGCGCGACCATGCTCGTCGCGATCGATTGGCTCGGCCTCTCGCAACGGCCGACGGGCGTCCTCGCGACGACGTTCCTCACCCTCGGCGCCGCGCTCGCCCTCGCATCGCTCTCGCGCGGAACGCTGCGACCGTATCACGGGGTCCCGCTCGGCGCGTCGCTCGGCGTCCTCATCGTCGGCCTCGTCGTGAGCCGCCGGCCGCTCCCGACCTGGCCGGTCGCACTCCCGGCGAATTTTCACGTGCCGCCGGCCGTCGGCGCGCCGATGGTCTGGCACCTCGAACAGGTCGCCTCCGGCATCGCGACGCTCGCACCGCAGTACGGCCTCCTCCGGCTGCTCTCGCTCGTCGGCTGTGCCGCCCTCTGGCTCGTCGCGAGCGTCGTGCTCGTCGAACGTCGAGCGTCGCGACCTCAGCGCGACGAGCCAGAGGGCGGCACAGCCGACGATCTACGAAACGTACCCGCCCGATCCGATCCGATCGGCTCGCCGGCGTAACGTCCGGACCGTCTTGGCGACGTTCGCGGCGTGCGCTCGAGCCGCGTCGTCACGAGCGCTCGCGACGATCAGATATCGACGTTCATCATATCGTCGAACGCCGAGACGGCATTGGGGGCGAAGCCTTTGAGATCGGTATTGTACGCGTAGGTGTCGCGCCGAAAGGAGGTTACGATCGCGGGGACGGCCGCGACAAGCGCGCGATCGAGCTTCGCGAGCAGACGGGCTTGCACTGCCGGGTCGTTCGTCTCCAAGAACGCCGCAAATGTCGACGTGAGCGCCGAATCACAATACCGGCCATCGTTCTGGCCGTTCGGCGGAATTTGGTTGCATGCAAACCAATTTCCGAGATTGTCGACGGCCTCGGTGCTCCATGAAATCAAGGCAACATCGAATCTCCCCTTAGCCAACACGCCGCTGACGGGATCGAAAACTTCTGATGGCAGATAGCGCGAGACCGTAAACGAGACGCCGATCTGCGCCCACCAGCTTCGAACGAGCTCGATCTGGACGTCGACGTCGGGCGATCCGCGCGTCGACGCGAATGCGAGCGCGAGTCGGACGCCGTTCTTCGCGCGGATACCGTCGCTGCCGCGCTTCCAGCCCGCCGCGTCGAGTTCTCGATTCGCGCGCGCGATGTCGAATGCCGTGAAGCCGATCCCGGCCGGCGCTCCGGGATAGGTCGGTGGAACGAAACTGTCTTGCAGCGACCCTATTCCACGACCGAGCTTTGCGAGGATCGTCACCCGATCGATTGCCAGGCGCAGCGCTCGCCGCACCGCGACGTCGTGCAGCGCCGGACGCGCCGTATTCAACACGTACTCGTTGAAGAGATACGAAGGCGGCGTCGAGATTCGTACGCCGGGGACGTCGCGCAGTCGCACGGCGAATGACCCGGGGACGAGATACCAGAGATCGAGCTCGCCCGTCTGCATCTGCGCGAACGCGGTGTTGCGATCCGGCACGATCTTGAAAATCACACGTTCGAGTTTCGGCTGACCGCGCCAATAGCGCGGATTGCGAACGAGCTGCACGTCGCTGCCGCGATTCCATGCTGCATACTTGAACGGCCCGATCCCGATCGGCAGCGAATTGTACGGTGCCGAATTGATGTTCTTGAGCCCGCCGAGAATGTGCTTCGGCAGGATGCACGGCTCTTGGCCGCCCGTCGTAAAGAAGACCGGCAAGAACGGCCCGAACGGCCGCTTCAAGTGAAAGACGACCGTGTAGCGATCGGGCTCGTCCGTCTTCGTGACGAGCTCGAAGCCCGTTCGACCGAGGACTTGATTCTCCGGATTGTTCATCACGTTCGTCGAGAAAACCACGTCGTCGGCCGTGAACGGCGCGCCGTCGGACCACGTGACGCCGTGCCGCAGTTTGATGCGGATCGTGCGCCCATCCGCGCTGATATCGCCGTTCCGTTTCGTCGGCACCTCGGTCGCGAGCTCCGGGATCGGCCGGTTGTCGCGGTCGTAGCGGAAGAGCCACGCCATCGTCATCTGCGAGAGCCACGCCACCGCACCTTGCTGCGAGAGCACCTGATTGAGCGTCCCGATGTCTTCGGCGATCGACATGCGCAGCACGTGCGGGATCGTTTTCGGGTTCCCGCCGCCCGGTGCGTTCGTCGCGCGCGAGCACGAGCCGAGCGCCACCGAGACGAGCGCGCAAAGCGCGATGGAAAACGCACGCGCGGCGCCGCGACGAGCGCTCATATCGAATACTCCTGCGGATTCCAAAACGGCGAGATCACGGGAGACGACGTGAATCCGTGCAGATCGGAATTGTGGATCTCGGGCTGCTTGCGATACGAAAAGATCACCGACGGAACGTCCGCGGCGAAGCGCTGCTGTTCGACGATGAAATCTTTGAGCCGACGCTTCGGATCGACCGTCGAGAGTTCGTCGTCCATCGCGGCGGTCGCGCGCACATCGTTCCACCCGAGCGCATTCTGACCCGACGGTGCGAGATTGCGCGCGGAATAGATCGCGCTATCGTCGGGATCGGCCGCACCCGACCACGCGAAGATCGCCGTATCGTAATGGCCGCCCTGTAAGATACCGGCGGTCCCGTTATCGAAGAATTGCGCCGTCGGCGCATTCTTGACGGTCGCTTGCGCACCGACCGCGCGCCACATACTCTGCACGACCGTCTGATACGCCTTGCCCGACGCGCTCTCGGTCTGCGTCGAGAGATCGAACGCGAGCCGCTCGCCGTTCTTCACGCGCACGCCGTCGCCGCCCACGTGCCAGCCGGCTTCGTCGAGCAGCTTTCGCGCGGCCGCGACGTCGAACGCGTAATGGGCCGTGTCGCTCGTCCACGCGTACGAGAGCTTCGGCGATTGCGCGGTATCGGTGAGATCGCCGAGCCCGTGCGCGACGCGTTCGAGCATGCCGCGCCGATCGAGCGCGAGCGCGAGCGCGCGCCGGACGCGGATATCCGCGAAGAGCGAGTGCCGAAGATTGAAATCGACGTGATCGAACGTGTAGATCGAGTTCTCCGAAAGCACGGTCCCGGGGATATGCTGCACGAGCGGCCAGATGCTCGCCGTCCCTTCGAGAGCCATATCGATCTCGTGCGTGCGGATCTCGGCCGCGAGCGTGTTCTCGTCGGGGATCGTCCGGAAGACGATCTCGCGCAGCTTCGGCTTGCCGAGAAAGTAGCGATCGTTCGCGGCGAGCACGACCTGCGAGCCGCGATCCCAGCGCACGAAAGAGAACGGTCCGCTCCCGATCGGCGCCGATTGAAAC
>CAZZYZ010000116.1:0-6063 GCA_964658425.1 Vulcanimicrobiota bacterium | reverse complement strand
CGCGTTGCCGTTGACGCCCCACAACTGCTGCAAGAACGGCGCATAGACGCGCGCCATGTGCACGACGGCGATGGAGGGATCGCGGCAGTCGATGCTCTTGATATCGCGATAGCCGTCGCGCGTGATGTCGTTGTTCGCGGAATTCATGACCGCATGCCACGTGAACGCGAGATCGCGGCACGTGAGCTTCACGCCGTCGTGAAAGACGATATTCTCGCGTAATTTGTAGCGCAGCGTCAACCCGTCGCGGCTGACGTCGCCGTTTTCGAGCGTCGGTAATTCGCGCAGCGCATCGAGCACCGGCCGCGCGTGATCGTCGTAGCGTACCGCGTACGAAAAGAGCAGCATCGAAAGATCGATGGTCGGGACGCTCGATGCGAGCATCGGATTGAGCGACTTGACGTCGTACGCTTCGCCGTAGACGAGCCGGCCGTGATGCGTCCACGGGTTCCCGCCGGCGGTCGTGCCGCCCGACTTGCTGCAGCCCGCAAACGCGATGATGGCGATCGCGACGACCGCGAACCTACGCACGCAGCGTCTGCGGATCGACCCCTCGCGCGCGATGGAAATCGGCGAATGCGAACGGCGAGATCTCCGAGGGCTTGATCTCGCTGCGGCCGCCCCAGAACACGTTCGTGTAGCCGACCGGGAAGCCGGCCTGCTCGAGATGCGCGTCGATCGCCGCCTTGTGTTCGAGCAAGAGCGCCTTATCGAGGCCGTGCGCGACGCCCATGATGTTGACGTTGCGGAACTCGGGGCCGCCCTCGCGCCAATACGCATGCGTCATGATATGATGGCGGCCGACTTCCTTGCCCGCCTCGATCTCGGTCCCGACCGGGACCTGCCAGTGAAAGAGCGCGTTGTAGCGCGTGACGCTCGTGTTCCCGGCGGTCGCCTTGACGTGTTCGAGGAACGTCGAGAAGCGGCCGATCACGCCGCGCGCGGCGAGGGATTCCGCGACCTCGTAGAACGTCTCGAGCGGGACGCCCGCCTCCGCGGCGCGCGCGACCCAGAGATCGGGCACGAGCTCCTCGGGTTCGAACTCGCGCTTCAGCGCGACGAGCACGTGCCAATCGAGCTCCGAGAGCTCGACGATCGTCGTATCGAGGACGTTCGCATAGACGTCGGCGCGCGAACCCGGCTCGATCCCGCGGCGCCGGATGTGGCCGACGCCGAGTGCGAACAAGCGCTCCGCCGGCATCAGGCGGAACGCCGTCGCACCGACGTGATCGCGCAAGAACGCCGCGTGCTTCTCGAGGGAATACCCCTGCGGGACCTTGAGCGTCGTCCAGAGACGATACTTCGAACCGGGCGTCGCCGCGTCGGCGGTGCGGATGACGACGTGCCCCGAGAACGGATCGGCCTTCGACATGTACTCGAAAGCCGCGTCGAGATTCTCTTCGGGGATCTGCCACGCGACGAGTGCGCCGTGTGCGAGGTTCGTCGCGAGCAGCGTCTGCCGGACGCGACGGATCGTGCCCGAGACGAGCATCGCGCGGATGCGCGCGATCGTCGTTTCCTCGTCGACCCCCGACCGGCGCGCGATCTCGCCGAGCGGGTCGCGCAAGAATCCCGCGATCCGATCTTCGGAGATCTTGAGGATCTCCGCATTGATCGGATCTTCGACGTTGACCGGGGCTGCGAGCGCTGTCATGAGCGAACCGTTACGCTGCGCCTAAAACAACCGCCTCCGATGCGGCGCCGGGGTCGTCGGCAATCCCGACGGTACGGGCGAGACTCCGGGCGAGGCGGTCGCCGTGGGCGACGGACTCGGCAGCGGACCGACCGGCTGCGACGGGATCGGCAGCGGCGTCGCGGCGGAGCTCGTCGGCGCCGCCGTCCCGGACGGCTGCGGGTTCGGCGTCGGACGGTATTCGAGCGGCGCGTCGCCGATCAGCGTCACGTCGTTCGCGCCGATCGAATAGAGATACGTCTGTTCCGCCTCGCGCAACGCGTAGACACTCGTGACTTCGTCCGTGAGCGCCTGCGTGAGTTGGACCTGCGCGTTGAGTAGGAGCGGCAGCGTCGTGACGCCCGCGCGATACTGCGCCTGCGTCGACTGCACGTTGACGATCGCCGTCGCGTACTCTTGCTGCGTCTGAACGAGTGCGGCTTGCGAGCTGACGAGATTCGTCAGCGCCTGTTTGACGCTGAGCTGGACGCCGAGCAGCGTCTGCTGCAGGGTCGCATTCTCGATGTTGAGCGTCCCTCTGGCCGACGCGACGTTCGCCGCGGTGATGCCCTGATCGTAGATCGGCACCGAGAGCGAGAGCCCGACGGTCTGCGAATTACGATACGCTCCGAACGCGCCGTCGGACGTGTCGACGGCGGCCGACGCGCTCGACGAGAGCGTGGGGAACATGCCGAGCGACGCGTACTTGAGATTGTACTGCGCGTACTTTACCGTCTGCACCGCGGAATCGTAATCGGGCCGCAGCGCGATCGCGCGGGCGATCGCCTTGTCGTAGGTCGGTATCGGCACCGAGTTGATTGCGTTGTTCGTGAAGACCGGCGCGTCGTCGATCGGCTGGACGTTGAGGTTCGCGTCAAGCCCCATCGCGTTCATGAACGTCGCTTCGGCCGAGAGTTCGGTACCTTGCGCGCGAACGACGGCGAGGCGCGCTTGCGCGAGCGGGAGCAAGACGGTCGCGACGTCGGCTTGCGCCACGGTTCCGGCGGCGACCTGGGCTCGAACGAGATCGACCTGGACCTGATCCTCGCGGACGATCTCGAGATCGACCTGCGTCGTTCGCTGCGCCGAGAGATAGGCGTAATAGCCTTGCGCGACGTTGTTCGCCACCGTCTGCAGATCGCGGCGATACGTATCGGCCGTCGCGACTTCGGTGCGCCGCGCGGCGTTCACGGCCGCGGCGATCCGTCCGCCGTCGTAGATCAATTGCGAGATCGAAAGCCCGTTGGAATTCGACGTGAAGATGGTCTGCTGATTCGTCGCGGCGCCGGTCGTCGTGCCGGTCCCGGTCGTGACGACGCTCGTGGTATTGCCACCCGGCTGGATGTGCTCGAGATTCAGTCCGCTGGTCACGGAGACCGACGGCAACAGCCCGGCCCGTTGCAACCGGACCGCGGCCTCCTGGACCTCGACGTCACCGCGGGCGAGCAGAAGCGACGGCGAGCGCGCGAAGCCGATCGCGATCGCCTGCTCGAGCGTGATCTGCGCGGGGAGATCGGTCGCGCGGACGCCGACGCCGACGCCCGGGACGGGCGTGCCGTACGCGGGATACTGCAATTGCCCCGGCGGCTGGAGCGGCCCGATCGTCGAGAGCGGGAACGGCGTCGGCTGCCCGCGGTTCAAGCGCCGCCCTCGATTCGGGATCGGCGTGACGCCGACCGGCACTTGGATCGTGTTCGGCGCGGAGGTCGCCTGCTGGGCGACCGTGACGTCGCTGCGCGCGGTGTCGACCGCGCCGATCTCCAAGGAGAGCGCGAGTACCGAGATACCGGCGCCCAGCCGGAGGCTACGATGGATGACCATTAACAGAAAAACCCTCGTGTACTTGATGCACGCGCGCTCACGGCTTATTCACGGCGACGGCACTGCCGTCTTGCAGCGCATCCGGCCGCGTGATGATAACGGGCGTTCCTGGGACGACGCCTTGTCCCGAAATCTCGCTCAGCGTATCGGTCTGTAGGCCGATCGTCACCGGCACGAACTTGGCATGGCCGCCGACCACGGTGTACACTCCGGTCGACTCGTTGCTCGTGAACACGGCGGTCCGGGGGACGACGATCGCGCCCCGGTGCGAGGCCTGGATGACGGACAGCGTCACGAGCATCCCGCCGCGCAGGACTTCGCCCGGATTCGGTTGCCGGATCCGGGCCCGGTAGGACAACGTGCCCGTCGTAGGGGTCGGGTTTACGTCCAGGATCGACCCGGTGAAGGTCTTGTTCGGGACGCTCGGCGAGGTGAACGTGGCGGCGATCCCCGGCCGGACGTACGAGAGGTCTTCGTCGGGGACGTTCGCGTTGACGTAGACCGTCGAGAGTTGCGAGACGCGCGCGATCGCTTGATTGGGGCCGGCGAAGGCACCCGGATCGAGGAGCCGCTGCGTGACGACGCCGTCGAACGGCGCGTAAATCGCGGACTGTGCGATCTGCGTCCGAATCAGCGTCACGTTCGCCTGCGCCTGCGAGAGCGCCGCGCGGTTCCCCGCGATCGTCGCTTGATCGATGCGCGTCTGGCCGCGATTGAGTTGAGCCGTCTGCAACGCGGATTGCGAGGCGGGCAGCGACTGGCGCGCGTTTTGCACTTCCTGTTGCGCGGCGATGTAGCTCGCGTGGGCCTGCTCGAGCGCGGTGCGCGAAACGTAGCCTTGATTCGCGAGCGCGAGATCGCTGTTGTAGACGAGTTCGGCGTTGCGCAGCGCGGCGGCGGCGGTCGTAATCCGGTTCTGAGACGCCTGCAGCGCCTCGCCGGCTTGCGATGCGGACGACGAATACTGCTGCGACGAGATCGGCGCGAGATACGACGAACTGTCCAGCTTCGCGCGCGCCTGCTCGACGCTCGCGAGATTGGCGGTTAGCTGCGCTTCGAGCTGCGAGGTATCGAGCTTCGCGAGCAGTTGGCCGCGCGTGACGCGATCGCCCTCGTTGACGAGAACCTCGGCGATCGTGCCGGATTCGGGCGTGCTAAGCGTCGACTCTTGCAACGGCGTGATCTGTCCGTCGAGCCGAATGCTCGTCGAGATATCGCGCCGTTGCACTTGGCTCGTCTCGACCGCGAGCGGCGGCGGGCCGGCCGGGGGCTTCTTCGATCCGCCGCAGCCGGCGAGCGCCACGAGCGCGCCGAACAGCGCCACGCTGCGAAGCTTCATGAGTTCCCTTCCAGATTGCAGGCGAATGAACGCGACGAAACGGCTCCCTCGGAAACGCGTGCGACGGTTCTTTCTACGACGTATCGCATCAAAATGATTCACGACGCGGGAGGGTCTCAGTGAGAAGCAAACCTACGGCGCATGGTCGCGAAGCTCGAGATCGGACGGAAATATCGTAGCCAAACCCGCGTCGAAGAATGGATGACTGCCGAGAAGGCCGGCAATACGGGCGTCGAGGCCATCTCGACGCCGATGCTGCTGCAGCTCATCGAAGAAGCCGCCGTCCATTGCCTGGCCCCGGTCCTCGCCGAAGGCGAGGTCTCGCTCGGCTCGAGCGTCGAGCTCTCGCACCTCGCACCGACGCCGGTCGGCTTGATTCTGCGAACGGAAGTCGAAGTGATCGGCATCGACGGGCGCCGCGTGAACTTCGCGGTCGCCGCGTTCGACGAACGCGAGAAGGTCGCCGAAGGGACGCACGAGCGCTACATCATCGAGCGCGCGAAGTTCATCGAGAGTTTAGAAGAGAAGCTGAACTGAGTCGCGGCGCGGGCGGCGTTGTAGCCGCTCAGCGTCGCACCGACGGTGCTTTGCCCCGGGAACGCCGTATCGCCGCATAGGAAGAGCCCCGCGACGCCCGTCGCGTGGCCGAGCGCGCCGAGCGTCGCGCGGAACGGCGTCTGCGGGAGCCCGCCGACGAGACCGCGAGCGCGCCCGGTGTAGCGCGCGAACGTGTGCGGATCGCCCGCCTCGACGATCTCGGCACGCTCCGCCGCACCCGGCACGATCCGCTCGAGCGCCGCGAGTAGCCGAGCCGTATACGTCCGCCGGAGTTCGGCGAGCGTTCCGTCGCGATACGCGCGCTCCCAGCGCGCGACGTCCGTATGCGTCGAGAGCGTGACCGCCCGGCCGCCGTTCCGCGCGCGCCGCACCGCGCCCTCATCGGAAAACGAGGCGAACACGGTGTTCCCTTCGCCGAGCGGCTCGCCGTAGCGCCCCACAAACTGATGGTGGGCGGCGAGATCCGGCGAAACGATGCCTGCCGGTAGACCGCAGTAGACGGTGAACGCGCCCCAGCGCTGCGGGAGCGCGGCGAGCATCGGCCGCAGCGAGCGCCCGAGCGGCGGGCAGAGTCGCGCCGCGTCCGCGATCGGCACGGCGGCGATTACCCGGGCGGAGCGCACGAGCTCGCCGCTCGCGAGCCGGACGCCCGCGACCGCGCCGCCGCGGCCCG
>CAZZYZ010000115.1:0-9621 GCA_964658425.1 Vulcanimicrobiota bacterium | reverse complement strand
AAACGAGGATCCTACGTTTTGGTCTGCCTGCCGCCGCGCGTCGCGCTCGAAGGGCGTCGCGCGGGCTATCTGTTTTCGGGATTTTGTCCGGAGCGCGTGTTGCCGGTCATGAAGCGCGTCATCGCGTTAGCGGGAGACCGCGTCACCGTTTCTCGTACTGGACTTTCGGTTAACGGTCGTGCAATTATTGGAAGCGCGCGCTTATCGCGCGATTCGCGCGGAAGACCGATAATGACGACGGTCGTCGCGTCTACGTATCGCGTCGCACCGAACGTGATCTGGCTCCTCGGAGATTGGTTTAAGAGTTGGGATTCTCGGTACTATGGAGGCGTCTCATCTTCGAGGATCATCGGCGTAGGAATGCCGCTTCTCGTGTCGCCCGCGGGATCGTAAAGTGGCGATTGCACCCGCGCTCCGCGAACCGTGCGTTCGCGGACACATCGAATCGATGGATATCGTGACCGCAGTTCCCACATCACTATACGGCGCGTCGTTCGAACGATGCGAGCGCTTACGATTTGGAGATCTAATGGCTACCTCGAAAACGCAGTTCCTCCGCACGTGGGTACCCGTGCTCACCCCCGTCTTTATGATCTTAGCGATTCACGCGGTGAGCGCGGGGACGACCGACATTCCTCAACTCGATGCGGCGAAAACGCAAGTCACCACATTCGTGAAGGGCCTAGCCGCGTTCGCTTGTATTTTCTTGCTCGGCGTGCTCGTTTGGGATTTCGTCCAGCATCGTAACATCGCGCGATCGATTTTCGAGTTTCTCGGCGTGATCATCCTCGGCGTTATCGCGATCAACGCAGATGCGGTCGCCGGGGTTTTTCAGGGCCAAGGCGCCGGGCTCTAGGTACCGCGGACGATGAGCGGGTTCGGACGCGCCCCCGGGATGCCCGTCTTTCTCGGCGCGCTCCGGGCCAAGCTCATTCTCGGCGTCGACGATCGCGTGTTGCTCGTCGTCGGACTTGTCGCGCTGTTGGGAATGTTCGTTCCGCTGCTCTTCTTGGTCGCGGGCGGGCTGTTTCTCGCCGGACGGATCCTCGGTGCGATCTCTCCGTATTTCTTCGACGAGCTCTCCGTGTACATCACCTGGCGCCTCTTCGCGTGGAGCGGCGTCGTTCCGGACGACGCATCGCATTTCGGCTCAGATCCGAAGTTCGTCGCCTCCTTTAAGCGCGTGAGATCGTGACGTTCGCGCTGACGGCCGCGCAGGTATGGCCTTGGGTCGCCGGGATCGGCACGCTGATCGTCGTCGCGATAGCCGCGTTCGAACTCTCGTCCGGCTTGCGGACGCTCTCGCTGAAGAAACGTCGCGAGCGTTTTCGCCACGGTCACGCGAGCGCGTTGCTCTATCGCCGATTGGTGGCGCCGGGGACGGTGAAGCTCTCGAACGGCGCGTATCTCGCCTGCTTCGAGATGACCGCTCCCGACGCGAACGCTTACGACGAAGCCGGCCTCGGGCAAGCCGATTTCGGGATCGGTCGCGCGATCTCGCAGTTCAGCGATCGCATGGTCGTCCACATGCATCTGCGGCACGGCCTCTACGGAGAATACGATCCGCGCCCGACCGAATTCCCGCATCCCGTGCTCGAGTGGCTCGACGGACGACGGCGCGCGTACTTCGCTTCGGGACGCACGTATCGGAGCCGTCGGATCGTGTCGATCGCGTGGCTCCCGAGTTCCGAACGCGTCGAGCGGATCAATGCGGCGACGTCGGTCGGCCAGTCGTCGGCGATGCGCTCGGAGGACGACGTCCTCGCCGAGTTCGAGGAACAACTCGAGCGCGTCGAAACGTTTTTCCGTTCGTACGGATCGGTCCGTCGTCTCGCGTCGGTTCGCGAGCCGGATTTCGCGGGCATCCTACGCGATCGATCCGAGTTGCTCGAGCATCTCGGATGGTGTATCTCCGGACGATCGCGCAAGATCGTCGTGCCGCCGCCGGGACAGGCGCTGAACGGACTTCTCGGCGAGAGTTTCCGCGGTGGTTTCGACCTGATGGTCGGCGATATGGAGACCCGGATCGTCACGCTGAAGTCGATCCCGGAAGAGACGATCCCGCTCGTCTTCTCGCGCCTCGACGACCTCAAGATCGATTACTCGCTCGTCATTCGGTGGATCCCGCTCAGCGGATCGGAAGCGAAGAAGATCCTGCAGAGTTCGTACACGGAATGGCAGACGAAAACGAACGAGTCGATGTCGATGACCGATCCGCACTCGATCGACATGGCCGAGAGCGCGCGCCAGGCGATCGGCTTCCTATCGAGCGGCGGCCGCTTCGGGCTCGTGAGCCCCTTCGTCATCGTGCGTTCGACCGATGCGAAACGGGCGAACGAGGCGTGTCAGCGCGTCGTCGCGATGTTCGACGAAATCGGCTACAAGGCGTTCCGCGCCACGCTGACGGCCGAAGACGATTACTTCGCGAGCCTACCGGGCGACGGATACCACGGCGTCCGGAAGTATCCGCTCAACGCGGTCAACGTGGCGAACATGTTCTCGTTTCACGAAGAGTCGAGCGGCCGACGCTTTATCGATTCGCCGACCTTGCCGAAGCGCACGCCCGCGATCTCGTACGCGATCAGCGGTTTCGGCGAGACGCTCTACCGAGTGCATCTCAACGACGAACCCCGCGACGTGTTCCACCATTTCGGCATCGGCGGTACCGGGAGCGGGAAATCCGTCAGCCTCGCGCACGTCGCGGCGCAGTGGGTCGCCCGGCTTCCCTACGCGGGGTTCACCGGGATCGATCGCGGGAAATCGCTCTACCGCCTCACGCGATTCCTCGACGGCAACTTCTACGACGTGCTCGGCGACAATTCGCCCGGTTTCGCACTCTTCTCCGACATCGACGATCCGCAGAATCGCCGCGAACTCATCGATATCATCGAGGGCTTCATCGAGCTCCAAGGCGTGTCGGTAACGCCCGTCCGTCGGCGCGCGATCGAGAACGCGATGGATTCGATCGGGGCGCTGCCGCCACACCTGCGCTCGCTCAAGGCGTATTACGAGTTACTGCAGGATCCCGAAGGCGTCTTGCGTCCGGCGATCTACGTGTACACGCGTGCGGGCGTGCTCGGACCGACGCTCGATTGCGAGACCGACTCGTTCACGACGGGGCTCTTCAACGTCGTCGAGATCGGCCGGATCTTCTCGATGTCCTCGAAGTTCCTCATTCCGGTGCTGACCGTGATGTTCTGGAAGTCGCGAAGCCAGGTGCGTCGCCTCAAGCAGACGACCGGGAACTTCGACTACCACTGGCTCTTCGAGATCGACGAAGCGCACACGTTACTCGGTCATCCGCTCGGCCAGAAGTTCATTCAAGAACTCTTCAAGATGGGCCGCAAGGAAAAGATGGCGCTCGGTCTCTGGTCGAACGCGGCGAGCGACTTCGCGAAGTCCGCGATCCTCAACGACATCCTCGAAGCGTGCAAGACGCGATTCATCTTCAAGAACACGGACGTGCTCGACGACGAGAAGGTGCGCGCGATGTACGCCGAAGTCGGCCTCACGCGCCGCGGCATCGAATTGCTCGCCGAGATCCCGCCCTATTCGCTCATGGTCCACCAACCGGGTAGCCACGAACTGCAGATCATCCGTTGGGCCTTCGACAAGGCCTGGCTCGCCGTGATCGGCCGATCCCGCGATTCGGACAATCGACGTCTCGATGAATTCATCGTACGATATCCGAACACGTGGCGCGAAGAACTCCTCCGCTTCGAAGGCGTCGACGAACGCGTCATCGCCGACCTCACGACCGCCCTCGATCTCGCGCGTCGCTCGCGGGACGAACTCTCGCTCTCGAGTAACGTTTCGTAATAGCAAGCGACTCATAGACCCGTCTCGCCTTTCCGCTCCAACGTCGGCGGCTCGTCCGCAAGGAGAAAGAATAATGCGCAAAGCTCCCTTCATGCGTATCGCGGTTGGAACCGCTGCCGTTGTGGCACTCTTGCAGTTGCAGCCGATTTCGGCGTCCGCCTACGTCCTGCCGGTTACCGACGTTACGTCGATTGCGCCCTGGATTGGTCAAGCGGCAAATATGGCAAAAACGATCGCCGACGATGCCGCCCGACTGCAACAACTCAATCAAGAAATCGCTTATGCGAAACAAGAACTCGCGCAATATAAGAACATGGCGTTCGATTCTCCGGCGTCGATGTCGAGCTTCGAGAATTTCGTCGTGACTACGCAGAATCAACACCCGACTTCGGCGGGAGACGCGGTCGCCCAGGCACTCGTCAGTTCACAAAACCAATCCATTACGAGTGCCGTGCTGACTGGGCTGCAGGGCGAAATGTTGGGCGCGCAGGGAAATCGTCAGGGTCAGATCGCGCTCGGAGATATCATGCTCGCACAGATGACGCAGAACGACAATGCGAGCAAGTTCAAGGCCGCACAAGATTTGCAGCAACAACAAGACGTCAAAGACGCGGCCGCGCAGCGCGCGGCGCTCCTCGATACGAACGCGCCGCCGACGGCGGGCATGCAGTACTGATCGGCCGATGATCGACGTCGTATTGGGTCGCGTCGATGCGGGGGTCGCCGGCGCGTTGCAAAACGTGATCGGGAATTTCGACGCGGGCTTTTCCCACGGCGGCTTCGATCTCGTCGGACGCGTCGATCCGGAGACGCGTCGCGTCGTCTCCGGAGCGTTCGCGAAAAATCTCGGTAACGATTTGTGGTCCGTGCATCTCCTCGACGAACACCAGATGTCGGCCGTCGTCGGAAGCGAGCTCGCAGAGCTTCGCCCGGGGCTCGATCTCGGTCGCATCACGACCGGCTTCGCCCAGAGTCTCACCGTCGGTCCGACGGCATTACTCGAACCCGCGCTCGATTTGACGGGCGCCGCGCTCAACGTCGCCGGACCGGCGCTCGGCATCGGCAGCTCCGAGGCCGAGCGGCTCGCGCGAACGCTCGTAAACGAAGGCGTCGACCCGGGTAATCTGGGCCGTATCCGTCGCGAAGTCATCCAGACGGAAAGCCGCGTTGGATTTCCGCACGGATTGGAAATCGAGCGGTAAGTCGTGCCCGCCAACGCGCCGACGATCTCCCGACCCAAACGCATCGGCGAACGCCCGATCTCGGCGGCGTTGCCCTTCGCCCTGATCTTCGGCGTCGCCGTCGCGAGCCAGACGCTCACCGAAATCCTCGCGTTTCGGCTGCACTTCAATCCCGCGCTCGGCGTACGTGCGGTCGGACTCTTCCCGCCCTGGGCATGGGCGTCGTGGATCCTACGGTTCTACCAACCGCTCGAACACGTGATGCGCCGTCCGACGTCGCGATATCCCGCGGACGTCTACGCCGCTTTCGGCTCGTTTCCGATCGAAGCGGGCATCTCGATGCTCGTCGGGATGGCCGTTGCGGGCGGCATCATGTTCCTGTTGCAACGCAACGGCGGCGATGCGAGCGATCTCCACGATTCGGGCTCGCGCTGGGCTTCGGCGAGCGTCGCGAAAAGCGACAGGTTGCTCGATGCCAAAGCCGGGCCGATCATCGGCGGATTCGACGGCGCGGGCGGGACCCGCGCGTTGCGGTATTCGGGCGAACTCGGCATCTCGTACGTCGAACCGCCCGGCGGCGGAAAATCGTCCTTCCTCAAATCCAATCTCTTGATCCCGCTCCGGCATCTCGACGCACCGTCGTGGGACGAGACGAAGCGCCGCTCGCATCCGTGGGGGAGCGAACCCGTCATCATCGCCTCCGATCCGAAGTTCGAATTGTTTCGCGAGACGTCGGGCTACCAGTCGAGCGTGCTCGGAAAACGCGTCCACTTACTCGCGCCGCTCGGCGTGGCCGGGAACGTCGACGTGCCCGACGAGGGGCTCGCGACGTACAATCCGTTTTGGAGTATCCGTCTCGGAACCGATCGCGGCTTCCAGGATTGTTACTTCCGGACGCTCGCGATCGTCGACGGCGAAGGCGAAGGTCTCAAAACGCATTGGGATCGGACGGCGCTCTCGTGGGGCGCCGCGGTGATCGAAAAGCTCGGCTACCGCGCGCTCGTCACGGGCGATTACGAATCGTTTTCGTTGCCGGGTCTGCTCGAATACGTCTCGTCGTTTCCGACGCTCGAAGCGCTTCTCGAGCACATGCTCACGGCCGACGACGATATCGCCGGGATCTACGGTTGGACGGAGCAAGGCCCGGGAGGGACGACGGTAACGACGCGCGTGAAGCCGTCGATCGCGCAGGCCGTCCGCGAGATGCTCAACAAGGACGAGCGCGAGCGCGCCGGCGTGTATTCGACGTTCATCACGTATCTCGCGCCGTATCGGTCCGAGATCCTCAATCGCTTCTGTACGCGCTCGAGCTTCTCGTGGCGCGAGATGGCGAACGATCCCGATGCCGCGTCGATCGTGTATCTCGCGATGGATCCGATGGACATCCCGAAGTTACGTCCGTATCTCCGCATGGTCGTCGGCGATGCGGTCGAGGAGTTGACGTCGGGCGGCACGCTCGATCTCGGCGGACGCAGCGCGCGCGGCAACCTGCGGCCGACCGTCCTCGCGATGGACGAAGCCGCCGCGTGGCGTCGCCTGCAAGAGATCGAGCACGGATCGGGCTATTTTCGCGGGTACGGCGTGTACTTGTGGCTCATCTGGCAATCGGTCGCGCAGCAACGCAAGTATTACGGTCACGACAACTTGCTCGACGAAACGATGGACGTCATGATCTACGGTCGGCCGAAGACCTCGGACGGGGCGATCGCGATCCAGAAGATGCTCGGCGATCGCACGGAGCTCGTCCACAAACGCAGCACGTCGGGCGGCCGTTTCGCACTCATGGCCTCGCAAGCGCAGGAGACGCTCGACGTCGTCACGCTCCCGCTCCTCTCGGAAAAAGAGATCATGCAGATCGAACGCGACCGCTACATCGCGATCTACAACGGTCACAATTACTTCTTGCGCAAATGGGAGTACTTCAAGAACAAAACGCTCGCGTCGCGTGCGAAGCTTCCGTACGCGCGCGACGGCGTGTCGTCGCGTGCGAACGAGCCGCTCTTCGTCGCGAGCGTGCGTGACGGTCTCTCGCCCGAGGGCCGGAAGCGGTGGGAAGCGTACGAAGCGTACGTTCGGAGCTATCGCGAGCGCAAGAACGCACCGTCAAACGGCGCGCACGCGATCAACGTCGAGGCGGAATCCGCGACGGAAGCGCTCGCGTCGGCCTTAGCGGCGGACGCGCGTGCCTAGTATGGATCGGATCGGTACGATCGTCGAGTTCCCGCGCGCCGAGCAGCGCGTCTCTGCCGCCGCGCCGCCGGAAGACGTCGTGCGAACGAAGTCGGATGCCGACCTCGAACTCGATCGCGCCCGCTTCTACGCGTTCCTCGGCCCGCTCCGCGAATATCTCGATCGCGAGTTCGTCACGAACATCACGGCGAACGAAGACGGGCGGGTGTTCATCGAGGAATTCGGGCGCGGGAAATATCTCGCCCCGCAACGGATGGACGAGCGCCAGCGCGCCGCACTCATCTCGTATCTCGCGAACTCGGAGTTCGGGCGCGCCATGGATCACCTGCACTCGCGCCTGCAATGCGATCTCCCGCTCTACGGCTGCCGCGTCCAAGCGTTCTGCCCGCCGATCAACCGGTGGTCGCTCATCATCCGCGTCCACGCGAAGCACGTCTTCCCGCTCGAACGCTACGTCGAGAAGGGCGAGATGAGCGAGCGCCACGCGGCGTATCTCACGCAAGCGATCGAGAACGAAGCGAACATCGGCGTCGCGGGATCGGTGAATTCCGGGAAGACGACGTTGCTCAACGCGCTCCTCAACAAGAAAGCGCAACTCCATCCGTCGGCGCGCGGCGTCGTGGTTCAGGATCGCCGTGAACTCCGCTACGAAGATTTCGAAGACATCCTCCCCCTCATGGCGCGGATCGATCAGGCGCATCACGAGAGCAACGGAAGCGTGGTTCGATACACGTACGAATTCTCCGACGCGCTCGAAGACGCGCTGCGCTCCAACGGCGATTTTCTCGTTTGGGGTGAGGTCCGCGACGGCTTCAGCGCGCTCGGTCTCACGATGGCGCTCAATACCGGCACGAAGGGGCTGATGATGACGACGCACGCGAACAGCTGCGTGGACACGTTGTTCCGGCTCGAAGATCTGTTGCGTCTCAACGGTAAGACGCCGATCCGGCGCATGATCGCGCGCGTCGTCGACGTCCTCATATTCATGCATCGCGATCGCGAGACCGGACGACGTCGCGTGACGGAAGTCGCGCGCGTACTCGGAGTCGACGACGCCAGCGACTCGTACATTTTGGAGGAGGTTCCGGCATGATCGAAGACGGCGTGGCCAAGACGACGACGGAAGAGCCGGAGGTGCTCGCCGAATCGATCGCTGTCGAAACTCCGTGGAATCGATTCGCGTCGCGGATCGTGGTTTGGATCGACGATCTTTCGGCGCGGATCGCGTACGTGATGGAAACACGCCCGGCGGCGACGCGCGCCACGGTCGCGGCCTTCATGATCATCGCGTTGATGTTCGCCCTCGGCCACCGCGCGCGCGCGGCCGGGATGATGCAAGACGAGATCAACACCGCGTTCAACATCTCGACCACATTCAATATCTTCGATAATTCGATCGATCTTGCGCAATATATCTTCGCGACACTCGCCGCGCTCACGCTCATGGTGCGCGTCCTCGCGTACTACATCCGCAATCAGACGATCACCGGGCTAGGTCAAGTCATCCTCTCGTCGCTTCTAGCGCTCGGACTTCCATACGTTATCATTCAACTGGCTCCTAAGGTTTTGCCCGCAATTTCCCTCGTCGGCTTGCAGATGACTGACATCATTACCGGAAATGCGACGTCGGACGTTGCCGTCGGGGCAACGACGCCCACTCCCGACGCGGTGCAAGCCACGTTGACGAATATTTACGACGCGACCTTCGGTAAGGCGACGGGATCCATTGATGCGCTCACGCCCAAGCGGATCGTCGACGAGGGCGTCACGATCGCGCTTCCGCTCGTCAAGCACGTCCAGGACGCGACGACGGCGGGGCAAGGCGCGGGCGTCGGCGCGGGTGGCGCGGGCTTGAACGGCTCGGTCTACAATTCGAACCAGATGGTTCTCGGGTTCGTGCTCGCGCTCGCGATCGGGATCATCGGTGCGTTCGTGTTCATCGCCGTGGAGCTCGTGATCGCCTACCTGCAGATCTATCTCATCCTCCCCGTCGCCGCGTTCTCGCTCGGCTTTCTCGGATCGCCCGCGACGCGACAGTTCGGATCGGGGTATTGGGTCATCGTCATGCAAGCGCTCTTGCGCTTCGTCACGATCATCTTCGTCATCGGCTTCGCCATGTCGCTCTCGACGCTCTGGGCCGCCGACGTCGCGAATTTTCAATTCAATAACCTCACACCCGGCAACGGCGGCGTCGATTCGAACGTCCTCAAACAGGCGATCAGCGCCGCCGCGGTCTCGTTCTCGCTCCTCTACATCGTCCGCATCCTGCCGTCGCTGTTCGCTTCGATCCTGACGGGCATGAACGTCGGCGCCGAAGGCAACGCCGCGGAGTATCAACTCGGCGGAGCCGCGCAACAGGGGCTCGCGGGACGGATGTCCGGAGCCGGGCTCTCGCGGAGCGGACGCCAGCAGATGCCGACCGTTCCGACGG
>CAZZYZ010000114.1:6605-9687 GCA_964658425.1 Vulcanimicrobiota bacterium | reverse complement strand
AGCAGCAGCGCGACGATCGTCGCGCCGAAGAGCATCGCGCATGCGGGCGCGGCGAACACGAAGCCGAGCGAGATGCGCGCGAGCGCAGCACCGAGAAGCGGTCCGACGATCCCGCCCGCCGCCGACGCCATGCGCGCGAGCGCGTACTGACGGCGCAGGCCGTTCGCGGGGACGACGTCTGCAAATATCGCGGCGGCCGTCGGATGCAGGACGCTTTCGAACACGCCGACCGCGAGCAGCGCACAACCTGCGAGCCAGGGTCCGCGCACGTACCCGAGCGCGACGAAGCCGCCGCCGATGCCGGCTGTGGAAGCGATCAAGACCGGTCGCCTGCCGACGCGATCGGCGATGCCGCCGAGAAACGGCGTCGCGACGAGTTCGCCGCCCGCATAACACGCGAGGAGTATGCCGATCGCCGCGACCGGAACGCCGGCTTCGCGCCGCGCCCACAGCGCGAAGAACGGGAGCAGGACGCCGTCGGCGAGCCCCGCGACGAAGAATACGAAGAGGCCGATGCGCGCCGGCGCCGGCATGCGCGATGGAGAGAACGTCACGTCGAGATACCTCAGCGATGCAAGGGCAGCCGCGCGGAAGCAGCGGATGCCGGAGATCGCGTTGGTTGACGTAAACGCTTACGGCCGTCGGGTCGATCGGCGTCATTACCGTAGTCGCTATCTCGCCGCGCTGTCAAGGCGGCCCGGCGGAAATTTCGTGCTCGGCATGCTCCTCTTGGCAACGCGGCGCCGCTCGGGGTCTCGCCGGACCTCGGGCTAGATCGCGTACCGAACGGCGAACTTACACGCCGGCCGTGTAGGTGAGGCGAACCGTTCGCGCCTGCGACGGATGGAAATGGTAATCGTTGACGCCGCTTCCGCCGAGCGCCGGATCGATCGCCGGGTTGTTTGCCAGCGCCGGTTTTCGCGCGTCCGATTTTAGCCACGACGGATAGTAATACGTTACGTCCGCCGACGGTGAGTTCAAGAGGTTGAAGACGTCGAGCGTGATCGCGGCGCGACGCGGGAGCTTCGCGGTAATTTGCGTGTTGAACGTCATGGACGGCGGAGAGTTTGCGTCGCCTTGCGTGTCGAGAACGCGCGGGCCGAAATATCGCATCCGTAGGCTCGCTGCAAAGCGGGGTTGATCGAGCGTCGCTCCGGTCGAGACGACCGCCGCGAGCGACTCCGGTACGCCGGTGCCTTGATCGAGTGGATCCGTCAGGAAACGAGCTGTCGTCGTCGCGAGATCGGCATCGAAGGTCAAGAATTTGGTCGGCGTGTAATAGTTCGCGAGCTCGAAACCTTGCCGAACGTCGGGTCCGCCGACGGACGTCGTACCATGATCGCCGTCGAAAATGAGCTCGTTCGCGACGAGCAGACGGAACGCCGAGACGGTCGTCGTGATCTTCGGCGAAGAGTATCGATACCCGAGCTCGTAACCGACCGCCCGTGTCAACGGCGAATTGAACTGCACCGGGGCTCCCGTCGGGTCGAACGGCGCATGTGTTTGCGGATCGTCGTTCCCCACGACCCCGCGAGCGTCGTTGGAATGGAAGCTCGTGCCGTAATCGGCGTAGAACTCTTGATGCGGCGAAGCGGCGTAGGCGAGCGCGAATTTCGGATTGAGCATCGCTTCGGTCGCCGCACCTGAATTCACCGGATCGAAAGCGGCGACGGTATAATCGTAATGATCGAGACGGAGGCCGGGCGTGAACTGCAGCTTCGAACCGAATTTGAGGCGCGACTCGACGTACGCATACTCACCCGTGATCGTTGCATGATCGTCGCTGAGCGTGCCGTTCGGATACTGTTGTTGACCGTTCGAAAGAAAAAGTCCGACGACGGGGGCATTATCGTTCCGCAATCCGATGCCGAACGTCGTCAGGGCGGCGGGAGTCGTAAAGCTACGGCTTGCGTCGAAGCCATAGTACATTCGCTTATCGACTTGTTCGCGTTGATCGCCGCACGTGAATGTATAGGGCGTTAGAGCCACGGAGTGCGGGGCAGCTCCGGCCGGCGCGGTATTATTCGCAGGACAGAACGATTGATACTTGTTCGTACGGGGCGCGGCGGCGGTTCCGGCATTGGGAGTACACGAGACGTAGGCCACGTTGCACGTGATTGGGTTTTGCGTAACGTTGTAATAATCGTTCGCGTCGAATTGATAGTACGTAAAGTTCGAGTTCAGGTCGAGGAGCGAGTCTACGCCGTAGGCGTTGAATTTCGTTGCGCCGTTGGGATCCGTATGTGTGAATTGCGATGAGAGGGCGTACCGGTACGTGTTGCCGCCGTCCGTCGGATCCTCGTAACCGAAACGGCTTATCGAGCCCCGGTCCACGGCGCGTTGCGGAATTTGATCGGTCGACCCGAACGCACCATCGTATGCGATTGCCGTCACCGCAAAATCGTTTGGACCGTGCGTCGACGAGTAGCGAAGCGTTCCGTTGTAGCGATGATATTCATCCGCTTTCACGTACGATCCGTTGTCGTGCGCGATCTCCGCAGCGTACAGGAGATTTCCGCCGCCCACCTGCGAGGAACTCGCGGTGAAGAAGCGGTCGTAGCCGAAATCGCCGAGCGTCAATTCTGTCGTCGGTGCGATGGTGTTGCGGTAATGAAGCGCGTATCCGCCGGCGACCGCGAAGTCGCCTTGGTCGGCGAAGTACGTGCCTTTCTTGAATTCGACGTAACTGACGAGTTCGGGCATCAGATAATTGATATCGGAATACCCCTGGCCGTGGGCGTGCGTTCCGAGATTGACCGGCACACCGTTGATCTCGGCATCGAGGTTCGTGCCGTGATCGAGTTGGAAGCCGCGCAGGTAGTATTGATTCGCTTTGCCGCCGCCGCTGTGCTGGGTGATGATGAGGCCGGGGATATCTTCGAGCACCTCTCCCGGCCGCAAGAGCGGGCGCGTCGCGATCTGCCCTTGGTTGATCGTTCCGGTGGAAGCCGAGATCGCGACGCCGACGAGATTCGTGCTGCGACCGACCGAATTGATGTGCCCGATCTGTTTGAGTGGGGCAGCGCTCGAGCACGGCGAGGGCGTCGCCGGAGTCGCGAGCGTTGCACCGGGAGGCGGGCGC
>CAZZYZ010000114.1:0-6595 GCA_964658425.1 Vulcanimicrobiota bacterium | reverse complement strand
ACTGCGGATGGACACGGCTCCGCCGCGGAGCTCGCAGCTCGTTGCGGCCGGGCTTCGATCGGTGCGTCGGGCGTGGGCGACGGCGAGGCGAATAGGGCACCGACGAGAACGAAAACGACGAGCGCGTACAAACGGTATCTCCAGCGAACCCTTGAGGGGTAACGGCGTGCGGCTCGCATATCGTGAAAATACGAGCCGTGCGTGTTCCCCATGCCGCTCTAGGGCGATCAAACGCACGTCGCCCTTTCGGACGCGCCGCTTAGCGTACGACTTTACGTTGTATTCAATGCCGACGGATTGGGCGCAGACGGTTCGCCGGGCACCGTTCGATCGTGAAAGCGTCGCAGAAAAAGCGAGTTCGCGACGACGAAAAGGCTCGAGCAGCCCATCGCGGCGGCCGCGAAGATCGGGCTCACGATCCCGACCGCGGCGAGCGGCACGAGCACGACGTTGTAGGCGAACGCCCAGAAGAGATTGATGCGGATCGTGCGCAGCGTGGCGCGCGCGAGCGATATCGCGGTCGCGACGGCGCGCGGGTCGTTCGAGAGGATCGCCGCACCCGCGGTCTCGAGCGCGATCGCGGCCCCGCCGCCCATCGCGAGGCCGACGCTCGCGGTCGCGAGGGCGGGCGCGTCGTTGATCCCGTCGCCGACGAATGCGAGCCGTTCGTTCGCACGCTCGCGCGCGCGAACGATCTCCGCTTTCTCGACCGGGGTCGCACGCGCCGACCAGTCCGCGATTCCGAGCGACGCCGCTGCCGCGCCGACGGCACCGCGTGCGTCGCCGCTGACGATGCTCGCGCCGACGCCGAGTGCGAGCAGTCGCGCGATCGCCGCGGGCGCTTCGGGCCGTAGCGTATCGGCGAATTCGAACGCGCCGGCCGCGATGCCGTCGAACGCGACGATCGCCGCGCTCGCGTCCGGCGAGAGGAGCCTCGCGACGAGTTCGAGCTCGCGGGTACCGATGCTCTCGAGATAGTGCTGCGTCCCGATCGCCGCGGCGACGCCGCCGACATCGCCGCGGACGCCGCCGCCGGGATCGGCGACGACATCCGTTGCGGACGCATCGCCCGCGAGCGCTTCGCCGTCGCGGACGATCGCGAGTGCGAGCGGATGCGTCGAGGCGCGTTCGAGCGCGACGGCGATGCGAACGAGATCGCGTTCGTCCGTCCCCGGCGCCGTATGCCGCGCGACGACCTCGGGGCGTCCGAGCGTGAGCGTTCCCGTCTTATCGAAGACGACGCCCGTCACCGCGGCGAGCTTCTCGAGCGCCGTCGCGTCGCGGAAGAGCAGGCCTCGGCGCGCGCCGACGCCGACGCCGACGATGATCGCCATCGGCGTCGCGAGACCGAGCGCGCACGGGCACGCGACGACGAGCACGGCGACCGCGACGACGAGCGCGCGCGGCCACGGATGGCCGGTCGCGATCCAGCCGAGATAGGTCGCCCCCGCGATCGCGACGATCGCGGGGACGAAGACGCCCGCCACGCGATCGGCGAGCCGCTGCACGGGCGGCATCGAGCCCTGCGCGTCGCGCACGACGCGTGCGATCCGCGCGAGCGCGGTCTCGCCCGCGACCGCCGTGACCGCGATCGCGAGCGCGCCGTTCCCGTTGAGCGTGCCCGCGCGCACGACGGATCCCGGCGCGACGTCCTCGGGGATCGGTTCGCCCGTCAGCGCGGCGACGTCGACGGCGCTGCGCCCCTCGACGACGTCGCCATCGACGGGGATGCGTTCGCCCGCGGCGACGAGCACGAGGTCGCCCACGCGCAGCAGGCTCGCGTCCGTCTCGACGATCCGGCCGCCGGCCTCGCGGCGGCGGCCGGTGCGCGGCTGCAACGCGACGAGCGAACGCAACGCGTCGCCGCTCTTGCCGCGCGCGCGCGACTCGAGATATTTGCCGAGCGCGATCAGCGTGACGATCGCGGCGGCGGTCTCGAAATACGTCGGTTTGCTCGCGAGCGCGGCGTACACGGAATAGCCGAACGCCGCGCTCGAGCCGAGCGAGACGAGCGTATCCATGTTCGCCGTACCGTGACGCGCCGTCGCGAGCGCCCCGCGATGGAAATCGAATCCGACGAGCGCGTAGACCGGCAGCGCGAGCGCGAACATCAGCCACGCCTTCGCGGGGAAGTCGGGCGCGAACATCGCGAGGACGAGCAGCGGAACGCCGAGCGCGATCCCCAGTCCGACGAGGCGACCTTTGCGCACGAGCTCGCTCGCGCGGCGCGCGTCGTCGTCGTCCGGCGGCGTATCCGCGACGATCGCATGCGCGCCGTAGCCCGCCTTCGCGATCGCGGCTTCGAGCGTCTCGGCGGCAACGCTCGGCGCGTGGTCGATCGAGGCGCGTTCGGTCGCGAGATTGACGCTCGCCTCGATGACGCCCGGTACTTTACGCAGCGCCCGGCCGACGTGGGCGACGCACGACGCGCACGTCATCCCGGTGATCGCGAATTCGGAACGCGTGGCGCCGCCGCGTTCGACGGCGGTCTCGGTCACGAGACGAGCGCGTACCCGGCTTCTTCGAGCGCTTCGCCCGCCGCGGCGCGATCGAGTTCGGAGTGCGATTCGACGACGGCGGTCTGCGTCGCCAGCCCGACGCGGACGGCCGTGACGCCCGGGATCTCGCGCAACGCCTCGCCGACGTGGCGGGCGCAGTTCTCGCAGGTCATCCCCGAGACGTTCAGGGTGGCGGTCATCGGAGCGTCGGCTCGCGGCGGTTCTCGTTCACGGCATTCATAAGTGCCGCCGCGTTCAGAAGCGTTGCAATTCAGAGGTCGGAGGCGGGCGGGTCGACGCAGCGGCCTTCGACGATGTCGTCGCCGATGATGAGGCGCATCGGCGTGCCGCGCGGGATGACGATCTCCTTGCCGCGGTGGAGCGCGTTGTAGCCGCCGATCGCGATTCCGAGCAGCGGCACGAGCCCGAAGCCCTCGGGGATGCTGTTGCTCGCGCCCTGCGCAAAGCCGTCGGCGAGCGCCGGATCCGCCATCACCGGGAAGTGCGTCCCGTCGGGGAGTTGCAGGTAGCGCGGCTCCCACACGAGCCGTCCGAATTTACCGTTCGAGCCGGCGTGCTCGGCGACGGCGAGGATGCCGTAGCCGAGCGTCCCCCGGGGGATCTCCGGGATCGTCCCCGTCGCCGGGACCGTCGAAATCAGCTTGAAGATGAAGCCGCCGCCCGCGCGCACGCGGCGCGAATCGAGCTCGGAGACGAGGCCCGCATCGACGACGACGCAGCGCGGGAGCGGCTGCTCGGAGAGCGCTTGCGCCGGGCGCCCGTCCCGGACCCAGAAGAGCGCTCCGAGCGTGAGGGCGATCGCTACGGCGCGCCGCGTCAGCGCCGTGCCCTCACCTCGTCGAGCGCGCCGAAAAACGTCTCGATCTCGGCATCGGTCGTGTAGAAATGCGGGCTCACGCGGATCCCGCAGCCGGGACGATAGTCGACGAAGACGCGCCGCTCGACGAGCGCTTTCGTCGCGGCGCCGGCGCCCGGAAAATCCATCCCGATCCAGCCGGTCCGCAGCCGCGGTTCGATCGGCGTCGGGACCGTGAAGCCGCGCGCGAGCGCTCCCTCGGCGAGGGCGGTCGTGAGGCGCACGTTGTGCTCGCGGATCTGCGCGATGCCGACCTCGCGAATCGCGTCGTGCCCCGCGCGCGCGACGACGTAACCCGGGATCGTGGCCGTCCCCGTCGTGAACCGATGCTGGTCCGGCGCGTGACGGATCGGCGCGGGTTCGAAACCGAACGGATCGGCGTGCCCCATCCAGCCGGTGACGACCGGCGCGAGCCGCTCGCGCAGGCCCGGCCGCACGTAGATGAAGCCGCAGCCGGGGCCGCCGCACAGCCACTTGTGGCTGCCCCCGACGACGACGTCGATCCCGAGCGCGAGCGCGTCGAAGGGATAGATGCCGGTCGTTTGATACGCATCGAGCACGAAGATCGCGCCCGTCTCGCGGCAGCGTTCGGCGATCGCCGCCGCGTCGATGACGGCTCCGGATTGATATGCCGCGTGCGAGAGCACGACGGCCGCGGTTCGCTCCGTAATCGCTTCGCAGAGACGATCGGTCGACATCGTACGGCCGTCGTCCGACGGCACGGTCGTCACGCGCGCCCCGAATCGCTCCCACGCCCGCCACACGTACGAGACGGTCGGAAATTGTAATTCTTCGACGACGATCTCGCACCGATCGTGCGAATAGTCAAGTGCTGAAGCGATTGCCGACATCGCGAGCGAGACGTTGGGAACGAGCGACGTCGTTCCGGGGTGCGCGCCGAAGAGCGATCCGACGCCGTCGGCGATCGCCGCGAGCTCCGGGAACCAATCGTCCCATGCTTCCGGGCCGTGCTGCGACCACGCGTCCCAATAGGCGCCGAGTGCGTCGCGCGCGCCGAGCGGCGCCGCGCCCATCGAATGTGAGACGAGATACGTCGCACCGTCGAGGTTGGGAAATCGTTCTCTCAAGCGTGGGGCGGTCAGCGTGGGCATGTGTGCGCTCGTTCGACGCCCCGAACCTGAATGATTTTCGAGGTTGCTTGTTTTAAGACCGGACATGACGAGACGCCCACTCGACGCTCGCGTCGAACTTGAATTTCTTCGCGCGACGGAAGCCGCTGCGATCGTATCCGGAAAATTGGTGGGGCGCGGCGACAAGAACGCCGTCGACCAAGCTGCCGTCGATGCGATGCGGAGCGTGCTCGGCCAGGTCGATATCGACGGCGTCGTCGTGATCGGCGAAGGCGAAAAGGACGAAGCGCCGATGCTCTACATCGGCGAGGCGATCGGAACGAAGGACGGTCCGAAAGTCGACATCGCGGTCGACCCGATCGACGGAACGACGCTCGCCTCGATCGGCGGTCCGGGTGCGATCGCCGTCGTGGCGGCTGCGGAGCGCGGCTCGCTCTTCGACACGCACATCGCGTACATGGATAAGATCATCGTCGGACCGCAGGCCAAGGGCGTGATCTCGATCGAGGCCTCGGTCGAAGAGAACGTGCGCGCCGTCGCCAAGGCTCTCGGCCGACCGATCTTCGAACTCACCGTCGCGTTGCTCGACCGGCCCCGCAACGCCGAGAAGGTGCGGGCGTTGCGCGAGATGGGCGCTCGCGTCCGGCTCTTCGGCGACGGCGATATCGCCAACGGCATCATCGCCGCGCTCGAGGAGAAGAGCCGCATCGACATGATGATCGGGATCGGCGGCGCCACGGAGGGCGTCGTGACGGCCTGCGCCGTAAAAGCGCTCGGCGGCGATATGGAAGCCCGCCTCTGGCTGCGCGACGGCGACGATGCCCTCGCGAAGAAAGAGGGGATCGATCCGCATCGCGTCCTGCATCTCGACGATCTGTGCAGATCCGATCTCGCGATGCTCGTGGCGACGGGCGTCACGGACGGCGAACTGCTGCAGGGCGTGTCGTACAAAAAGGGCAGCGCGTTCACGCAATCGATCATCATCTCGTCGCTCACCGATACGGTTCGCATGGTCGACGGCAAGCACAATACGCAATCGTTCGCGAATCTCTCCGACTCGCACGTCAACGGCCTCTCCACTTCCAATCTCTTGAAGGAGCACGCACTCTCATGAGCAGTCAGCTCGAAGCGGTCGCGAAAGCCATGGTCGCCCCGGGGAAAGGCATCCTCGCGGCCGACGAAAGCACGGGTACGGCGAACAAGCGGTTCGCCGCGATCGGCGTCCCCGAGACCGAAGAGATGCGTCGCGATTACCGTGACATGCTCTTCACCGCGCCGGGCTTCGGCTCGATGTTCAGCGGCGTCATCCTGTACGACGAAACGATCCGCCAAAAGGCGCGCGACGGCCGCACGATGGTCGACATCCTCAAGAGCGATCAGTCGATGCCCGGGATCAAGCTCGACACGGGCGCGTTCCCGCTCGCGTTCGGTGCTCCCGACGAGAAGATCACGGAAGGCCTCGACGGGCTCGCGAAGCGTGTCGATGAGTACGTGAAGATGGGTGCGACGTTCGCGAAATGGCGGGCGGTCATCACGATCGATACCGAGCACGGCATGCCGACGCAGACCTGCCTGCACGCGAACGCCCACGCGCTCGCGCGCTATGCCGCGATCTGCCAGCAGGGAGGCCTCGTGCCGATCGTCGAGCCCGAAGTTCTCTCCGACGGCGCGCACGCATCGCAGTCGATCGAGACGAGCGTCGACGTGACGACTCGGGCGCTGCGCGCGGTTTTCGAAGAACTCGCGATCGCGAACGTGCGCTTCACGGAGATGGTCCTCAAGCCGAGCATGACCGTCCCCGGTCAGCAAGCGCAGAAGAAGGCCTCGATCGACGACGTCGCCGCGTCGACGATCGAGGTGCTCATGAATTGCGTGCCGGCGTCGGTCGCCGGAATCGCGTTCCTCTCGGGCGGTCAGGCCGACGAGGATGCGACGGCGCACCTCAACGCCATCAACGTGCTCGCAAAGGAGCTCGGCGCACCGTGGCCGCTGACGTTCTCGTACGGCCGCGCGCTGCAATACTCGGCGATGCACATCTGGAAGGGCGACAATTCGAAGATCGGCGAGGCGCAAGCCGCGATCGCCCATCGCGGCCGCATGAACGCGCTCGCGTCGCGCGGCGAATGGTC
>CAZZYZ010000113.1:0-9720 GCA_964658425.1 Vulcanimicrobiota bacterium | reverse complement strand
CGCGCAATCGCACGAACGTCTTGGTGCAGATATCGCTGCCGCGCGCGTCGCTCGGCGAGCTCGATGCGCTGCTCGCCGCATACCGGCACGGCGAATCGGATCCGACGTGCCCGATCGTTTTTCCGGCGATCGGCGTCGCGTTCGTCGCGATCGATCTGCAGCGGCCGGACGCGTTCGAGGAGGCGCTCGCGCCCGTGCTCGCGCGGACGCGCGAGCGCGTCGAAACGCTCGGCGGACACCTCGTCGCCGTCAAAGCGCCCGCCGGCGCGTTCGATGCGTTCGGCACGCCGCCCGCGGCGGCGGGACTGATGCGCGCGCTCCGCGCTCGCTTCGATCCCGAGCGCCGTCTCAACCCGAATCACTCCGTCGGAGGCATCTAATGCAGGACAGCGCCGTGTCGTTCGCACCCCGCGGACCGCAATCGTAATGGAGATCTCGACCGAAACGACGCACGCGATGCGGACGACCGCCGAACTGCTCGACGATTGCGTGCATTGCGGCTTCTGCTTGCCTGCGTGCCCGACGTACGTCTCCTGGGGGCTCGAAGCGGATTCACCGCGCGGACGGATCGACCTCATGAAGGGGATCGAGACGGGCGCGATCGCGCTCGACGATACGGTGCTGAAGCATTTCGATCAGTGCCTCGGCTGCATGGGCTGCGTGACGGCATGTCCCTCCGGCGTGCGCTACGATCTGCTCATCGAGGATACGCGCGCGAAGATCGATGCGACGGTGACGCGCGAACCGCTCGAACGCGGCCTGCGCGCGATGCTCTTCGCGACGTTCCCCTATCCGGCGCGGCTGCGCGTGCTCGGCCTCGGGCTCGCGTTCTACGCGCGCACCGGGCTGCAGGCGCTCGTGCGCCGCAGCGGCGTATTGCGGCTCTTGCCCAAGCGACTGCAGGCGCTCGAGATGCTCACGCCGGCCGTCGATCCGGCGCAGTTGTTCGCGAAGCTCCCGCCGTTCACGGCGGCACGCGGCGCGCGGCGCGGCACGGTCGCGCTCGTCGCCGGATGCGTGCAGCGTGCGTTCTTCGGGAGCGTGAACGCGGCGACGATCCGCGTGCTCAGCGCCGAGGGCTACGACGTCGTCGTGCCGGACGGCCAGGGCTGTTGCGGCGCGCTCTCCGTGCACGTCGGCCGGCACGACGAAGCGACCGGCTTCGCGCAGCGGCTCGTCACGGCGTTCGGCGACCTCTCCGCGTACGATGCGGTGATCATCAACGCCGCGGGCTGCGGTTCGACGCTCAAAGAGTACGGCGAACTCTTCCGCGACGCGCGCGGCGAACGATTCGCCGCGAAGGTGCGCGACATCAGCGAGTTCCTCGCCGAGGTCGGCGCGGTCGCGGAACGCCGGCCGCTGCCGATGCGCGTCGCCTATCACGACGCGTGCCATCTCTCGCACGCGCAGCGCATCCGCGAGCAGCCGCGCTCGCTCTTGCGCGGCATACCCGAACTCGAACTCGTCGAGATCCCGTCGGGCGAGCAGTGCTGCGGGAGTGCGGGCGTCTACAACATCCTCGAGCCCGAGAGTGCGGCCGAGATCGGCGCGCGCAAGGCCGCGAACGTCGCATCGACGCGCGCGACCGTCCTCGCGAGCGCGAATCCGGGCTGCACGCTGCAGATCCAGTCGCAGCTCGAGAAGCGCGGGATCACGCTCACCTACGCGCATCCGATCGAATTGCTCGACGCCGCACTCGCGTGAACGTGCCGCCCTACGCGGAGCTCGTGCGCGCGTGGAAAGCGCTGCGCGCGCGGGGGGTTCCCGTTCGCGAACTCGGCTGCGTCGGAGCGCGCCGGACGCTGCTCGGCGTCGATCTCGTCAATACGCCGGAGGCGCCCTTCGTCGCGATCGCGGCGGGCGTCCACGGCGACGAGCCGGCGGCGCCGTGGGCGCTGCTCTCGCTCGTCGAATCGGGCCTGCTCGACCCGCGCTTCAACTATCGGATCTGGCCGTGCACGAATCCGAGCGGCTACGAACGTGGCACGCGCGCGAATGCCGAGGGCGCAGATATCAATCGAAGTTTCGGGCGCGCGGGGACGACGCCCGAAGCGCGCGCGATCCTCACCGCGAATCGCGATCGCACGTTCGCGCTGACGCTCGATCTGCACGAAGATTACGAAGCGGAGGGCTTCTATCTCTACGAGCCCGTGATGGGCGGGAGCGCGCCGTACGGCGAGCGCATCGTCGCCGCGATTGACGATGCGGGCCTGGCCGTGCAGGATCTCGACGACGATTTCGAGCTCGGCTACGCGGACGCACCGCACCTGCGCGAACTCGCGCGCGGTTGGATCCGCCCCGATACGAAGGCCGAGATGGCGCATTCGCCGGAGTGGCCCTACAGTCTCGCACTGCTGCATCGCGGAACGCTACGGTCGTTAACTTTCGAGACGCCGCGCAGCCGTCCGTGGGACGAACGGATCGCGATGCACCGCATCGCCGCGATCGCCGCACTCGCGACGCTGTGCGGGCTCGTCGCATGATCGTCGTCCTCGGCGCGGGGCTCATCGGGCTCGCGATCGCGAACGAGCTCGCGCGCCGCGGCGCGGACGTGCGCGTCATCGAGATGCGCGACGTCGGCCGCGGCGCGTCGTGGGCCGGCGCGGGGATGCTCGCGCCGTACACGGAGGCGATCGACGACCCCGCCTTCGAAGCGTTCTGCGCGGATTCGCTCGCGCGCTATCCGGCGTTCGTCGCGAGCCTGCGCGCGACGGGCGGCGTCGATGCGCGGCTCCGGCTCGACGGTATCATCGAAGCCGCGTTCGACGAGCCGGCCGAACGCCGGCTCCGCGCGCACGCCGCGGTCTTGACGTCACGCGGGATCGCGGCGCGCTATCTCGATCGCGCCGAGGCGCTGCGCGTCGAACCCTCGCTCGACGCGAGTGTGCGCGGCGCGATCCTCAGCGAGAGCGAGGGGGCGGTCGACAATCGACGGCTCGGGCGCGCGCTGCACGCGGCCTGCCTCGCACGCGGGGTGCGGGTCGACGTCGAGGCGCGCGGCGTCGCGCTCGAAGCGGATACGCGGCGCGTCCTCGGCGTCCGCGGCGCGGGCGGCTTCGTGCCCGCGGACGTCGTCGTCAACGCGCTCGGCGCGTGGGCGGGCGCGCTCGAAGGCGTTCCCCCGGCGGCTCGCATCCCGGTCGAGCCGGTCAAGGGTCAGATGCTCGCGCTCGCGATGCCGGCCGGACTCGTGCGCCGCACGACGTGGGTACCGGGGGCCTATCTCGTGCCGCGCGACGACGGCCGCTTGCTCGTCGGCGCGACGGTCGAACCGGCCGCCGGATTCGATACGCGCGTCACCGCGCAGGGCGTCGGGTCGCTGCTCGGCGCGGCGCTCGCGGCGATCCCGGGGCTCGGCGATCTCGCGCTCTCCGAGACGTGGGCGGGCCTGCGGCCGGGGACGCCGGACGGATTGCCGTTTCTCGGCGCAACCGGCATCGGCGGCTACGTCGCTGCGGCGGGGCACTATCGCAACGGGATCCTGCTCGCGCCCGCGACCGCCGTCGCGATCGCGAACGTGATCGAAGGCCGCGCCGCGCCCGAGATCGCGCCGTTCTCGCCCGAGCGCGTACAAGAGGCGCACGCGTCGCCCGCGAAGAGCGCGGTATGACGGCGATCGTAAACGGCGAACGGCGCGATTTCCCGGGCGGCACGACGATCGGCGCGCTGCTGCGAGAACTCGGCGTCGAGCGGCCGGTCGGGATCGCGATCGCGGTCAACGAGCGCGTCGTCGGCAGCGCTCGTTTCGAAGAACACGTCGTCGCCGACGGCGACACGATCGAGATCATTCGCGCGGTCTCGGGCGGCTAGCGGCCCGACCGGGTCACCGCCGCCCGAGATCGCGTTGGGGGAACTATGGAAGACAGACTGCGCATCGGGTCGCACACGTTCGGCTCGCGTTTGATCGTCGGCACGGGGAAGTATCCGTCGCTCGAGGTCATGACGGGCGCGCATGCCGCGAGCGGCGCCGAGATGGTGACGGTCGCGATCCGGCGGATCAAGCTCGACGATCCGACGGGGAAGACGATGCTCGATCATCTCGATCGATCGCGCTACGCGATCCTGCCGAACACGGCCGGCTGCACGACCGCGAAGGAAGCGGTACTCACGGCGCACCTCGCGCGCGAACTGCTCGGCACGGATCTCATCAAGCTGGAGGTCATCGGCGACGCGCAAACGCTCTATCCCGACACCGTCGAGACGATCGCCGCCGCGCGCGAGCTGGTCGCGGACGGCTTCACGGTGCTGCCGTACGTCGTCGACGATCCGACCGCGTGCGCGCGGCTCGAAGAGATCGGGTGCGCCGCGGTAATGCCGCTCGGCGCGCCGATCGGCAGCGGCCTCGGCCTGTGCAATCGGTATTCGCTCTCGATCATCGTCGAGCGCGCGAACGTCCCCGTGATCGTCGATGCCGGCGTGGGAACGGCCTCCGATGCGGCGATCGCGATGGAACTCGGCGTCGATGCGGTGCTGATGAACACGGGGATCGCGGCCGCTCGCGATCCGATCGCGATGGCGCGTGCGATGCGACTCGGCGTCGAAGCGGGCCGCATCGCGTTCACGGCGGGCCGCATGGAGCGGCGCCTCTACGCGAGCGCATCGAGCCCGCTCACCGGCCTCGTCGGAGCGAATGCATGAGCCTACCGAGCGAGATCTCCGTCTCCGAACTCAAACGCATGCGCGACCGCGGCGACGACTTCGTGCTGCTCGACGTGCGTGAAGACGACGAGCTTGCGACGGCCTCGCTCCCCGGCGTCACGCACATCCCGATGGCCGAGATCTCCGGCCGCCTGGCCGACGTGCCGCGGGAGCGCGACGTCGTCGTCATGTGCCACGGCGGTTCGCGTAGCGCCCGCGTCGCGGCCTACCTGCAACAGAACGGCTACGTGCGCGTCGCGAATCTCGCGGGCGGGATCGACGCGTGGTCCCAGGAGATCGATCCGGCCGTCCCGCGTTACTAGAGGCGACCGAGAAGAGCACCCGAGTGGCTCAGGCGAGCACCGCGGTGACGAACCAGTGGACGATCGTCGCGGCGTCGCGTTCGTCGTGCGCCCAGCGGCCGACGCTCTCGGCCGCACTCGCTTCGTAGGCGTCGACGATCGTGAAGCCGCGCAGCGCTGCCTCGAGCGCGGCTCGATCGTGGAAGACGTGCGGGACGTTCGCTTCGGGGCCGTCGCGCTCGACGGTCGTCATCGCGTCGAGCCGTTCGCCCCGCGCGGAACGCGGATCGCATGTCGAGCCGAACGTCGCGCAGAGCGTGCCGCCCGCCGTGATCGAGTCGCGCACGTTCGCGAGCGCCGCCGTGAGGCTCCGTGAGGTCCCGTGCAGCAGCGCATGCGTCGCGAGGACGCCGACGTAGCGCCCGCGTTCGCCGCCGCTCGCCGCCGCGTCGTACGCGGCACGGACGATCGGCACCGCATCGCCGTAACGCGCGCGCACCGCGTCCGCGCGCGCGACGTCGCTCTCGAGCACATCGACGCCGATCCCGGCTGCCAGGAACGGCGCGAGGTTGCGGCCGCTGCCGATCCCGACGATCCGGACGCGCCCCGTGCGGCCCGCGACCGCGCTCGCGAGGACGTAGGCGAGCGGATGCGCTACAGGCGGCTCGGGCGGGCGCGGTAAACCGTCACCGGAATGATCGTCGTACAGCACGGAGTACCGTCGTATGCTTGAAGAGGGCGCAAAGCTCCCGGCCGTAACCGCGGCCGACGAGACCGGCCGAACCATCGACGTCGCGACCCTCGCGGGTGCGCCCGTCGTCATTTACTTCTATCCCAAAGACGACACGCCGGGTTGCACGAACGAAGCGACCCAGTTTCGAGACCTGTGGGAGCAGTTCGAGAAGAAGGGCGTGCGAATCGTCGGCGTGAGCCGCGATAGCGTCGCGTCGCACGTAAAATTTAAAGAAAAATTCGATCTGCCGTTCCCGCTCCTCGCGGATACCGAATCGTCGGTGTGCGACGCGTTCGGCACGATCGTCGAAAAGAATATGTACGGCAAGAAGAGCTTGGGGATCGCGCGATCGACGTTTCTATTCGACGAGGCGGGCACGCTCGTTCACGTGTGGCCGAAGGTGAGCGTCCCAGGTCACGCCGAGGACGTCCTGTCGAAGATCTAGCGCCGGACGCCGTGCGGGTCACCGTCCTCGGATCGAGCTGCTCGATACCGCGGCCGCAACGCGCGTGCAGTTCGTATCTGCTCGAAACGCGCGAGGGCGCGATCGTTGCCGACCTCGGCAGCGGAGCGTTCGCGAACCTCGTTCGGGTCCGAGCGCCGGAGACGATCGATGCGATCGTCATCAGTCACATGCACGCGGACCATTTCTTGGATTTGATTCCGATGCGTTACGCGCTCAAGTACGGCACGCGCACGAACGATCGACGCGTCGCCGTCTACCTACCGCCCGGAGGTGAGGCGACGCTCCGCTCCCTCGTCTCGGCATTCGCACACGAGACCGGTAAGGATTTTCTCGGCGACGTCTTCGATTGCCGAACGTACGACCCGCAGGCCGCGCTCGCGGTCGCGGATGCGGCGGTGCGTTTCGCGCCGACGCGCCATTACATCCCGACCTTCGCGTGTCGTTTCGATTCACGCGGCGCGAGCGTAACGTATAGCGGCGATACGGCGCCCGACGATGCGGTCGTCGCACTCGCTCGCGAAACGGACGCGTTCATCTGCGAAGCCACGCTCACGGCGGCGCAGGAGGACGAGGAGCCGCGGGGTCACAGTTCCGCACGCGAGGCGGGGGCGCTCGCGAAGCGCGCGCGCGCGCGACGGCTCGTTCTCTCGCACTATCCCGCGAGCGCCGATCGCACGCTGCTCGCGGCGGCGGCGCGAAGCACGTTCGACGGCCCGATCGCCGTCGCCGACGACGGCTACGGCTTCAGCGTTTAGTCGCGCCGCGAGCGAGAGCTAATTCTCGGTTTTCGCTTCTCCGCGCGGAAGCGAGAATTGCACGAGCGATTTTATCGGCGCGAGGCCGCGATTGATGACGGCGTACGCCGTCACGTGCAGGTTGAGCTCTTCGAGCCGCGCTTTCGCGGCCATGACTTCGCGGCCGTTGCTCACGACGTCCTCGAGCAGCAGAACGCGCTGGCCCTCGGCATACGGACCTTCGACGTACTCGTTGGCGAACGCGCCGTACGCCTTCGGGGCCTTACGCACGACGATCATCGGCACGTTGCACATCTGCGAGACCGCCGTCGCGAGGATGACGCCGCCGAGTTCGGTCCCAGCGATGATGTGCGGATTGAGCTCGGAAACGATCGGCGCGAAGAGGCGCGCGATCCGTCGCAGCACCGCCGGATCCGAGAACAGTCGGAATTTGTCGATGTAGAAGTCGCTGCGCCGGCCGCCCGCGAGCAGCACTTCGCCGCGCGTCAGCGCGCGCTCCATGATCATGCTCACGAGCCATTTGATTTCGGGGATTCGGCCGAGGCGCGAGCCTTCGGGTTCTAAATTTCCCATTGATAGGCGTTCCAAGACTCCGTAACGGGGTTGGGCGCGAAGTTTTTAAAATCGGGATTGATCGGCTGGATCATGCGCGGCCACCACACTGAGATTTGCGGCTGATCGAGTGCGACGCGCGTCTCCATCGTGGCGTAGGCGCGGGTGCGATCGGCGCGGGCGAATCGATCGAGCGCCGAACCTTCCGCGCGATCGACCGATGCGTCGCAATATCGCATCGTGTTATTACCGTGCGGCGGCTGGGCCGCGCACGTGAACGTCGAGGAGTTATCGGGATCGATCCCGGCGACCCAGCCGTTCCATGACAGATCGAACTTTCCGGTTTGAAGGATACCGCCCTGCCCGACGGTCGCGAAGAGGAGCGAACCCAAGTAATACTTCGGTTGCACGTCGATCCCGACGCGCCGCAGCATCGCCTGTACTTGAACGACTGCGGCACGCCGCGTGACGTTGGAGATGTTCGTGACGAGCGTCAGCGTGAGGCGCTTCCCGTCCTTTTCGAAATAGCCGTCGGAGCCTAAAACGTAGCCGGCGCTGCGCATCAGCGCTCGTGCCTTCGCGATGTTGAACGGATACGAGGTGACGCCGTTCTCGTGCGCCCACATGAAGGGCGGCAGATCTTGGTCGGCGACCACGGCCGATCCGAACGTCAGGTCCTCGACGAGCCGCTGCTTGTCGACGCCGTACGCGATCGCGCGCCGCACGCGCACGTCGTCGAGCGGCGGATGGGCCACGTTGAACTCGATGCGCTCGTACTCGTTCTTGTTCTGCAAGATGAGTTTGACGCCGGGGAGCGAGCGCAACTGATCGTATTGATCCGGCGACGCTTCGAATTGCCAATCGAGATCGTGCGTCCGTAGCGCGCTGAGCTCGGTATTCTCGTCGGGGATGAAGCGGATGACGATTTGCCTGAGCTTCGGCTTCCCGAGAAAATAATTCGGATTCGGGACGAGCGTCATGTGGTCGCCGCGAACCCACTCCTTGAGTTGAAACGGTCCCGTACCGATCGGCGCCGCGTTGAACGGAGCGTTATTGATGTCGTGCAGTTTCCCGAGCAGATGCGCCGGGATGATCTCGAAGGGATCGTCGCTCTCGCCGAAGATCGTGTCGATCGCGGGCGAGAACCGCTGCTTCATGCGGAAGATCGCGGTGTACGGATCGGGTGTATCGACCGTACGAACGAGCGCGTAGCCCGTTTGCGAGATGACGTTATTATTGGGGTTGAGGATCGCTTGCCACGAGAACTTGACGTCCGCACTCGTGAACGGGGCGCCGTCTTGCCACTTCACGTTTTTACGTAAGTGGTAGACGATCGTCAGCCCATCCTTGCTGATATCGCCGTTCTCGAGCGTCGGCACACGTTCGGCGAGGATCGGGACGTCGTTCCGGCCGCTCGGATCGACGGAGACGAGCGGATCGAACATGAACCGATCGATCGCCGCTTCCGTCGTATTCGCGGCGAGGATCGGATCGAGGGTATTGGGGCCGACCTGGCTGCCGACGCGTAAGACGCCGGGCTTCGTCCATCCGTGCCGACCGTCGGCGGCGATCGTCCGGTTATCTCCGGAACGCGAACAGCCGATCAGACACGCGAGCGCGAGCCACGTCGCGCACGCCCGCTTAACGGCGCTTCTTCGCGGACTTCTTCGCAACGGTTTTCTTCGCGCCGGATCGCGATGCGGTCGACTTTGCGGCCGCAGGACGCTTCGTCGCCTTGGCCACTGGCTTTGCGGCGGCTTTCTTCGCGGCCGGGACCTTTTTTGCCGGTGCCTTCTTCGCGAGCTTCTTCGCGGGTGCGGCTTTCGCGGGCGCCTTTTTCGCACTCGGCTTCGCCGCGGTCCGTGAGGCGCCGGGCTTGGCGACGGCTTTCGCCGAGTTTTTCTTGGGCGGGCTCGCTTTGGCGGCGGGCTTCGCCGGAGCGGCCTTCGCGGGCGTCGCCTTGGCGCGTGCCGGTGCCGTTCGCGTCGCCTTCGTTGCGGCGGCGGGCTTCGCGGCGGCGCGACGCGGCGAGGCGTCGCGCGCCGGTGTGCGCGCGATCGGCTGCTCGGAGACGGCGACGACGGCCGGTTCCGGTTCCGGCTCGGACGGCGACGCGGCGAATGCTACGCTCGGTTCGGGAACCGCTTCGTCGGACGGCGCCGCGTCGCGGGCGCCGCTCGATGCTCCGTTCGTATGCGTCACGGCTTCCGCCGAATCGGCGACCACCGCTTCGCCGAGCGACGGCTCGGCGTCGGGTGCCTCGGCGCTGCCGGG
>CAZZYZ010000112.1:8376-9763 GCA_964658425.1 Vulcanimicrobiota bacterium | reverse complement strand
GAGATAAGCGCGCGCCCGAACGACTCCGTTCAGCAAGCCGCCCTCACCGGGCGGCTTTTTTTGTTTCTCTTCGTCCCCCGAGGCTTCCATGTCCGAACCCTACCGTCTCGCACAGCGCACCTCAGGCGCCACGACCGTCGTTCCCGTCGCCGGCATGGCGTTCGGTGACGGCGGCTTCGTGCTCATCGGCGGCCCATGCGCGATCGAGAGTGCGGAGCAAATCGACGTCGCGGCGGCCTCCGTCGCCGACTCGGGAGGCGCGATGCTGCGCGGCGGTGCGTACAAGCCGCGGACCTCGCCATACGATTTCCAAGGACTCGGCGACGAGGGATTGCCGCTCATCGCGGCCGCCGCGCGACGCAACGGTATTCCCTCGGTCGTCGAAGCGCTCGCGGAATCGCAGGCGCCGCTCGTCGCGGCCGCGTGCGACATGATCCAGATCGGCGCGCGAAACATGCAGAACGTCCCGCTGCTGCGCGCGGCGGCCCGGACCGGCGCAGCGATCTTGCTCAAACGTGGTCCGGCCGCGACGCTCGACGAGCTGCTCTACGCGGCGGAGTACATCCTCAGCGAAGGCAACGCGAACGTCGTGCTGTGCGAGCGCGGGATCCGCGGGTTCGATCGCCATACGCGCAATACGGCAGATCTCGCGGGAGCGTTACGCCTCAAGGAGCTCACGCATCTTCCCGTCATCCTCGACCCCTCGCATGCGACGGGTCAGCGAACGCTGATCGAACCGCTGACGCTCGCGGCCGCCGCGTCCGGACTCGACGGGGCGATCATCGAGATGCATCCCAACGCCGAGTTCGCGCGCTGCGATGCGGCACAGGCGATCGATCCGCCGACGTTCGCGCGGATCGTCGCGCGCGTTCGTGCGGTCCGCGCCGCGCTCGCCCCCGAAGCCGAACTCGCCCTCGCGTGATGGACCCGGGATGAGGTAGCGCGCCGCGCGAGCGATAAGGCCTCGACGATGCTACGCGTGACGACGTTCAATGCCAACGGAATTCGAGCCGCCGCACGCAAGGGTTTCTTCGCGTGGCTCGCCGCAGAGTCGCCGGACGTGCTGTGCATTCAAGAAACGAAAGCGCAAGAGCATCAGGTCCCGCCCGAAGCGCTCGCGCTGCAAGAGTATCGCCGCGTCGCGTTCGTCGATGCGGTGAAGCGCGGGTATAGCGGCGTCGCGATCTATGCGAAGCGCGAGCCCGATGCGATCGTGCGCGGCCTCGGGATGGACGATCTCGATGCCGAGGGCCGCTTCGTCCGGATGGATTTCGGGTCGCTCTCGATCGGTTCGCTCTACGTGCCGTCGGGGACGAGCGGCGCGCTCCGGCAGGCCGTGAAGTACGGCTTCCTCGATCGCTATCTCATGCGGCTCGCGGAGCTGCGT
>CAZZYZ010000112.1:0-8276 GCA_964658425.1 Vulcanimicrobiota bacterium | reverse complement strand
AATCGCGGCTGGCGCATCGATTACCAGCTCGTGACGCCCGACGTCGCCGCAACCGTCCGCGCCGCACGTATCGAGCGGCTGCAGCGCTTCTCCGATCACGCGCCGCTCACGATCGATTACGATTTGACGTTTTAAGCGCGAAAGCCGAGTTCGTCGCCGCTGCCAGGTCCGGGCGGCGCGCTTTCGAACAGCGAGACCGTGCGGGCGCCGTTCGTCGATCGGATGTTCTTCGTCGTCGCGGTCGGGATGACTGCGGCGGCGTTCGGCGACCCGTTCGTCGAAATGCTCGGTAATCTCGGCACGTTCGGCCCGCACTATCGCGATGCGAACCATCTCGGCGTCGTCCCGGCTCTCGTGCTCGGCGCCGCGTTCGCGCTCGCGCTCGCCGTCCGGCGAACGCTTGCGGGCCGCGGCGCCGCCGGGCGCGACGAAGCGATCGTCTTCGCGCGAACGGCCGCGAAGGCGACCGACGCGCGTTCGCTCGCCTCGGTGCTCGCGTTCGAGTTGCTCGCGGTGTACGCGATCGAAGCGTTCGAGGCGGTCTGTTCCGGAACGTCGATCGCGCAGCACGCGGGCGCATTCTCGTGGCTCGGTGCGCCGCTCGCGATCGCACTCGCGCTTCACATGTCCGTCGCGTGGTTCACGCTGCGCTGCGTGCGAACGATCGCCGCATCGTCGCTCGCCGCGTTCGAACGGCTCGTCACCGTGCTGGAACGCTTCATCGTCGCACTCGTGCGGCCTGGCTCGGTCGCACGACCCGTCGGCGTCCGCCGCGCGGCCACGCTGCACACGGCGTCGGAATACACGTGGCGCGTCCACGGTTTGCGGGCGCCCCCCGCACTCGTCCCTAGCCGCCGCTAACCGCGGCGGCCGAGCCCCGCGCCCAAGCGGCGACGTCTCGTCGAGCATCGACGATGCGACGTCACGCGGCGACCGTGCGGCTATCGTGCATCGGAAGCGCCTTTTCGTTCGGACGTAACGCTACGTGCGCCGCTCGCACTCGCTCTTCAGCGTACATTTCTCCGCTCACGCTCACCAAAGAAAGTAAGCATATGCGCTTTTCATATCTAACGGCATTCGCCGCCATGACCGCACTCGGCGTCGCATCTCTCGGCAACCCCGCGAGTGCGGCATCGACGAATACTGCCGGAACCAGCTACGTGATTCGATCGATCTCGGGCTCGAAAACGGCAACGGCGATCAGTCTCCCGGAAGTCCAGAAAGCCGCGAGTGCGAAGTTCGACGAGCTCAACGCGGAGCACGATGGCACGCTCGATCGTGCCGAAACGGCCGGCATCATGTCCTACAGCGATTTCACGCTCGCGAACACGAAACACGATGAAAGCAAAGCGGGCACGCTCAGCCGCGACGAGTATATGGCGTACGTCGAGAAACTGTTCGTGTTCGCGAACATTCAGGATACCGGCAAAGACGGCACGCTGAGCGAGCGCGAACTCTCTTCCGAGCCCGGCGTAAAACTCATCGCGCTCCTCAAGTATTAAGGAGTAGCTGCGCCGTAACGCTGACCGCGCGCCGCTCGTTTGGAGCGCGGTCGGCGTTCGAACTCGAAGCACCGTACTCGCGATGATGCGTGGATCGATCATCGAATCGATCCTGAAATGCACGCGAGGGGAAGCACGATGACCTATTCGGGGATGACGGCGTTGGTAACCGGAGCTTCGTCGGGGCTCGGCGAGGCGTTTGCCGAGCAGCTCGCCGCCGCGGGCGCGAACCTCGTGCTTGCGGCGCGATCGGAAGATCGTCTGCATGAGCTCGCGGACAGGTTGCGAGCACGCTATGCTGCTCGGGTTATCGTACGTCCGATCGATCTCGCGTCGGCGCAAGCGTTAACGACGTTCGCTGCGGAGATCGAACGTGGCGATGTGATGATCGATCTGCTCGTGAACAATGCCGGCTTTGGGATCTTCGAAGACGTTCTCGCCGCATCGCTCGAGCGTCAACTGGCCCAAATCGACGTCAACATCCGCGCGCTCGTTACGCTCGCGCGTGCGTGTGCGCCCGCGATGGTCGCGGCGGGTCGCGGCGGCATCATCAACGTCGCGTCGACGGCTGGTTTTCAGCCGATGCCGGGCGCTGCCGTGTATGCGGCTTCGAAAGCGTTCGTCGTCTCGTTCAGTCAGGCGTTCGCATACGAGTTGCGCGAGAAAAACGTTCGCGTCACCGTCGTCTGCCCCGGTCCGGTGGCGACGGCGTTCTTCGCGAATATGAACCCAGGCTGTCGGCCGAGAAGATGGATCAACCGGCGACGGTCGTGCGCGAGGCGCTGCGCGCGTTCGCGAAGGGTGCGGCGACCATCATCCCGGGAAAGATCGCGAATCGCATCAGTGCGTTCGGCGTCCGTTTCATGCCGCCGCCGCTCGTGCTGCGCGTCGCTGCGAACATCGCTCGAACGATGAATCAAAAGTGATGGAGTCGCTAACGGATCTAATCCGAAGCGTCGATGTCGTTCTTCGCCGCTTGACTAGATATCGTTAGCCAAGGTAGTGTGGTGCATGCGTACCGTTAACGTGCTCGAAGCAAAGACGACGCTTTCGGCGCTTCTCGCAGAGGTAGAAGCCGGCGGGGAAGTGATCATTGCTCGCGCGGGCACGCCCGTCGCACGACTCGTCGCCGTCGGAAAGATCCCCGCTCGGCCGATCGGAATCGACGATGGCAGGCTTCGCATTGCTGACGATTTCGACACGTTCGTCCCCGAAGGGTTCGATCGCTGACGCGTTTCTTGCTCGATACGAATGCTTGGATTTGGATGTCGGGTTCGAGCGAACGTCTCGGCCGTCGGGCGCGGCGATTGCTTGAGAATTCAACGAATGACGTCCACTTTTCGGTCGTCAGCGCTTGGGAAATGATCATCAAGGCACGCCTCGGGAAGCTCGCCGTCGTCGGCGAGCCGGATGAGTACATCCGATCGCGTTTGCGCATGCAACGTCTGACGATCCTCGGATGCGAGATCGAGCACGTCTTGGCTGTCGCAAACTTACCCGATCATCATCGCGATCCGTTCGATCGAATTTTGATTGCGCAGGCGGTATACGAGAATCTTGCTATCATTTCTTCCGACGAACGCTTCCGTTCGTACGACGTTATCTGGATCGACGCTCGCCTGTAATGGCGCCTACGGTCCTTTCGCGAAACGGGTGAGCTCTCGCTCGCGAAAAGCGGGCCACGAGCCGTCTTCGATCGCGGCGCGGGCATCGCTCATGAGTTGCGCGAGGACGGCGAGGTTGTGATACGAGAGCAGCCGCGGGCCGAGCATTTCGTCCGCGCGAAAGAGATGCGAGATATACGCGCGCGTGTACGTCGCGCAGACGGCGCAGCCGCAGCGTTCGTCGAGCGGGCGCGGGTCGCGCGCGTATGCGGCGCTGCGAAGGTTGAGATCGCCGTCACGACCGAGCGCGCGCCCGTTGCGGCCGCAGCGCGTCGGGTAGACGCAATCGAAGAGATCGACGCCGCCGTCGATCGCCTCGAGCAGATCGCGCACCGTGCCGACGCCCATCAGATAGCGCGGTTTCATTTCCGGTAGCAGCGACGCCGTGAAGCGCGACATCCGATAGAGGTCCGCTCGCGATTCGCCGACCGAGAGACCGCCGATCGCATAGCCCGGCAGATCGAGGTCGACGAGATCGCGCGCGCTGCGCTCTCGCGCGCCTTCGTCGAGACCGCCTTGCACGATCGCGAAGAGCTGCGTCGCCGGCCGCGTGCGTGCCTCCGCGCAGCGTCGCGCCCACACGGTCGTGCGCCGAACGGCTTCGTCGATCTCCTCGCGGCTCGCCGGTAACTTCACGCAGACGTCGAGTACCATCGCGACGTCGACGCCGAGCGCTTCTTGAAACCCGACGACGTTCTCGGGCGTGAACTCGTGCGCGCTGCCGTCGAGATGCGAACGAAAACGAACGCCCGCATCGGAGAGCTCGCGCCGCGACTCGAGCGAGAAGACTTGGAAGCCGCCGCTATCGGTGAGGATGTTGCGATCCCACGCCATGAACGCATGCAGGCCGCCCATCGCCTCGATCGTCTCGCGGCCGGGCCGTAGCCAGAGATGGTACGTATTGGCGAGGATGATGCGCGCGCCGAGCGCGCGTAGATCGTCCGGCGCGAGCGATTTCACGGTCGCCGCCGTGCCGACGGGCATGAACGCGGGCGTCTCCACGAAACCGTGCGCGAGCGAAAGCGTCCCGCGCCGTGCGGCTCCGGCGGTCGCGCGGAGGTCGAACGTCCCGGGTGCGGCCGTCATCTTTCTCCGCTCGCGCCGATAGAAATGCGAACGTTACTTCAACAGCGACATGAGGATCTTCATCGCGCCTTGACCCTGCTCGCTGCCGAAGTCGGTCACGAATTCGCCGATCAGTTGCGGTACCGAGAGCGGGATGACGCCGCCCTGGACGAGCCGCTCGAGTGCCGCGTGTTCGCTGCGTTTGCTCGCGCCGCCGCATGCATCGTAGACGAGCGCGACGGTGAAGCCGGATTTCGCCGCCGCGAGCGCGGGCATCGATGCCGCGACCTCCGTAACGATCCCCGCGACGATCAACGTCTTGCGGCCGGTCGCTTCGATCGCGGCCACCGTGGGTGCGTCTTCGAGCGCATTGGTTTGCTGGCGAACGAACGGCTCGACGCCTTTGAGCTCGCTCGAGACTTCCGAGAGCAGATCGCCGCCGAATGCGATCGTGGAGACGACGATGGGGAGCTCGTAGACCTTCGCGACTTTCACGAGCCCGGAGATCGACTGCCGCAACGCTTTCGAATCGGCGGTGAGTTCCATGTTCGCGAGATTTTTTTGCAGGTCCACCAGGAGTACGACGGCGTCTGCCGCGCGGATAACACGATCTGCTATTTGCATATCATCGTCCTACCGCGTGCGAGCGGCGGGTAATCACGCGCCGCCGAGAATCCGTTTCGCGACGACGTAATCGACCGGCGGCGCGGCTTCGAACGCGAGCGGTTCGCCCGTGGTCGGATGCGGGAATGCGAGCCGCCACGCGTGCAGCGCCTGGCCCGGGAGATCGAAGCGCGTATCGACGCGACCGTAGAGCGGATCGTTGACGATCGGGTTGCCGAGCGCGGCGAGATGCACGCGAATCTGATGCGTCCGGCCGGTTTCGAGCGTGAACTCGAGTTCTGCCGCTTCACGCAAACGTTCTCGGACGCGGTAGTGCGTGACGGCGGGCTTCCCGTCGGCACGTAGCGCGTGGCGCAGACGATTGTGCGGATCGCGCCCGAGCGCGCCGTCGATCGTCCCCGTCGGATGTTCCGGGATGCCGACGACGAGGCCGAGGTACGTGCGCTTGATGTCGCGGCGGATCATCGCCTTGCCGAGCGCCGAGAGCGTCTCGGCCGTCTTCGCGATGACGAGGAGCCCCGACGTATCGCGATCGAGCCGATGCACGAGCCCCGCGCGAATGCGATCGCCCGGCAGATTCTTCGCGTGCGCGAGGAGCGCGTTGACGAGCGTGCCGTCGCGCGCGCCGTGCGCCGGATGCGTCACCATCCCCGCGGCCTTGTCGACGACGATGATCTCGTCGTCCTCGAAGACGACGTCGAGCGGCAGATCTTCGGCCAGCGCTTCGAGGCGATCGGGTTCGGTGACGACGTACTCGAGCACGTCGCCTTCGAAGACGGGCACGGCCGGCTTCGGCGAGACGCCGTTGAGTCGGACGGCGCCTTCGCGGATCGCGATCGCGACGCGACCCCGCGAGGCGCCCGAAACGCGCGCGATCGCGACGTCGCAACGGCTGCCCGCTTCGGCCGCCGTCACGACGTGCCGCGCCGCCGCGCCGTTCAGCGTGTCGATTCGAGCCTTGACGAGCCGCGGTCGCGTTGCAGCGACGAGAGCAGCAAGAGCACGACGCCGATCGTGATGCACGAATCGGCGGCGTTGAAGACGGGCCACCAGCGCAGGTCGATGAAGTCGACCACGTAGCCGTAATGGAAGCGATCGACGACGTTCCCGATCGCGCCGCCCGCGATCCCGCCGAAGGCGATCTGGACGAGCGACGAACCGCCGAGCTGTTCGCGAAACGCGAACCAGAAAACCGCGAGCACGACGATCGCCATCCCGACGAGCAGCCACGGCTGCGTCCCGAAGAGACCGAATGCGCCCGCGCGGTTCTGCACGTACGTCCAATAGAGCAGATGCGGCACCGCGACGCGGCTCTCGCCCTGCGCGAAACCCGCGACGACGAGGTGCTTCGTATACTGATCGAGGCCGAGCGCGACAGCGGCCGCGAGCCAGAAACGCCAGGGCATCACCGGCTTATCGTACGACGACCCGTGCCCCGAGCCCCGGTCGATGGGAAGGTTCGACCTATCGCCTGCGAGCATCGCGGAATCGTGAGACACTGGTTCACGTATCCGAACATCGATCCGGTCGCATTTCGGCTTGGGCCGCTCGCGGTGCATTGGTACGGGCTCTCGTATCTCGCCGGCTTCATCGCGGTCGGCTTGTGGATGGCGCGGCCGCAGGGCCGCGCGCGGCTCGGGCTCACCGTCGACGGCGTGCAAGATTTTCTCGTCTACGCGCTCGTCGGCGTGCTCGTGGGCGGGCGGACGTTCTTCGTCATCGCCGATATCGTCACGAAGCACGATGCCGCGCTCTACTTCGGCGATCTGCCGCGCAGTCTCGTCAACGTGATCGCCGTGTGGAACGGCGGGATGGGTTTCTTCGGCGGACTCATCGGCGTGATCGTCGCGATCGCGCTGTTCGTACGTAAGTATCCGTGGCTGCGGTTCGGAGTCCTCGCCGACGAGGTCGTCGTCATGCTGCCGGTCGGCCTCGCGCTCACGCGAATCGTCAACTTCATCAACGACGAACTCGTCGGAAACATCTGCCGCCCCGATCGGCCGTGGTGCATCGCGTTCCCGAGCGCGGCGGGCTACCGGTATCCCTCGCAGATCTTCGAAGCGCTGCTCGATATCGCGGTGCTTCCGATCGTGTTGCTCGTCTATCGGCGGCGCCCGCCCGACGGCGTGGTCGCGTGGACGTGGTTCGCATGCTACGGCGTCACGCGCTCGCTCGCGGAGATCTGGCGCCAAACCGATCTCGCCGTCGGGCCGTTGACGGGCGGCCAGTTGCTCGCGCTGCCGATGATCGCGATCGGCGTCCTGCTCGCGGCGAACGCCTATAAGCGCGGTCGTCATACCGAACGTTCGATCCCGACGGTCGCGTCTATCGGCTAGGAATGACTTCGTGCGTGCGGAACGTTCGCGGTCAATGAAAGTCGATCTCGGAGTCGCACCGAACGGCGCTCCGGACTCGGTCGCCGGACGTATCGCGACGATTCGCGCATCGATCGCCGATGCGGCTTCGCGCGCGGGTCGCGATCCGAACGCGATCTCGCTCGTCGCGGTGACGAAGCGCCGTTCGCGCGAAGACGTCGTCGCGGCGATCGGCGCGGGGATCACGGAGATCGCCGAGAGTTACGTGCAAGAGGCGCGCCCGAAATACGCGGATCTCGCGGGCGCGCGCAAGCACTTCATCGGCCACGTGCAGACGAATAAGGCGAGCGCGATCGTCGCGACCTTCGATGTCGTACAATCGATCGATCGGCTCGATGCCGGGCGGGCGATCGCGAAAGCCGCGCGTAACGCGGGGCGTCGGATGACCGCGCTGCTGCAAGTGAACATCTCGCCGACGGATCGTTTCGGCATCGCGCCGGACGAGGCGCCGGCGCTCGCAGCGACCCTGCGCGACGAGGGTGGCCTCGAGATCGACGGGATCATGGCGATCGCTCCGAATACGGGCGATCACGGCGAAGTGGAGCGCGCGTTCGAACGCGCCGCCCGTGCGTTCGGCGCGGTCGGCGGGACGACGCTCTCGATCGGGATGTCGGGTGATTGGAAAGAAGCGATCGGCTGCGGATCGACGATGCTACGCATCGGGACCGCGATCTTTGGAGCGCGTGAATGAACGACGAACTGAGCGACCAGCGCGGAAATAAGAACTTCCTCCACAAACTCGGATCGATCTTCGCGATCCACGAGGACGACGACGTCGAGGAATTCTATCCCGACGCACCACAGCAGCCGGCGGTGCCGCGCAAGAACGTCGTGCCGTTCTCGGCACGCGAACCGCGGCGCGGCGCGGCTGCGAGCGGCGAGGTGAGCCTCTTCGCACCGCGCGCCTTCGCCGACGTCACGGAGATAGCCGATGCGCTGCGCGCGCGTCAGGTCGTCATCGTGAATTTGCAGGGCGTCGATCGCGGGCTCTTGCAGCGCGTCGTCGATTTCACGAGCGGCGTCGCGTACACGCTCGACGGCAAGAT
>CAZZYZ010000111.1:1625-9770 GCA_964658425.1 Vulcanimicrobiota bacterium | reverse complement strand
CGAGCTCGTTCGCGCGGCTCGCCGTCAGCGCGCCCGCGATCGCGAGCGTTTCGCCCGCCGGATCGGGCGCCGGCAGCCGCAGCCGCGCGACGAGCGCCTCGACCTCGTCGAGCGCGCGGCCGAGCGCGGGCGCGGCGGTCCCGACCGCGACGACGAGCGCTTCGTCGCCGCCGGCGAGCGCCGCGATCCGGTCGACCGCCCCGTCGACGAGCACGAACGCGCAGCGCTCCGAAAGCGCGCGGCCGACGCGCCGCATCGCGGCCGCGCGCGGCGGCCCCGCGAGTTCGACCTCACCCGCCGCCCGAACGCGGCCGAGCACGATCGACCCGAGGGCGCTGCGTTCGCCCGTCTCGGCGAGGACCTCCGCGGCGGGCGAGCGCGGAAAGAGCGTGCGTGCCGTCGCGAACGCCGCCCCCGGCCGCAAACGAAAACGCGGCTTCGCGCCGCCGTCGACCGCATCGAGCGCTTCCCCGTCGCGGCCGATCGAGCAGATCCCGAACGCGACGCCCGCCACGCCGAGCGCGTCCGCAAGCGCGGCGACGACGACCGATTTCCCCGCGTTCTTGCTCGTCCCGACGACCGCGATCGCGCGCGCGCCCCGCGCGAGCGCCGCCTCGTAGAGCGCCGCACCGACATCCATGAGCCCGCATGCTTCGCGAACGCCGGGGAGGGTTCCGGGAAAGCTCCCGAGCACGCGATTTCCTATCGCCCGTTCGCGGCCTCACCGTCGCTCGTAGAGCGCGATCGAGCCCTCGCGCCAGACGGCCCGATACGTCCCGTCGCGCAGGCCGCGTGAGACGACGGGCTCCCACTCCTTTTCGAGAAACGAGGTCGCGAGCGCGGCATCGAGCAGCGCGTAGCGGGGCGAACGCGCGAGGCCGAGTTCGGCGTGCGGATCGAAGCCGAGATGCGCGTAGATCTCCTCGGGCGCCCCGACGGCGAGGTCCGGCGGCAAGCGCCGCAGCGCTTTCGCGAGCGCCGCATCGTGCTCGTTCGGGAGGCGCAGATAGTGCCCCCAATGCGTCGGGCTCGCGACGACGAGGACGAGCAGGCACAGCGCGAGCGACGCCCGCACGAGGCGCCGGCCCAGGCGCGGCGCGCGCGCGGCGATCCCGCAGCTTCCGAGCGCGAAGGCGAAGAGCACGTAGCCGATCCAGATCCCGGCGTAGTGCTGCCCCATCGTGTACGTGATCGGATCGTGCGAGAGCAGCAGTTCGGCGAACGGCGGGAACGCAAACGCGACGGCCGGGCTCGCGAACGGCACGAAGCACAGCGTCACGAACGCCTCGAGCGCGTAGGCCGGCCGACCGATCGAGGCCCAGCCGGGCCCGGCGTCGCGATAGAAATGGGTCGGATTCCACGCGTCGTGGGCGCCCGCGAGCGGCCGGACGAGCGCAAAGAACGCGACGAACGTCGCCGCGGCCACGATCGCCCCGGATATCGCGACGAGCGTCCCCGTCCGGTCCCCGCGGCGCGCGTAGACGAGCGCGGCGAGCCCGGCGTCGCAGGCGAGGATCGGTGCCTGATCTTCCTTGAGCCCGAGCGCGCATGCGAAGAAGAGCGCGGCGAGGCCGAAACGGCGCGCGTCGACCGCCCAGAGCAGCCACACCGTGAGCGCGGGCGCGAAACCGTTCTCGTGAAAATCCGCGAACGTCACGCCCGCGAGCGGCGGATAGAGCAGCGCGACGCACGCGATCGCGAACGCGAGCCGCTCGTCCGCCCGGCGGCGCGCGATCCAGAACAGCGGCGGCGCGACGAGCGCCCCCGCCGCGGCCTGCACGACGACGAGCGAGAGCGGCGAGTGCGCCGCGAGCAAGACGGGCGCGCAGAGCACGAGCAGCGGCGAGAAGTGATACGTGAAGTGGCTGCCGCCCTCGGTCGTGTTCGAAAACCCCGACGCGGCGCTCGCGATCGTCTGCGTGAAGAGCCCGAGGTCCGAGCCCGCGTGAAACGTGGCGTACCGGTCCCAGCCGAGCAGCGCGTAGAGCGCCGCGTAGGCCGCGGCCGCGGCCCAGACCGCCCGCGCCGGCCTCACCCGACGTGGAAGTATTTGAGCCCGGCGAACAGCAGGCCGGTCGCGATGAGCACGATCCCGGCGACGATCCCGGCCTTCTCGCCGACCGCGATCCCGAAGCGCCCTCCGAACGCGAGCCCGAGCGTCGTCGCGATCACCGAGGCGACCGCGATCGCCACGAGGGTGACGACGAGCGGCACACCGATGTAAACGATCGAGAAGCCGATGCCGAGCGAGTCGAGGCTGATCGAGAGCGCGGCGAGGAACAATCCGAAGCCGCGCGAGAGGTCGAGGCCGCCCTCCTCACCGCCGCCGCGAACGGCTTCGTAGATCATGTAGCCGCCGACGCCGACGAGCGCGACGAAGCCGATGTAACCGGCGACGTCGCCGATCGCCTTCCCGGCGAGCGCCCCGAGGCCGGCGCCGACCAGGTTCATCAGGACCTCGGCCGACGCGAACGCGGCACCGATCCGGAACTTGGAGGCGCGATCGACGCCGCGCACGCCGACCCCGACGCTCACGGCGAAGACGTCCAGCGCGAGCGAGAGGGCGACGAGCATGACGCGAAGGGCGGCCGAGAGCATCCGTGCGCGTGTACGCCGCCGGGCGGCGATACGCTCTTAGCGGATCGCGATCAGAGCAGGGTCGCGACCGTCGAGCGAAGCTCGGCGAGCGTAAACGGCTTGTTTAGGAAGGCATCGACGCCGACGGCGCGCGCGCGCGAGCCGACCTCTTGCGAGCCGTGGCCGCTGATCATGAGGATCGGGACGTGCGAGCCCTCTTCCGCGCCGCGGACGAGCGCGACGAACTCGAGGCCGGTCAGCCCGGGGAGCATGAAGTCCGAGATGATCGCATCGAAGGGCGGGCCGCTGCGTACGAACGAGAGGGCGGTCTCGGCATCCGCGGCCGTCACGACGTCCGCGACGGGCGCGAGGACGCGCTGCACGAGCGCGCACACGTCCGAGTCGTCGTCGGCCACCAGGACCCGCTTCCTCACCGTCGTCATGTTCGAACAACGTTCGAGAATGTATCCCGGGTGCCGCGTCGGCAGGCGGTAAATTTTTCTTTGCAGGTCGCGCGCCGCGCGAAGCGCAGGAAGCGGCCATGTCGCTGATGCGGGCAGCGCTCGCCCTCCTCGCCGTTCTGATGCTCGCGCCGCTCGTCAACCTCGCCTTCGTCGTGCCGCCGGGGGCACTCGCCGCCGCGCTCGGCGCGCCCGGCACGGCCGCCGCGTTCGAGATCTCGCTCGCCGCGTCGCTCGCCTCGGTCGCCCTCGGCGCGCTCCTCGGCGTTCCCGGCGGCTACGCGCTCGCGCGCTCCGCGAGCGGGGTGCGGACGGCGGTCCTGCTCGTCCTCGCGGTCCCGCTCGCGATGCCGCCGATCGCCTCGGGGATCGCGCTGCTCGGCCTCGTCGCCGTCCGGATGCCGCTCGGCGCGTGGCTCGACGCGCACGGCCTGCGGGTGATCGACAGCCTCGCGGGCGTCGCGCTCGCGGAGTTCGGCGTCTCGGGTTCGATGATCGCGATCGCCGCGACGGCCGCGTTCGCCGAGATCGATCCCGTCCTCGAAGAGGCCGCGCGAACGCTCGGTGCCGGGCCGGCGCGGATCGCCCGGACGGTCGCCCTCCCGCTCGCGGCGCCGGGGATCTCGGCCGGGATCATGCTCGCGTGGCTACGCGGGATCGGCGAGTACGGCGCGACCTCGATCGTCGCGTACCATCCGACGTCGCTGCCGATCGCGCTCTCGATCTCGCTCTCCGCGGACGGCCTCGGTGCCGCCCTCGCGCTCACGGAGGCGTTCGCGCTCTTCACGCTCGCCGCGGTCGCGATCGCGGCGCTGCTGCGGCGCCGGTTCACCTGACGGGCACGCGAAGGCGGCGCTCACGAGAGGCGTCGAAGCGACGCGCGATGGCCACGCTCTTTCCGCTCGCGAAACGCTTCGTCGCGGGCTCGACGATCGCGGCCGCGGTCGAATCGGTTCGCGAACTCAACGACCGCGGGCTGGTCGCGACGCTCGATTATCTCGGCGAAGACGTCGCGACGATCGCGGAAGCCGAGGCGACGCGCGATGCCTACCTCGCGCTGCTCGCGGAGATCGAGCGCTCGGGCGTTCGGACGAACGTCTCCGTAAAGCTTTCGGCACTCGGGCTCGGCGTCGATCCGCTCGTCTGCGAGCGCCATCTCGGCGAGATCGTCGCACGCGCGAGCGGGCTCCCCGATCCGTTCGTGCGGATCGACATGGAAGGCTCGGCCGTCACCGGCGCGACCCTGCGCGTCTTCGAAGCTTCGTGGGCGCGGACGCGGAACGTCGGCCCCGTGCTGCAAGCGTATCTGCGGCGCACGAACACCGACGTCGAACGCGCGATCGAACTCGGCGCCCGCGTGCGGCTGTGCAAGGGCGCGTATGCCGAGCCCGAATCGCTCGCGCTCGGGGAGATGTTCGAGATCCGGCGCGCCTATCTGCGCTACGCGGAAGCGCTGCTCGAGCGCGGCACGTATCCCGCGCTCGCGACGCACGACGAGCGGCTCATCGATGCGTGCAAGGCGATCGCCGACGAACGCGGCATCGCTCGCGAGCGCTTCGAGTTTCAGCTGCTCTACGGCGTCCGGCCCGATCTCCAGAAGCGGCTCGTGAACGACGGCTATACGGTCCGCATTTACGTGCCGTTCGGAACGCATTGGGCGCCGTACTTCTATCGCCGCGTCACCGAGCGTAAGGAGAACGCGCTCTTCGCCCTACGCTCCATGCTCTCGCGCTAGCGCGATCGTTCGCGGAGCTCGATTTTTCGCTTATGCGTTTTCGAGATCCGGAACGATCCGGATGCGATCGAACGATTAGTGGATGAACGGATTCGGTTTGTTGATCTCGCCGCAGGCGTAATTCGTGCGCTTCGTGCCGTTGCTGCCGAACACGACGAGGACGTGTTTCCCATCCTGAAGCCGATCGAGATGCAGACCCTTGGCCTGCGCCTGATACTCGCCGCCCGTGAACGGCTGTAGCGTGTAGCTCGTCTTACCGACGTTCGCGCACGTGCCTTCGGCGATCGCGACGGTCTTCGCGGGTGTCTTGCCGCCCTGTACGATGATGACTTGGATGACGTTCCCGCGCTGCTGCATCTGCGCGTTCATGCGCTCGAGATCGCCCGGGGCCTCGATCGTCATCTTGATATCGTTCGCGTTGCCGAACTTTTTATCGTCGATACCCATCGCCGATGCGGCGGACGGCGAGACGAGCATGAAGGCGGAGCCGGACGCGACGAACACGGCAAGCGAGAGACCTACGGAAGCGATACGCATGGGTGCGACGTACCCGCGCGGCCGCGAAACGACGCGAGCGCGATCACTCGTCCGCGATGCGGCGCACGGAGAGAATGCGATCGCGTTCGACGAGGTGCGCGAGGACCGCGGCGCCGCTCTCGATTTCGCCGAACGTCGTGAACGCGCGATCGAGATGGAACTGCGGCGAGAGCGTCAGATAGAATTGCGTGCCGGCCGAATCGCGAATCGCCTTGTCTTTCGCGTAATTGAGGCCCATCGACAGCACGTACGAACGCTGCTCGAGCGGATTCTCTTCGGCCGGGATCGTGTAGCCCGCATCGCCGTTGCCGTCGCCGTGCGGATCGCCCGTCTGCACGACGAAATCGGGCACGATGCGGAACCAGCGATTGCCGTCGAAGTACCCGCGCGCGGCGAGCGTGAGAAAATTCGCGACCGTGCCGGGAGACCATTCGGGATAGAGCCGCACGACCACATCGCCCTTCGTCGTCGCGATGAGCGCGCGCGGATGCGAGCCCGGCAGCGGGCCGTTCATGTCGGCCGCGGTCTGCGGCAAGAGCTGCGGCCCGAGCGCGAGCGACGCGGGATTCGGCGCGGCGTAGCGGCCGTGTACGCGTCGCGCGGCCGGGACGGGCCCGGATGCGGGCCGCGCCTGCGAGGGCGGCAGATGCAGCCCCGGCGGATCGGCGGTCAGGTGCTCGGTCCGACCGAGGCCGCGCATGTGTCGCAGCACCTCGTAGGCTTCGAGTTGGACGCGCCACGACGGATCGACGCGCGCGATCCGTAGGATTCGCGAGCGATTCGCGTCCGTGCGCCGGCCGTACGCGCGCAACGCTTCGACGCGCACGAGCTCGTTCGGACTCAGCAGTGCCGCGCGTAGCGTGCTCCCCGGCACGCGTAGGGCGTAGCCGCGAAAGAGCGTCCACATCGCGTGCACGCGCACGTCGCCGCTCGGGTCGTGCAACGCGAACGACGCGAGCGGCCCGACGAATGCGGACGCAAACGGTGCGTGGCCGAACGTTTCGAGTTGCACGATCGCATGCGCGCGAACGAGCGGATCGCGATCGGAACGCGCGACGCGCAGCAGCACGTTCGCAAGCGATCGTTCGATGAGAGCCGGATGAGAATTCACGATCCGTCCGAGCGCATCGACGGCACCGTATCGGACCGCGGAATTCGCATCGTCCGTCGCGTGAATCTCGTCCGCGAGCGCGCTCTTCGCGGCGAGCAAACCCAGTGAGAATGCGGCGATGGCGCGCACGCTCGGTGATGCGTCGGCGAGATGTGCGCGTAGCGGAGCGATGCCCGCCGGATCGCCGATGCGGCCGATCGCGAGTGCGGCGCGCGTTGCAACTTGCGGTGCACCGTCGAGATACGTAACGAGCATCCGATCGTACGCGCGACGATACTCCGCGCGTTCGATACGAATCGACGCGTCGTCGGAACGGACGGCGGGCCGTTCCTGCCAGCCTATTACCAGCACTAACGCAAGCGACAGCGCTACGATATGCTTCACGCGACGGATCCCATCATACGAGCGAGCGTTCGCGATGCGCGTCCGTCGATCTTCACACGGAAGGCAGCCCTCACACTATGTCGACACCGAAACGCACACCCGGCACCGGAATGACCGTCCGCGAAGCCGGACAAAAAGGCGGCGAGACCGTCAAGCGCAAGTACGGGCCCGAATTCTACGAAGCGATCGGTCGCAAGGGCGGCGAGGCGACGAAGCTCGCGCACGGCCACGAGTTTTACGAGACGATCGGAAAGATGGGCGGCAAGAAGGGCGGCGAAGCTACGCGCGACCGCTACGGCCCGTCGTTCTACGAGCAGATCGGCCAGAAGGGCGGCCAAAAAGTGAAGCAACTCATCGAAGAAGGCAAAAAAGCTGCCGCTGCCTCCGCCGCTCTGGAAGCGAGCGACAAAAAAGCTTCCTGACCTTCGCCTCGTCGCGCTGACGCTCGGGCTCGCGAGTGCCGCCGTCTTCACGACGGCCTCGGCGACCCGGGCATTGCCGCCGCCCGAAGCGCCGCGCAATCCGCCGACCGCGACGCCGTTCCCCTCCCCGACGCCGACCTTCGCGACGAATTTCATGATGCAGGCGGCGCCGCGCGATGCCGCCCACATGCCGACGCTCCCCGTCGGTTCGTCGCTCGTCTTCGTCCTCGACGAGAAGATCAATTCCGGGAACGCGCAGGCCGGTTCGCTCGTGCGAATGCATCTGCGCGATCCGCTGATCGTGAACGGCATCGTACTCGCGCCCGCGGGCACGGCCGATACGCTCTCGATCGTCAGCGTGCGCAAAGCGGGCTCGCTCGATACCGACGGTTCCGTGCAGATCTTCCTCGAGCCGCTCGCGCTCGCGGCGACGGGCGGCACGGTGCCGCTACGCGCCGCGCGCGAGTACCTCGCGATCGAGCATTCGACGGGGCAGCTGACCACGCGCGGCATCACGGATTCCGTCATCAACATCTTCGTTCCGTACTACCAGATCTATACGATCGTTCGGAAAGGCCATCAGATGGTACTCCCGGCGGGTTCGCTGATCCGCGCGCAGATCGCCGATACGATCGACGCCCACGATCCGCACGCGATCGTGCTGCAAACGCCGGCACCGCTCGTGAGCAATCCCGACACGCCGCACGCGGAGATCACCCCGGTACCGCTCGCCACGCCCGCACCCGAACGCCCGCATCCGCATCGCGGCAAGCCGACGATCCCGCCGAAACAATCGCCGTCGCCCGCGGCTTCCGGCTCCGCCGCACCGGCGGCCGCATCGCCGACCGCCGCGGCGCCGGCGATCCCGAGCGGCTCTGCGTCACCCGCGGCCTCGCAAGCGCCGCGACCCGTCCCCTC
>CAZZYZ010000111.1:0-1615 GCA_964658425.1 Vulcanimicrobiota bacterium | reverse complement strand
AAGGTATGGCCGCCGGCCTCGAGCTGCTGGGCGACGCCGCGGCCCGTGGCCTCGCCAACGTAGGGACGGCGTGCCGACGCGCGGCATCTGCGAAATCATGAAACGCTCGATTTTCACCGCACTGGCGCTCGGTGCGCTCCTCGGATCGCCGCTCGCGACGCACGCCGCCGCGATGGATGCCGCGCCCTCCGGGAAGCCGACCGCGGCCGAGGCACCGTTCGTCGCGATGGCATCCGCGTATCTGCGCTCGCGCTACGCGACCACGGCCGCCGCCGAACAAGCGGGCTTCGTGCGCTACACGAACGAGGACGATACGGGCGCGATCAGCTACGCGAATAAGAGCTGGACGAGCAGCGACTACGCCCATCCGAGCCAGCTCTGGTACGACGTGCACGGGAAGCTGCTCGGCGCCGACTATTCGGTCCCGCAGACCGACGCCGCGCCGCCGAAGCTCTTCGGCGTCGATCCCGCACGGTGGCAAAAATTCGGACTCCACGACCATTACGGGCTCGCCGGGAGCGGCGGCAGCATCGTGTACGGGGACACGGGGGCGAAGAAAGTCACCGCGATCGGCGGCGACCCGACGGCACCCACGGCGGGCGATCTCGTCAAGCTGAAGATCGCGAAAGCGCCGAGCGACGTGAAGTTCGTCTTCGCATTTCCGAAGATTTGGGATCTCGCGGTGTGGGTCGTCCCGAATCCGCTCGGGGCGTTCTCAGAGAAGAATCCGAGCGTAACGCCCGTCTCGCCGCCCAAGAGCATGGACGACGGAATGTAATTCGCGCACGCGGACCGATGCGAGATAACCGCACGCGACCGCACTGCGCACGTAGAAAGGCCCCGACGTCGCTCGACGCCGGGGCCTTCGCCTTTTCAAACGCGCCCGAGGGCGTCGCCCGGGGCGGATACCCGAAAGGCTATTCGCTCGACCAGTAATCTTTCAGGGCCTTACCGCGGGAGGGATGGCGGAGTTTGCGGAGCGCTTTCGCTTCGATCTGCCGGATCCGTTCGCGCGTGACGCCGAACTCTTGGCCGACTTCTTCGAGCGTCCGCTGATGGCCGTCTTCGAGACCGAACCGAAGGACGAGCACCTTGCGCTCGCGATCGGTGAGATTCTGAAGGACGTCGGCCATCTTCTCTTTGAGAAGCATCACCGAAGCCGCTTCCGCCGGCGCGATCGCTTCTTGATCCTCGATGAAATCGCCGAGATGCGAATCTTCTTCTTCGCCGATCGGCGTCTCGAGCGAGATCGGCTCTTGCGAGATCTTGATGACCTCGCGAACCTTCTCGGGCGTGAGGCCCATCTCGTGGGCGATCTCTTCGACCGTCGGATCGCGGCCGAGCTCTTGGAGGAGCTGGCGCGAGATCTTGATCAGGCGATTGATCGTCTCGACCATGTGCACGGGGATGCGAATCGTGCGCGCTTGATCGGCGAGCGCACGGGTGATCGCCTGGCGGATCCACCACGTCGCGTAGGTCGAGAATTTATAGCCCTTGCGGTAATCGAACTTTTCGACGGCGCGGATCAGGCCGAGGTTGCCCTCTTGGATGAGGTCGAGGAAGAGCATGCCGCGGCCGACGTACTTCTTCGCGATCGATACGACGAGCCGAAGAT
>CAZZYZ010000110.1:0-9879 GCA_964658425.1 Vulcanimicrobiota bacterium | reverse complement strand
CGAGCAAGACGATCGACGCTGGTATTTCATCGACTCCGGATCGGGCCGCATCGTCCGCGAGGTGACGCGTAGCGGCACGCGCGTCGAGACCACGACGTTCGACGATTTCAGGGCGCCGAGCGGTGTCGCGCGGCCGTATCATTGGCACGCGACGGGCGACGGCGGCGATGTCGAAGTCTGGATCGAGGGCGTCGTACCGCAGCCGATCGATCCCGCACGCGTCGCGATCCCGGTGTCGTCGCCCGACACGTTTCCGGTCCCGGATCGCCCGATCGATATCCCGGCTCGATTCGATTCGGCGCTCATTACGATCGCGGCATCGGCGTCCGGAAGCGACGCGCGGTTTCTCGTGGACACCGGTAGCGACGCGATCCTTCTCTCGCCGGGATTCGCTCGTCGACTTCATCTCCCGATCGCGCTCGGACGCGCGACGCTGCCGACGCTCACGATCGGGACGACGATCGCGTACGACGTCCCCGTCCGCATCGTCGATCATCTGCGTCAGGACGGCGTCCTCGGTTACGATTTCTTCTCGGGCCGCATCGTCCACATCGACTATCGGGCGCGCCGGATCGAACTGCTGCCGCGCGGCGCGGCCGCGGTGCCCGCAAATGCGAATTCGCTCGCGACCGCGTGGGAGACCGGTCTGCCGTTCGTAACCGCGCGATTCGATCGAATAACGGGCTCGCGATTCATCGTGAACACGGGCGCCGATCCCGTCGTCGTCCTCGCGAGCTTCATGCGCCGCACGCACGCGACATCGAACGATCTCGGTTTGACGGACACCCACGTCGCGCGCACGCTAACCTTCGTCGACGGTCGCGTCGAAGGCGAGACGGCATCGGCCGCGCACTTCTCGCTCGGCTTCGAGAACGATCGGCTCGACGGGGTCGAGGTGCAAACGCAGACGCAGGCGCAATCGACGAGTCCGGCGGGCGGTCTCTCGCTCGACGGCATCCTCGGGACCGATCTGCTGCGCTCGTACGAGTGGTGGTTCGATGCGGACGGCGGCCGCTCGTGGGCGCGCCGCCCGGCATGACGTTCACGCGGCGAGTTCGCGCGTCTCCCAATCGCCCGTTTGCAAGCGGCGCAGGGTGAGCCACGAGCGGACCGACCACGCGATCGACCAGCCGAGCGGGACGCTCCACAGCCCGATGCGCAGCCATTCGAGCCCCGCGACGATCCCCGCGAGCGCGAGCAGGCTCGTGAAGATTCCGACGAGCATCGTGAAGCGCACGTCGCCGGAGGCGCGGATCGGGGCGAGCGCGCTCATCGCGTAGCCCTTGACCGGGAGCAGCAGTGCGTGAACCGCGAGCGGCGCCGCGGCGAGCGTCGCGACCGCCGGATCGAGCGTAACGAGCGCCGCGAGCGGCCACGCGCACGCGGCGACCGCAAGCGCGACCGCACCGCACACGGCGAAGCCGGCGCGCATCGCGCGCCGGCCGAAGATGCGCGCCGCCGGAATATCTCGCGCGCCGATGCGCTGACCGATGACGATCTCCATCGATTCGCCGAGCGATCCGGGCAGCGCCCAGGTGAGATCGGAAACGATCGTGAGCGCACGAAACGCATCGACCGCCGCGACCCCGGCCGGAGCGAGCAGCGCGAGCGTGATCGGTTCGGGGACGATCAGGAAGACGAGGAAGACGAATTCCGGGAGCGCGAGCTTCGCCGTCGCACGCACGAGCGCCGGATCGATGCGCGCCGCCGCAAAGATCTGCAGGGTCGGCCGCCGCCACGCCGCGCGCAGGCAATACAACGCGCCGACGATCTCCGAGCACAGTGACGCGATCCCCGCGCCGACGAGCCCGAGCGGATGATGCGTGCCGATGCCGAGCGCGAAGACGACGAGCAGCGGGATGTGCACGACGTTGATCGCGACGAGCGTGCGCGGTCCGAGCGTCGTATCGCCGCTCGCGCCGAACGCCGTGACGACGATGCCGGTGAGCATCATCGCGAGCAGCGAGGTCGCGCGTAGCGTCAGATACGTCGCACCCTCGCCCGCCTCGGCGACGTGCGGGATCATCGCCGAGAGCAGCGCGTGACCGCCGACTGCCGCCGCGACGATGGCGAGCGCGCTGACGACGAGCGGCGCGACGAGCGAGGCCCGAACGATCGCACCGAAACGCGGGAGATCGCCCGCTCCGATCGCCTGCGAGCCCATGATGCGCGGCCCCGAACCGAACGCGAAGAGCGCGATCGCGACGGTCATGAAGATGCTCGAAGCGGCCGATATCGCAGCTAACGGGCCGAGACCGAGCGACCCGACGACGATCGTGTCGGCGATTCCGAGCAATTGATCCGCGACGAGCGTCGTTGCGATCGGGATCGCGAGCCGACGCAACGCCGCACCGGCATCGTCGTGCCGGACGATCATCGTTTCTTCCGTTTCTGCCGTTTCAACAGTCCGATGGTACCGAAACGACGGAGGGCGCGCTACGCTCGAACCGGTACCTACAGACCGACCTTTTCTTCCGAGGTATCCAATTGATCGCTGAGTCACGGGCCTTCCTCGCAGAGACGGAGACGATTCCTCGCGTCGCATATTTCTCGATGGAGATCGCGCTCGAGACGGGCATCCCGACCTATAGCGGAGGCCTCGGCGTCCTCGCGGGCGACACGCTCAAATCGGCCGCCGATCTTCGGCTGCCGGTCGTGGCCGTCACGATGGTTCATCGTCACGGCTACTTCGTGCAGCACCTCGATGCCGAGGGCCGCCAGAGCGAACAGCCGGACTCGTGGGATCCGAGCGCGACGCTCGAGCGCGTGCACGCACGCGTCACGATCGAGATCGAAGGGCGCGCCGTCGCCGTCGAAGCGTGGCGCTACAATCTCGTCGGCTCGACGGGTGCCGTCGTCCCGGTGCTGCTGCTCGACACCGACGTCGATGGGAACGCGCCGGAAGATCGCGCGCTCGTCGGTTCGTTGTACGGCGGTGACGAGCGCTATCGCCTTGCGCAAGAGACGATCCTCGGGTACGGCGGCTTCGCTATCCTCGAAGCGCTCGGCCTCGAACCGAACATCGCGACGTTCCACATGAACGAGGGCCATGCCGCGCTACTCGTCGCCGCGGCGATCGAGAAGCGCCTGCTCGCATCGGGAGCGACGGAACATTCCGATGACGATCTCGCGGCGATCCGCTCGCGCTTCGTCTTCACAACCCACACGCCCGTGCCGGCCGGTCACGACCGCTTCCATCCCGGCCTCGCGGCGCACGTACTCGGCGAGCGGCGCGCGCGACTGGTCGATCGGCTCGGCGCGCATGCGGAGGGGATGCTCAACATGAGCCACCTCGCGCTCGCCGGATCGCATTACACGAACGGCGTCGCGATGCGCCACGGCGAAGTCTCGCGGGAGCTCTTCCCGGGCGAGACGATCCACGCGATCACGAACGGCGTGCACGCCGTGCGTTGGACGGCGCAGCCCTTCGCGGACCTCTTCGATCGCCGGCTGCCCGGCTGGCGCGACGACAACGCGTACCTCCGTCACGCGATCGGCATCGACACGCGCGAGATCGTCGCCGCGCATTACGCGACGAAAAACGATCTCATCGCGCTCGTGCGCGACGTCTGCGGCCAAGAGCTCTTCGCCGATCGTCTCACGATCGGATTCGCGCGACGCGCGGCTGCGTACAAGCGCGGCGCCCTCGTGTTCAGCGATCTCGGCCGTCTGCGCGCGATCGCCGAGCGCGTCGGCCCGCTGCAATTCGTCTTCAGCGGGAAGTCGCATCCCAAGGACGAGGACGGTAAGGCCGTCATCCGTCGCATCTTCGAAGCCGCTCGCGAACTCGGCGATGCGGTCCGCGTCGTGTACGTCGAGAATTACGAGATGGCGCAGGCGGCCCGCATCACGGCGGGCGTCGACGTTTGGCTGAACACACCGCGGCCGCCGCTCGAAGCGTCGGGAACGAGCGGTATGAAAGCCGCGCTCAACGGCGTGCCGAGTTTGAGCACGGTCGACGGCTGGTGGGTCGAGGGCTGCGTCGACGGCGTAACCGGCTGGGCGATCGGCGACGGCCGCGGCGATCTCAGCGACGAGGTCGAAGCCGAGATGCTCTACGAGGCGCTCGAAAAATCTGTCGCGACGTGCTTCTATCACGACCCGCAGCGCTACGCGCTCATCCGTCGCAATGCGATCGCGCTCAACGGTTCGTATTTCAACACGCAACGCATGGTCGAACAGTACGCCCTCGGCGCCTACGGTTTGGTGAGCAACGCGACGCGGGCCTAACGCTCGGCGCGACCCCGCGGCTCGTTACGGCCGACGATTCATGGAGAGTGCGTAGCATGGAATTCGAGACCCGTGCGTTGCCGGAAACCTGCGACGATATCGCCCCCGACCGATCCGAGATTCGGCTTCTCTCACAGACGTCGCGCTGCAGCCTCGTTCACGCACGGCTTCAGGCCGGTATGACGGCCCTGCCCGTCGTCCATCGAAGCGTCGACGAAGTCTGGTTTTGTCTCGGCGGACGCGGCCAGCTGTGGAGACGCCTCGGAGCCGTCGATGAGGTCGTCCATCTTGCGGCCGGCGTCAGTGCGACGATACCGCAAGGCACGGCTTTTCAGTGGCGTAACACCGGGACGGACCGACTCGACGTCTTGATCTCGACCGTTCCGCCGTGGCCCGGCGCGACTGAAGCGGCCCAGACCGACGGACCCTGGACCGCATAGCGATGCGTATGCACGGATTGCGCCCGCGACGTTTCGGAATCGTCCACGTTTCGCCGAGAACCGAGCTTCACGGTGGCTAGCGACGGGGGTCACGATTCGGACGCCGAGCTCGAGAACGAGCGGCGACGTCCGACGCGCACGATCCGTATCGAGCTTCTGATCGCGACGCTCGCGCTGCTCGCGAGCTCCGTCGCGAGCGTCGCGACACTGCTGCAGACGCGCACGATCGGCGATCAGTTCGGCGTTTCGGTTTGGCCGTATCTCGTCGCGGATCACGGCTTTTCGCGGACCGGCTTCGAACTCGGATACACGAACGACGGCCTCGGGCCGGCGATCGTGCGAGAGTTCCACGTCACGGTCGACGGCCGATCGCAATCCGGTTGGTACGCGGCGGCACGCCGCTTCGATGCGTCGCACCGATTGCGCCTCGAGACCGAGCGCGATTTCGGCGCCGGACGGGTGCTGCGGCCTGGTGAATCGTACACGATCCTCGTCGCGAAGCTAAACGCACAAACGCGCGCGAGCGATGATGCGAGCACCGCTCAGATGTCGCCGACGGCGAAGTTGATGCAAAGAATGGTGAACCGAATCGAATTGACGACCTGCTATTGCTCGCTTCTCGGAAAGTGCTGGCGATTGCGCTCGAGCGAATCGCAACCGCAACCCGTCTCTTCGTGCGGCGAGCCGACGCCGCTCTTCACGCTTTAAGCATCCTGCGGGCCGTCGGAACGAGACGACGCTGCGTGCGGAACTTCGATCGTGTATGCCGAAGCCGCGGCCATGAAATCGATCGCCTTCGCGTTCACGATGTATCCGGTAACCGATATGGCTCGTGCCGTCGCTTTCTACGAGGACCGTATCGGCCTCGAGAAGTGCGGTTTGGAATCACCCTATTGGGTCGAGTTCGAGATCGACGGAGCGACGTTCGGAATTGGGAATTTCGAGCAAGTCGGCGTGGCCGGTACCGCACAATCGCTCGCGCTCGAGATCCCGGACCTTGAAGCGACGATCGTCGATTTACGCGCCCACGGTATCGAGGTGAACGATCCTGTGGAGCTCGCGAACTGCCGGATCGCCGTCGTCCTCGATCCCGACGGCAATCGGCTTTGGCTTCATCAAAAGAGATAACGTCAAAACCGTCGCGCGCCGGCTCATCGCGTCTCGTCTACGCGAATTTCAAAAAGCCAGGCTCTCGATTCTCTTAAATGGGATCGAGCCATGTAGCACGGTTACGCCCGTCACGAGCTCGAGCGCAGCAGGCGAAACCCACATGCGTTTGAGCGCGAGCGTATTTTCGATTCGCACGCAGACCGCTTCATGGGGGTCGAGGCCGGGGCACATGCGGAGCGCGGCGCGAAACGCGAGTTCGTCCGTCGGCATGACCATCGGCAGGCGTGCGTTCGGTGCGGCGGTCGTCGTCAGCGCGTTGAGATACGTCGGCAGCGGATCGTATCTTTCGGCGAGTTTCGGGCCGACGACGTCGGCGAGGCCGATGCCGTTCGCATTGCCGTCGCCTTCGGGATCGAGCGCGAGATAGACGAGGCGCGTCACGTCGGCGCCGCCCGTGACGTATTCGCTCGGATAGCGTCCCGTGACGTTCGGATCGGCGCCCGTCCCGCTAAACCTTTTGCCGACGCGATCGACGACGAGCACGTCGATCTTGTCGAACGGCAATCGCGCGAGATTGCGTTTCGCGCGTTCGAGTAATTCCGGTTCGCGCTCGATGATGCGAGCGGCCGGGATCGCTTCGATCTCGCAGATCTCTTCATCGGCGTTCTCCACGAGCGCAAGCGCGAACGCGATCTTCCCGGTCGCGATCGCGACCTCGGCGCCGGCCCGCACGTTCGCGGACATGCCGCCCCAGCCGAGTGAATGAATCGAGCTCGCGCCGGCCGCTTTGCCGAGGCCGATCGCGAGCATCTTCGCAGGCCCGCTCTCGAGCGGGGCGCGAAACGACGTATGCGGCTTGACGCGATTGACGACGACCACCGCATCGGCGGCATGGGCGTATGCGTCCATGTGAACGTCGAGCCCGTCCGGCGTCGTGCCGACCCGGATCGCATCCATCGTGCTGCGAACCGGCGCACCGACGCGCGCTTCATCGACGCCGAGATGCGCGAGCACCTCCGCCTGACCCGCGGCGGTCGACGCACCGTGCGAGCCCATCGCGGGCACGACGAACGGCTCTGCGCCCGCGGCGCGTAACCGCGCGACGAGCTCCGCGACGATCTCGGGGAGCCGCGCGATCCCCCGGCTCCCGACGCCGATCGCGACGCGGCCCCGCGGCAGATCGATCTTCGCGAGCGCGGCCGTGACCGCCGTGGAAACCTCGACGATCGCCGGAGGCGTCTCGATCCGGCGTTCGACGAGCGTGAACTCCGGGAGCGATATCGAGGCGAGTTCGCGTTCGAACCGCTCGCGATATCGCGTGACGTCTACGATTTCGAGAGGTCGGCGCAGGCGACGTAGTCTTTGAGATCGTTCGCGGACTTATGGATGTTTACGGCCATCGGCGATGCGGCCAGCGTCGCGAGCGGAACTTTCACCGTCGTCTCCGAGGTGCCGTCCAGGACCGACGTCAGCGGATACTTCGGTGCCGGATCGAGCTTCGAACACGAACCGGTATGGATGTGCGCGGGCTGTGCGGTGCCGTCCGGCGCGTTGATGAGGTGGATCTCGACGGTCGTCGATGAACCGTGCGGCTTGAGGGCGACGGTCCCGTACTCATGCGAGCCGTTTTGTGCGTGGAGCTTGAAGACTTTGCTGCCGGCGGCTTGCATATCGTCATCGGCCGCGGATGCGACGAGCGGCGAACAGGCGAGGGCAATCGCGCCGAGCGCGATCGGAAGCGAAGATAATCTCATGCGCCCTCGATACCCGCTTCCGTCGAAAAGTGTACCTTCGCGGGAACGAGCCGAACGATGACACCTCAGGCGGCGCCGACGCTCCCGCGCGAAAGCGCCGGTACGATCGAGTTCGGCGAGCGACGAGTCGCGCTCACGAATCTCGACAAGGTCTTCTTCGCGGGAGCCGGGATCACGAAACGCGACCTCTTGCAATTTTACGCGGACGTCGCGCCGTTCGTCTTGCCGCACGTCGCAGAACGCGCGATGGTGATGAAGCGCTATCCCGGCGGCGCCGCGGGCGACTTCTTCTTCATGAAACGTACGCCGCCCGGCGCCCCCACGTGGCTGACGACGTGCCCGATCGAACACGGTTCGGGGAAGACGATCGCATTTCCGATCGTCGACGATCTCGCCGCGCTGCTCTGGATCGTCAATCTCGGCTGCATCGATCTCAATCCGTGGTATTCGCGCTGCGACGACGTCGATCGGCCGGACTATCTGCACTTCGATCTCGATCCCGTCAAAGACGCCGCGGGCGCGACGCCGTTCGCGATCGTCCGCGACGCAGCGCTCGCGATCCGCAGCGCACTCGACGAACTCGGGATGCCGGTCTTCGCGAAGACGTCGGGCTCGCGCGGCATCCATCTCTACGTGCCGATCGTGCGCGGCCCGGTGCAGCACGACGTGTGGCGTTTCGCGAAGGCGTTCGCGATCGCGATCGCGGCGCGCCATCCGGCGATCCTGACGGCGGAGTATACGATCGCGAAACGTCCCGCGGGTCGCGTGCTCGTCGATTACAACCAGAACGCGTGGGGCCGGACGCTCGCGAGCGTCTATTCGGTGCGGCCGACGCCGGATGCGAGCGTCTCGACGCCCGTCACGTGGGCGGAGATCGAATCCGGTATCGAGATCGCGAATTTCACGCTCGCGAACGTGCGCGAACGGCTCGTACGCGTCGGCGATCTTTGGGCACCGACGCTCGCGACGAATAGCGAACGCGTCGACATCGCGCCGCTTCTCTAGCTCGGGCGACGATCAGGCGGAGCCGAACCACAGGAGCAGGCCGACGATGGCGGCGCAGGCGACGATGCCCGGATCGATCTTCATTGTGCTCTCGTATACGCGAGGGCTCGCGCTTTGTGTCGGCGGCGCCGGACGCTACGAACGGCCCTCGCGGCGCATCGCGACGACGGCGGGCGGCAGCGCGACGATCGCGCCGCGGTCGACGAGTTCCTCACGCAAACTCTGCACGAGACGCGGCGTTTGCGCGAGCGAGGCGAGCGACGTTCGATCGACGAGTGCGAGGTCGGCCGCAACACCCGCGGCTTCGCCTTCCTCGATCGTCGTCGGAACGATGCGCGCGCTCCCCGATGCCGCATGCGAGGCGGAGATCGCGGGGCTCGCGAGCGCGACGTTCTCGAGGCCGCGCGGCACGAGCGCGCCGAATGGGATCCCGTACACGTGACGCTCCGGCGCGAACGCCTGACCGTCGCGCGGATCGACGGGATGGAGATCGAGCGGATAGGAAGAGAGACCGATCGTATCGCTCGGGATCCGGCCGCTCCATACGTCCGTGCTCGTGAGCCGCTCGAGGCCCGCGATGTGGCGCGTCTCGCGAACGTACGGCGCTCGTGCGAAGCCCGCGACGCGCGCGCGTTCGAAGCCGGGGAGTCGCGCGCGAAGATACTCGACGAGCCGATACGCTTCGCGTTCGCCGCGCGCGGCGGCGATCCGAACGGCCGCGGGATCGAGCCCCTCCACGCCGCAGATATCGATCGCGTTCACGGTCACCGTCCCGTCGGCCATCCGGCCGAGATTGAGATCGCGAACGAGGACGTCGGCCGCACTCGGAACGTAGCCCGCGGCGAGCTTCGAATAGCCCCACGCGCGCGCTCCCGCGGCACCGCCCGCGCCGTTGCGCGAGACGTCGTACGCGCGCAGAACGGCGCCCCAATCGACGTTCGCGACGGAGAACATCGGCGTGATCGCCTGCTCGCGCTCGTCGATCCCCGAGTCTTGACGACCAACGTCGTAGCGCGCACCCGCGGCGGCCGCGAGGTCGCCGTTATCGGTCGCGTCGACGACGGAGGCCGGAACGAAAACGGTCTCGGCGTCGGTCGCAACGTCGCGCATCCGCACCGACGTGACGCGTCTCCCCGCCGCCGTGGCCGCGGTCTCGACGCCGTCGAGCGCGAGATCGTATTGCACGACGATGCGCGGTTGCGCCGCGACCGCGCGCGCGAGTTCGCGAGCGGCATCCGTCGGCATGAAAACGTCGCCGAGGCGCGCGTAGAGATCCAGAAAGATCCCACGCTCGACGATCGTACCGTCCGGCCCGGCGTTGAGATCCCACTGATCCATCA
>CAZZYZ010000109.1:2392-9920 GCA_964658425.1 Vulcanimicrobiota bacterium | reverse complement strand
TGCTTGATGTCGACACTCGGTTTTTCATCGGCACTCTCGCATGCCGGGGTCGCGTTCTTGGCGGCGAGCCCTGAGACCATGCTCGCACCGGGCGTTCCGACCTCGGTCGCGCACGATATCGCCGCACATACGGGCGATCCGCTCGCGATGGCGCACGCCGTGGTCGACACGACGATGGACGCGACGTACGGCATCGGCGCGCAGACGTTCGCTCCGGCGGCCGCGTTCGACGTCATCGATCTCGATCCGAAAAAAATCGCGGCCGTCACGCGCGATGTAAAGCAGCTCAATAATCTGCTTGCGACCGCGGCGGCCAATCCCGAAACGCGCCAAGCGATTCGGCAAGATGCCCGTAAAATCGATGGGATGGTCCGCTTCCCCGACGGAAAGGATCTCCCGTGGCGCGCGGACCGTCCCGCAATCGCCGTGTATACCGCCTTTTCCGAGGATACGCGATTAGAGCCGGGCGTTCGCGCGGCCGCACTCCATGCCGCAAACGCGATCGCATCGACGGTTTTGGCACATCGTGAAAGCGCGGATTATCAACCATTCAATGATGGGGATTATTCCGACGCGTACGGCCCGACGACGCACTTTCCGCTAACCGCCAAACAAATCGATACGTGGGCACCGAAGATAAGTGAGACCGACAATGCCTTTTATAAAAGCGTCGATGGCGGTACACTCTCGAAAGCCGTCGCTTAGGGCGGCAGGAGGTTCATGGGCTCTCAGCCGTCCGCGATGGTGCGCTACCTCTCACACGGCGATGTCTCACTCGCACTCGAAACGCGGGGGTTCGGCACGCGTCGCGTTATCTTCGTGCACGGCTGGAGCGGATCTCGACGATTATTCTACGATGTAGCAAACCTTCTCGATCCGGCGGCTTTTAAGCTTGGCCTCCTTGATATGCGGGGTTCCGGTCTTTCGGACCGGCCCGCACACGGTCACGATCTGATCGGATACGCGAGCGACCTTCGCATCGCACTCGAGCAGGCGGGTCCCGCGGTTACGCTCGTCGCGCATTCTTCGGGGGCCACGATCGCGCAATTCGTCGCGATCGATCCGCCGGCAAATCTGTCCAACTTGATCTTACTCGCGCCGGAGCCGCTCCGCATACCGGCGTCGTGTGCCGATCAGCGAGAGCTCGGTGAGAAAGCCTTCGGATCGCGTACCGCGATCGAAGGGATGATTCGCTCCTTAACCTATCGCGACGTCTCGCCGGAGACGCTCGAGCGAGTTATCGACGACGCCGTCACGACGCAGCGCGAGGCGTGGCTCGCGCGCGTCGTCAACGAACGAACGTCGACGCTCACGCGGCGTTCCCAGGCGATCTCGCTCCCGACGGTCATCGTATGCGGCGCGAACGATATCGTCGCGACGCCGGCGCTCATCCGCCGCGACCTCACGCGCACGATCCCGACGGCGACCTTCGTCACGTTTAAAGATGCGGGACATTACGTGCCGATCGAATTGCCGCGCAAAGTGGCGAGCGTCATCGACGAGCACGCGGTCGCCGCCCGTCCGGAAAAACTCGGGCGCGAGCATCCCTCGAGCAACGCTACGCGCTCGGGTTAGAGTCGGGGCCTGCTACTTTTCGAGCGGCACGCGGTCGGGATAGATCGGTCGATTCACGATCTGCTCGAGCGTGCGGACGTCGGCGCGTAGCGCGAGCTCCGAAAAGCGGTCGAAGTTTTCCCGTTCCGCGGTCCCTTCCGCGAAGCGGACCGTTGCGGTGATGTCGACTTTCGCGCGAGCGGACGTGAGCTTCATGAAACGCCCGTCATCATCGATCCCCGCGAGCACGAGCCCCGCCTCCTCGAAGATTGCGACCGCGGCGCCGATCGTCGAGCCGTTGACGGCCTCGATATCCAATAGTCGGGCGATCTCCTCGTACGACGTTCGAACGACGTCGCCGCGCGTCATGCCGCGCAATCCGCGATAGATCTCGCGTAGCGTTTCGAGGGTCGGCGCATTTTGCGAGATGATGAAATCGTTGATTCGCCGGTCGCTCTCACCGTAGAGCAGATGGATCCGTGCGGCCGAACCGTCGCGCCCGGCGCGACCGGCCATCTGATTGAACTCCGTAAAATTAAAATTGAGATGATAGAGCATGACGTCGCGCACATCCGGCAGATCGATGCCCTCGCCGAAAGCAGAGGTCGCGACGACGATGCGAATCGCACCGCGCCGAAACATATCCTCGACGACGACGCGCTCCGCCGTTGGGATCCCGGCGTGATAGAACGCAACGCACGCCCCGAATCGCGCGCGTAAGCGCTCGGCGAGTTTCGTCGCCTCGCTCCGGGAGTTGCAATAGACGATGCCTTTCCCGTCACCTTCGAGTTCGCGGCCGAGGTAGGCGATTTTCTCGATCGTATTGCGCGCATCGACGAGATGCAGATTCTCGCGTATGGTCGGATCGATCACCCACGCGTCGATCGCGAGCTCGCGCCGGATCGTCGCGAACGCTTCGTCGTTCGCCGTCGCGGTCAACGCGATCACGTGCGGCGCTCCGAGCTCGCCGATGAGCCGGCCGAGCGCGCCGTACGCCGGGCGATGCCGGGATTCGAAGACGTGATGCGCTTCGTCGACGACGACCAGCGCGGGCCGATTCTCGGGACGCACGAACGCATCGCGATGATAGGTCGCGAATTCCGGGGTCGCGAGGATGATGTCCCAAGCACCGTTCGCGAGTGCGGCCTCCAGAAGCTCGCGTTCCTCACCGCCGATCGATCCGTTGGCACGTAAGATGCACAGACCGAACGGCTCGAAGCGCCGGCGCAACGCCTCGTATTGATCGTTCGCGAGCGCGCGAAGCGGATAGAACACGAGCGTCTTCTCGCCGCGCGAGAGCGCGGCTTCGGCGGCGGGGAGCTGGAAGCAGAGCGATTTCCCGCGACCCGTGCCGAGCACGGCGAGCGTACTCCGGCCCGCGCCGATCCGATCGAGCACGCGCCGCTGCGCATCGCGGAGCGGTCGATCCCCGATGAGGGCGTGTCGCAGCGCCGAGAGGTCCGCACCGCCCGCACGCTCGACGTTTCGCTTCGGCGATGCGGCCGGAGCGAGGACGCGACGCACCGAGATGTTTACGCCGACGTGGCGCTCGCCGCCACCGGTGATCCCGTCGACCGTCGCCTCGTAGGCGATCGCCGCGTCGAAGTTGGGTGCGAGCCGGGCAGCGATCTCGCGCCGAAGATAGCCGAGCGCGAGCGTCCCGAACGACACGGCGATCGCATTGGGATCGAACGCGTTCTCGGGCTCGCGGCGCAACGTCAGCGGATCGCCCGGAGCGAGGCCCGCGACGAGATCTTGCCGGCCCTCGAAACTCACGCCGACGATCTTCGTGTGAAAGCGCTCGGCTTCGCCGATCGACGCGAATCGATCGCGGGCCGCATATCTCTCGCCGCTCGCGAACAGCTCGTCGAGAAACGCCGAATCTTCGCTCGGCGGTGTCACCTCAGCGCCGCGGTTTCCAAGCGGGCGGCTCTGTGCAACCTTCACGTCCGTCGTCGCGACGGTCGCGTCGGTTCGATCGGCAGCTTCATCGGTGCGCGCGCCGTCCTCGTCGTTCTCGTCGAGGAGGCGTTCGAGGGCGGCCTCCGAGCTGGTCGGCGGCGGGAGGGCGGAATCGCCGCCCGGTTTACTCGCCCTTGTGCGTGGCGGTATGTTCGACCGGCGAACCGCCGTGCTCCACGTCGTCGAAGTTCAGCACGATCTCTTCGTGCCCGAGGTCGAGATCGCGCTCGTGAACGCCCGCATTCTGGGCGTCCAGCGGGTCCATCCGATGCTCGCCGTACGCGTCGCGATCGCTCGCATACGCATCCTGGTCGTGCTCGCGCTCGTACGCTTCTTCTTCGGCGAGGCTCTCGCCGTATGCGGCATCGGTCGCGACGGGAGCGCCGGGTTCCGGCCGGCGACGTTTGTACTTCGCCGGCTGCGCCCCGCGCTGAAGGGCCGAGCGCTCGCGCGTGCGGCGATCCCGGCGCGCGGCGAGCACCTCGTCGCGCGAGAGGCCGGCCGCGGCCTGCGCTTTCGCCTCGGCCATCGTCCGCGGCCGCTCGACCGCTTCCGCGCGAGCGATCCGACCCTTCTCTTTCGCAACGCGCACCTGACGTTCGCGCAACACGTTGACGAGCGGCGCCGAATAGAAAATCGAGTGGTAGCCGCCGGAGCAGATGCCGACGAGCAGCGCGAACGCAAAATTCTGCAGACTCGCGCCGCCGAACGCCAAGAGTGCGACGAGCGTGATGATGACGGTCGCGAGCGTGTTGAACGAGCGCGTCATCGTCTGCAAGATCGACGTGTTGACGATCTTCGCGTACGGTTCGCCCGCCATCACGCGAACGTTCTCGCGGATCCGGTCGAGAATGACGATCGTATCCATGACCGAGTAGCCGATGACGGTCAGCACGGCCGCGAGGAACGCATCGTCGGCGCGCTTGTCGGCGATCGCGTAGATGCCGATCATCATCGCGGCGTCACGCACGAGCGCGATGACGACGACAAGGCCGAAAATGTAATTCCAGCCGAAGCGGAAGGCGATGTAGAGGAACTGAATCGCGATCGCGATCAGCAGCGCCTCGCCCGCGCGGATGAGGTATTCTTTTCCGAGCGACGGACCGACGGCTTCGATCTGCGATTGCGTGCGATCGATCCCGCCGACGGTCCCGAGCGCGTTCCAGATGCGCTGCGTATCATCGCCGAAATCGGTCTGCGTCTCGATCGAGAAACGCTCGTTCGGCTGCGCGTCGCCGGCCTTCGTGAGCGTATTGATCCGCGCGTCGCCGACGCCGACCGTGCCGAGCGCGTGCGAGATCGCGGGGATCGTCGTCGGCTGCTTGTAGGTGACCGTGACGTCGGTACCGCCCGTGAACGAGAGCCCGAGCCGTAACGCGTGCGAGGGCTGGAAGCCGCCGCCCGGCGCCGTGAACGCGTGAAAGAAGAGCGCGAGGACGCCGAGGCCGATGATCGCGTACGAGATCATCGAGACGGTGCGGAACCAGCCGACGACGTTCCAATTCAGCTTACGAAAATACATCGCTCAGGCCCCGTAGACTTTCGGATTCGGGGCGAGATCGTTATCGACGACGAGATCGACGAAATACCGCGTGACGAACGTCGCCGTGAACAGCGAGAACGCGGTGCCCCAGAAGAGCGTGTAGGCGAAGCCCTTGACCGTCCCGGTCCCGAGCACGAAGAGCACGCCCGCGCCGACGATCGTCGTGAAGTGACTGTCGAAGACGGCCGTGAACGCGCGCTGGAAGCCGGTCCGCACCGACGCGCGCAGCGATTTGCCGGCCCAGATCTCTTCTTTGAGCCGTTCGAAGATCAGCACGTTCGCATCGACGGCCATGCCGACGGAAAGCACGAAGCCCGCGATGCCCGGCAACGTCAACACCGCATGCACGCCCGCGAAGAGCGCGAGCAGCATCAACACGTAGATGACGAGCGCGAGATCGGCGAGCAGCCCCGGCAAACGGTAGACGACGAGCATGAATACGAGCACGAGCCCGAGTCCGGCGATCGACGCGTACAGCGACTTTTGCAGATCGATCTTCCCGAGGATCGGGCCGACCGTGTCGTTCTCGATGACCTTGACCGAGACCGGAAGCGCGCCCGCGTTGAGGTCGTTCGCGATCCGAATCGTCTCGTCTTCGGTAAAGCTGCCGGTGATCTGACCCTGATCCGTGATCACGCCGTTGATCGTCGCGGCCGAGATGAACTTCTTATCGAGGAAGATTCCGAGCAGCTTACCGAGATTCTGCTGCGTCAGGCGCCCGAACTTATTGCCGTCCTTGGTCTGAAACTCGATCTGCCAGCCGGCGCCGCTCTGATCGGGCGCGGATTGCGCGCTCTTGAGATCGGCACCGTTGTAGACGATCGGTCCGCTTGCGGCGTACGCCCCCTTGGGATCGTTCGCGTATTTCTTGTCGCTCGTCGCACGGGCATCGACGTCCGGCGGCACGATTTTGAAATCGAGCTTGGCGACGTCTTTGAGCGTCTGGACGGCGATATCGGGATCTTTGACGTTCGGCAACTCGACGAGGATGCGATCCGACCCGACGGGCGTGATCTGCGGCTCTGCGACGCCGAGGCCGTTGATGCGCGCCTCGTAGACCTGCTGCACCTGACCTTGGATGGTCGGCGTGATCTTCGGCACTTCCGGGCTCGTTTCGAGCTGCAGGAGCACGCTGACGCCCCCCTGCAGGTCGAGCCCGAGCCGGATTTTATTCTGGATCGGGAGGACGAGATAGAGACTGAAGCCGACGATCGCCGCGATGAAAACGCCGATCGCCCATGGTTTGAATCGAAGCCACAACATAACCGAAAAGACCCCAGGGACGGGGAGAACCAACGCATTCTAGCAGGGTCACCCCAGCCCGTCAAACGGAGGTGGGCCGCGTAGCGAGGCCGCAATTTTCCCGAACGCGTTCAGGCGAGAGCGGTCACGGACGGCTGCGCGAGCGCGGCGGCGGCAGGGCGCTCGAGGACGACCGCGGGCCGGAGGTCGAGGCCCGGCGGGAGTTCACCGTAGGCGAAGACGTCCACGCGCAGATCGAAGCGAGCCAAGAACTCCCAGAGCGCCGGTCGCAGAGCGGCCGTGCACACGATCGCCGCGCGCTCGCGTGCGACGCCCTGCGCGTATCCCGCGACCGACGAACGGACGTAGGCCGCGATCTCCGGGTGCGGCGCGAGCGTTCCCTCGAGGAGCCACGCCTGCAACTCGGTCTCGAACTCCGGTTCGATGATGAGCGGCGCGAGTTCGCCGATCCCGCGGCGACGGATCGCGCCCGGAACGATCGTTCGGCGCACGGCCTCGATGAGTTCGCGGACGTCGCGCGCGTGCGGCGCGGCGACGGCGAGCGCCTCGAGCGTGGCGACCGGATCGCGCGGCCAGACGCGTTCGCGCAGCAGCGCCTCGAAGACGCGCTGCACGCTCGCGAGCGGGAGCGCGTCCGTGCCGATCTCCTTGACGAGCGACGGCACCGAAGCCCGCAGATGTTCGAGTAGCGTGTGCAGTTCTTGGCGGCCGAGCAACGCGCTCGCATGCGCTCGCGCGGCCTCGGCGAGATGCGAGCCGACGACCGAGATCGGATCGAACACGAGCGCGCCCGCGGCGGTCGCGGCGTCGCGCCGGCCGGGATCGATCCACGTCGCCGCCATCCCGTAGACGGGCTCGCGCACGAGCTCCCCGCCGAGCTCGTGCAGCACCGCCTCCTCGGCGACGGCGAGGACCGCGTCGAGGCGCAGGCGGCCTTCGCCGACGATCGCATCGCGAACGCGGATCGCATACGTTCCCGGATCGCGAGAGAGATCGTCGCGCAGGCGAACGCCGGGCAGCACGATCCCGATATCGCCCGCGAGCGCGCGCCGAACCTCGCCGATCCGGTCGAGCAGCGCTTCGCCGTGCGGCGGCATCAGGAGTGCGCCGAGATCGAGACCGACGTCGATCGAGAGCGCGTAGGTCGCGCCCGCGTCGGCCTGCACGACGGCGATCTTGGCCCGGATGGGACCGGGAAGCTGATCG
>CAZZYZ010000109.1:0-2382 GCA_964658425.1 Vulcanimicrobiota bacterium | reverse complement strand
AGACCGACGTCGATCGAGAGCGCGTCGATGCCGACGAGCGCGAGCGCCATCTCCGGCCGCCGAACCGCCGCACGCCGCGCGGCGTCCGCACCCGCACGAAGCTCTAGAACGCGCTCGCGGCGCTGGCCGGTCGCGAAGTGCGCGATGCCGAAGAGGCCGCATCCGAGCGCGAAGAAGAGCAGGTGCGGCAACGCCGGGACGAGCCCGAGGACGATCGCGAAGATGCCGGCCGCGCGCAGGACCTCGGGCCGCTCGAGCACCTGCGCGGCGAGATCCGCACCGAGCGAGCCGTCGCCCGATGCGCGCGTCACCATGAGGCCCATCGACGTCGAGAGCAAGAATGCGGGTAGCGTCGTGACGAGCGCGTTTCCGATCGAGAGGATCGCGAACGTATTGAGCGCGCCGAGCGCGTCCATGCCGTGATACGCGATTCCGACGACGACCCCGCCGACGAGATTGAGCACGACGATCACGAGCGCCGCGATCGCGTCGCCCTTCACGAACTTCCCGGCTCCGTCCATCGCGCCGTAGAAATCCGCCTCGCGCTGCACGACCGCGCGTTTGCGCCGCGCGCCTTCGGCATCGAGTTGGCCCGCGTGGAGCTCCGCGTCGATCGCCATCTGCTTCCCCGGCATCGCGTCGAGCGTGAAACGCGCCGCGACTTCGGCGACGCGTCCCGCACCCGACGCGATGACGATGAATTGAATCGTCACGAGGATGATGAACACGATGAGCCCGACGACGAGGTTGCCGCCGACGACGAGTTGGCCGAACGCCGGGATGATCGATCCGACGCCGCCTTCCACGTGCCCCTGCGTGAGGATGAGCCGCGTTGCGGAGACGTCGAGGGCGAGTCGAAACAGCGTCGCGATGAGCAGCGCCGGCGCGAACGCGGCGAACTCGAGCGGATCGCCGTTCGTGATCGCGAGCAGCAGGACGATGCCCGAACCGAGGATGTTGAACGCGAGCAACGCGTCCAGGATCGCGGGCGGGAGCGGCACGACCAGGATACCGACGATCGAGAGCACGATCGCGGCGAATCCGTACGTCGAATATTTTTTGTTCACGACCGAACGATCTCGCCCGTCGCGACGGTGAGCGATGCGACGATCGCGGCGACGGCGCCGTAGGTGTCGGGCGGGATGAAATCGCCGACGTCGACCGTCGCGAGCAGCGCGCGCGCGAGCGCGACGTGTTCGACGATCGGCACGTTCGCTTCGCGCGCGATGCGTTTGACCTCTCGCGCCCCGTCGTCGATCGCGCGAACGATCACGCGCGGGACCGCGACCTCGGGCGGCCGGTATTCGAGCGCGATCGCGACGTGGGTCGGGTTGACGATCACGACCGCCGCCTCACGGACGCGCTGAATCGAACCGCGCACGAGCGCGCGGTGCTGCTGCCTGCGACGCCCGCGCACGAGCGGATCGCCCTCGCTCTGCTTGTGATCGCGCTTGACGTCATCGAAGCTCATGCGCAAGCGGCGCAGCCACTTCGAGCGTTCGAGAAGCACGTCGCCCGAGGCGAAGACGCCCGCGAGGCCGAGCGCGGCGAAGAGCGACGCCGCGAGGGATCGTTCGACGAGCGCCGCGAGCGCGAGCGGCGTCGCACCGCTGCGCGTACTCGCGATGAAGCCGTCGCGCACGATCGGTGCGATCACGAGTGCGACCGCGCCGGAGACGACCGCCGCCTTCGCTCCGCCGATCGCCGCATCGCGGCCGAACATGCGCTTGAAGCCCGGGCCGGGGTTGAGTTTTGCGAGCGTCGGCGGGGGCATCTTCACGGTGAACGCACCCGTCTGTAGATAATTCGCGGCGAGCGCGCCCGCGAGCCCCGCGAGGATCACCGCGATCGCGCAGCCGCCGATGGCGAGGTACGGCCACGGCGACCAGGCGTCCGGACGCGTCGCACGGACGAGCGCCGCACCCGCCGCCGCGCCGAGCGCCGGGAGCACGACGAACGCGACGGCGGCGCCCGCCGCGAGCGACGCGACGATGCAGAGGTCGTGCGAGCGCGCGACGTCGCCCTCGCGTTCGCGCGCGCGATTCGGCTCTGCGTCGCGGCGAACGATTTTTCTTCGGCCATCAGCGCGCTCGCAGCGGCGCGAGATCGAGCCACGGACGCGCGGCCGCCTGCAGCACGAGCGGGAGCGACGCGATCGTCGCGAGCAGCACGCACCCGAACACGATCGGAAACGAGAGCGTGAACGTCGAGAAGCGCGGGACGAGCCGCGCGACGATGCCGAGGCCGAGTTGTGCGACGAGCGCGATCGCGATCGCGGGTCCGGCGACGAAGAACGCCGCGCGCAGCAGCGTCTGCGGCAGCGCGACCGCGAACATGCGCTGGCTCTCGAGGCATTCCTTGAGCATCTTGCGGTAGCGCGGC
>CAZZYZ010000108.1:0-9975 GCA_964658425.1 Vulcanimicrobiota bacterium | reverse complement strand
AACTGCGCGAACGCGGCGATGGGGCCGTTGCCGAGAACGCGAAGCGAGCAGTTGTCGTAATGCAGCGCGAGCTCGTGCGCTTTCGTAGAGATCGTGGACGGCGCGACGATCGCACCGTCGGACTGCGACGCACTCGGGTCGGTGAGTTTCGCGAGCTCGATGCTTCGGCCGGCGACGTCGGAGACGCAATACGAAGCCAAGCTCTGCGCGTCATCCCAACGCGGCTTGCCGACGAACGTTCCGAGCGGGTCGGGAACGTCCGGCTTCGTGATCCCGGACGTGAGAACGAACGACGGTCCGGCGATCGGAGCGGCCGCGCCCGAGACACCATAGCACGCTACGTAGAGCGCGGCGCTCGCGAGCGCCGCACGTATACGCGCGTGGTTACGACGAACTTTCTGCAATTTTACCATTGAGATACGTGATCGCGGATTGGAGCTGCGGATCGGTTGCGGGATCGCCCATGCGCGACGTTTTCGGCTCGATGGTGACGATGTCGGGCTGGATGCCGATCAGGTTGATGTCATGGCCGTGGGGCGTGAGATAGCGCGCGCTCGTGATCTTTACGGCGGAGCCGTCCGGCAACGGATGGATCGTTTGCACGACGCCTTTGCCGTACGTCTTCTCGCCGATGAGCTTCGCGACGCCGTCGTCTTGTAAGGCGCCCGAGGTGATCTCGGAGGCCGACGCCGTGTAGCGATTGACGAGGACGGCGATCGGCTTCGGCTCGATCGCGACGTTTTCGGCATCGTATTGCGTATCTTCGCCGCCGCGCGCTTCGACCGAGACGATCGGTCCCGAAGCGATGAACTTCGAGCTGACGTCGATCGCCGCGTTCAGATAGCCGCCGCCGTTATCGCGTAGATCGAGGACGTACGCCTTCGCGCCGTCGGTCTGCAACTTCGTGAGCGCCTTCGTCAATTCGTCGGCCGTACTGGCGCCGAACACCGAAAGCCGTGCATAGCCGATGTTGCCCGGCAACATCTTCGCGTAGACGCTCGGCTGATGGATCTCATCGCGTGTCACGGCGACCTGCGGCAGCGTTTGCGTGCCGCGGAGCACGGACAGATTGACCTGCGTGCCTTTTTTACCGCGTAGAAGTTTCGCGTCTTGCTCGGTCGTGAGGCCCTTCGTCGACTTGCCGTCGACGGAAAGGATCACGTCGCCCGGTTGCAGGCCGGCCTTCTCGGCCGGTCCCTCGGGGATGATCGCGTTGACGTCGAGCAGATGCGTCTTCGCATCGACGGCGATCGAGATGCCGACGCCGCTGAAATTTCCGCCGTCGAGGCTCTCGTTGAGCGACGCGTATTCGCGCGGCGAGAGAAAGACCGTGTATTTATCGTGTACCGAACCGAGCATACCCGCGAGCGCGGCGTACGTCAGATCTTTGCTGCCGACTCGCGCCCCATACGATTTGACGGCGGCGGCGACTTCGCGATCGAGCGTGCGCGCGTCGCCCGCGGGTTCGCCCGTCGCGTGGATCATCGGTAACGAGGCGTTTTTCACGCCGGCGTTGTCGAGGAACTTGAGCATCCCCTCGCGCGCGCCGTCCAGTGCGGTCTGCGAATCGACCTTCTTGTAGAACTCCGAGGAAAGCAACGAGAAGCTGGTTTGCAGCTCGTCGTTATCGACGGAGCTCAGCGCCGTCGCGGTACCGGCCGACGGCATCGCGGTCGCGAGCAACCCGGCGGTGAGAAGGGCGGGTACGATTCGGTTCATCTATGTACCTATTTCGCAGAGCTTCGCAAGAATTTTTTCGCGGCGGTGAGTTGCACGTCGTGCGGCGTATCGATGACCGGCGCATCGACGTCTTGATTCACGAGGATATCGGGCGCGATGCCCTTGTGTTGGATGTCGCGGCCGAGGGGCGTTAGATATTTGGCGGTCGTTATCTTGAGCGCGCCGCCGTCGAGCGTTTTGTAAATGCTCTGCACGACGCCCTTACCGAACGTCTTGGTACCGAGCAGCGTGCCGACTTTATAATCTTGAACGGCGCCGGCGGTGATCTCAGATGCGCTGGCCGTGAACTTATTCGTGAGGATCACGAGCGGCGCGGTCCCGATGAAGTTCGAGCGACCGGCCGGAGCGCTCTTGACGTCTTTGACGCCGTTGCGGTTGATCGTAGATACGATCGCGCCCTCGGGGATGAAGAGGCTCGAGATGCTCACGGCCGCGTCGAGATAGCCGCCGCCGTTATCGCGAAGATCGAAAATGTACCCCTTCGCGCCTTTTTTCTTCCCGTCGAGGAACGCTTTTCGCACTTCGTCGTATGAGGTGGAGCCGAAGTCGGACAAGCGGACATAGTCGAAATCGCCCTCCATCTTCGCTTTGACGGAGGGGACGATGATCTGCTGCCGCGTGATCGCGAGCGTATGCTCGTGCCCCCCGCGGTGCGACTTGACGAGAACGTGCACGACCGTATCGATCTTGCCGCGCAGGAGTCGCTCGACGTCGTCGAGCTTGAGCGCGGCGATCGGCTGACCGTCGACGGCGACGATCTGATCGCCGATCTTCATCCCGGCTCTCGCCGCGGGCATCCCGTCGAGCGGGGCGACGAGGATCTGCTTCGTCTTCTGATCCTGTTGAATGTAGACGCCGATCCCGCCGAAATCGCCGCCGGTCAGCGATTCCTCGAGCGACGAGATCTCCTTGGGCGAAAGATAGACCGTGTATGGATCGCCGAGCGAGGAGAGCATGCCGCGCATCGCCGCCTGCGTGAGCGCGGTCGGCGTAGCGACGGTCCCATACTTTCGGGTGGCGAGGGAGAGCTCGCCGTTGATCGACGCGAGATCCTTATCCTCGTCGCCCGTCGCCGTGAGTGCGGGGAGCGCGGGCGTCGCGACGTGCTTCGCCTTGAGGTAGCTGATGAGCTCGCGCTGCTCGCCCGTCATCAACGTCTGCGCGTCGACCGGCTTGTAGTAGGCCTGCTGCACCTGCCGGAAGGCGTTGTCCACGAGCATCTGGTCGTTGTCGCGGCCGCCGGAGAAAATCGAATGCAGGTCGAGCGCGGCGATCCCGCCGACCGGCGCGTCCGAGGCCGTGTTGCGGCCGTCCGCCCGTTCGTGGTCGAGGTACAGCGAGCCGCCGAGCGCAGAGACGGCGAGGACGCCTGCGGCAAGGAGGACGCGGAGCGATCTGGTCAAGATCGGTTCGTATCTTTCGGATGGTGGGGGCGTCGGTGGTTCTTGGACGCCGAGGAGCTCCCTTGCGGGGGGCGCTCACGATAGTACGCAGCGCCGTGAAGGGGAGTTTCCCCGAATCGCCCCCGTCTAGCCCGATTCTAACGAAGGCGTGTCGTCGGATCGACCGGGACGCCGTTCACGCGTACCTCGAAGTGCAGGTGCGGACCGGTTGCGAGACCCGTCATCCCGATCGCGCCGATCGCCTGACCGCGTTGCACGTCCTGACCGTTCGCGACGAAGATCTGCGAGCAATGGCCGTATAGCGTCGAGGTCTGCTGGCCGTGATCGATGATGATCGCGTTGCCGTAGCCGCCGTAGGTGCCGGCGAAAATGACCCGGCCGCCCGCGGCCGCCGTGATCGTGGAGCCCATTGGCGCGCCTATGTCGATCCCCGGATGCATCTCGAAGCCGCCGTGCCCGAACACGTTCGCCCGCATCCCGAAGCCCGAGGTGATCGGCCCCGATGCGGGCCACGAGAAGGCGCCCGTATCGCCGCCGACTCCCTCGGACCCGAGGCCGCCGCTCGTCTGCGGCGTCGCGACGCCCGCGAGCTGCGCCGCACGGCGCCGCTGCTCGTCCGCCGCGGCCTCGGCCGCGCGCCGAGCGGCTTCCTCGCGCTGGCGTTCGCGGATGAGATCTTCGAGCGACGATTCTTCGGAGGCGCTCAAGCCCTCGAGCTGCGCGACCTGGTTCGCCGCACTCGCCCGGGCGGCGTCGGCCGCATCCTCGAGTTGCTTGCGCTGCGTGGCGAGCGAATCGAGCCGGTATTTCGTAAGTTGCGCGCTGTGCTGCTGGGCCGCGAGCGCAATGCGCTTGCTCTCGAGCACGCCGCGCGCCCGGGCGACGGACCGCTCCGCCGTCTGCCGATCGCGAACGGTGCGCTGGTTCGCGGCGATCAGGTAGGCGATGTCTTGCCAGCGCTCGACGAAGTCGCTGAACGACGAGGCCGAGAGCAGGACGTTGAGGTAGCCGAGGTCGCCGCGCTCGTAGGCATCGACGACCCGGCGCCGGAGCGCGTCGTTGTGCCGGGCGAGGGTCGATTCCGCGGCGTCGAGCTGGGTCCGATTCCATGCGAGGCCGCGCTCGTTGTAGCGAATCGTCCCGTCGAGGGCGTCGAGCTGACCGCCGACGAGCGCGATCCCGGCATTGGTCTCGGCGAGTTGGCGCTTGATCTCGGCGACGCGGCCGGTCGCGCTGCGGAGCGCCCCGCGCTTCCCCTCGAGGCGCCGATGCGTGGCGTCGATCTCTGCTTGCTTACGTTGGATCGCGTCGCTCTGGAGTGCGACGGTCGCGTGAGGCTGGGCCGCGGTCGAAGCCGTTCGCGCGAGCCCGCTCGCGAGGAGCGCGAAGCCGAGCGCCGCGGCGAACGGGCGACGGACGCTCACGCGCGTAGGTACCGGCCGACCGAGAGCCAGGCGGCCACGATGCCGACCGCGGCGCCCGTGCCGATGAGTTCGAGCACGAAGGTCAGCGTATCGACGTGCGCGAGTCGCAGCGGCAGGAACGTGAGCGCGCCGACGAGCTTCGGCAGCAGCTGCGCTTGCGCGACGAGCAACAGCACGACCGCGATCGCGGCGCCGAGGACGCCCGCGATCAGCCCTTCGACGATGAACGGCAGGAGGATGTACGAGCTCGACGCGCCGACGAGCTGCATGATCGCGATCTCACGTCGGCGCGCGAAGACCGTCAGCCGAATCGTGTTGGAGATGATGATCGCGGCCGTGAAGACGAGCAGCGCGACGATCGCGATCCCGATCCGGCCGAGGACGACGGAGAGCGCGAGCAGCTTCTGGACGGCGTCCTGCGCGAACTCCACGTTCGCGACGTTGGGCATCGTGCGGATCCCCGTCGCGACGGCCGTCACGCGGTTCGGATCTTTGACGCGCACGTGCAGCGCCTCGGGGAGCGGGTTCGTCGTGAGGAGCGAGGTGTCGATCTGGCCGCGGAAGCGATCGCGCATCGCCTTGAGGCCGTCGCCTCGCGAAACGTAGGTGACGCCCGAGACGCGCGGGTCGTGCGAGATCCGGTTCGCGAGCGCTTTCGCTTGTGCCGGCGTCGCCCGGTCGGTCAGGAAGACGCTGATCTCGATCTTGTGGACGACGTCGGCGCCGATCGCCGAGAGCGTCTGGCGCGTGACGAGGAAGCTGCCCAGCAGCACGATCGTGACCGCGACGGTCCCGATCGCCGTGAATTGCATGACGAGGTTGCGCGTGAAATTGCGCCGGACCTCACTCAGAAAGAATCGGAGTCGTCCCGAGTCCAATGCTTCTCCCCGTCGTGCCGTTGGCGGCGCTCGCGTTGTAGTAGCCGCGCTCTTCATCCGCGACGATGCGCCCGTCTTCGAGCCGGATCACGCGGCGGCGCATCCGGTCGACGACGAGCGCGTTGTGCGTCGCGATGATGACCGTCGTCCCTTTGAGATTGATCCGGTGTAACAGGTCCATGACCTCGTTCGTGTTGACGGGGTCGAGATTGCCCGTGGGCTCGTCGCAGAGCAAGATCTTCGGATTGTTCACGAGCGCGCGCGCGATCGCGGTGCGCTGCTGCTCGCCGCCGGAGAGCTCGCTCGGGAACATCCGGGCCTTGCTCGCGAGCCCGACGAGATCGAGGACGCGCGGCACCTGGCGCATCACGTCCTTCGTGCGCGCGCCCGTCACTTGCAGCGCGAAGGCGACGTTCTCCCAAACCGTCTTATCGACGAGCAGCTTGAAATCTTGGAAGACGACGCCGACGTTGCGGCGGAGTTGCGGCACCTTCGAGCGCTTGAGCTTTTCGACGCGCGTGCCGTCGACCGTCACCTCGCCGTGGCTCGGGAGCTGCTCGCGATACATCAGCCGGAGCATGCTCGACTTGCCGGTTCCGGAGTGGCCGACGAGAAAGACGAAACTGCCCTTCGCGATTTCGACGTCGATGCCGTCGAGCGCGCGGGTGCCGTTGGGATAGACGAGCGTTACGCCGCGTAACGAGATCACGCGGCACGCCCCGACGCCGACATTGCAGGCGATTTTCGGCAAACGTGCGCGGCGACACCTTCGGCGGCCGGGAGGCCGACCGGGGCACGGTGGTCGCAGCGGGGAACGTGGGTCCCTCATGCGCTTCACATCTGCTTCGCTACGCCGCCTGTCCATCGTCGGGCTCGGTATCGCGCTCGTCGCCGCGGCGACGTGGTCGTTCGTGCGACCGGCCTCTGCCGCGCTCGCGATCGGCGCGAAGGCGCCGACATTCGCTACCCAAGCGAGCCTCGGCGGGAAAGTCTTTCCCTTCGATCTCGCCGGCGCACTCGCGAAAGGGCCGGTCGTGCTCTACTTCTATCCCGCGGCATTTACGAGCGGCTGCACGCTGGAAGCGCACGACTTCGCCTCGCACATCGACGATTACACGAAGCTCGGTGCGACCGTCATCGGCGTTTCGGGCGATAATATCGAAAAACTCAATCGCTTTAGCGTTTCCGAGTGCCGCAGTAAATTCGCGGTCGCGGCCGACGGCGATCACAAGATCTCGCACGCATACGATGCGACGGTCGGCTTCGGGCCGGTTACCTATTCCGCACGCACATCATACGTGATCGCGCACGACGGCACGATCGCGTACGCCTACAATTCGATGGATCCGAGCAAGCACGTCGCTAATACGCTCGCTGCATTGCAACGCCTTAAGGACGCCGCGAAGTGAACGAGCTCGAAGCCGAAGGCTCCGACGGCAAGATGTGGCGCGTGCTCGAGATGCCGGTCGAACGGCTCGACGAGCTGCCGTTCGGTGCGATCGTCATCGATCCGAGCGGCACGATCGCCGAGTACAACGAGTACGAGACGCGCCTCTCGCATCTCGAGCGCGCTTCCGTGATCGGCAAGAACTTCTTTCGCGACGTCGCCCCGTGTACCGCGGTACAAGCGTTCGAGGGGCGTCTACGGACATTCCTCAAGACGAGCGACCGGGTGAGCGAAACCTTCGATTATTTCTTTCCGTTTCGGCACGGCGCGGCGACGGTCGAGATCACGTTTCTCCGCTTGCGGCAGAAGGGCCAAATCTTGATCGCCGTCGAGCGCATGAACCAAGCGACCGAGCCCGCCTAGCCGCGAGCCCGGCCGCTACGCAAGATGCGCGGCGAACCAGGCGAGGGTTCGCTTCCATGCGTCGTCGGCGGCCGAGGCCACGTATGACGAGCGGGTATCGTCGAAGAACGCGTGCCCCGCTTCGGGATACACGTGGACGTCGTGCGGCTTGCCGAGAGAGGTTAGCTTCGCGTCGAGGGCGTTGACGTCGGCGGCGAGGATGCTCGGGTCTTTCTCGCCCCAGCTCCCGACCGTGGGCACGCGCATCTCATCGGCGTAGGCAAGGGCGATCGGGGTGATCGGTCCCTCGTTGCCCGTCGTGCCGTAGCGGACTTTCCCATAGAAGACGCTCGCAGCCGCGAACGTCGGGGTATCGACGGTCTGCCGCAGCGCGATCGCCCCGCCCATGCAGAAGCCGATCACGCCGATCTTCAGGTTCGGCCGTTGCGATTGCGTGCGTGCGTACGCGGCGGCCGATGCGAGATCGGCATCCACCGTCGCATCGACGAGCTTCGCGGCAAATGTCTTATAGGTGTCGATATCGCTCTGACCATCGGCACTAGCGGGGCCGATGCCCGTGTAAAGATTTGGTGCAACCGCGAGGTAGCCCTCGGCTGCGAATCGTCGCACGACGTCGCGCAGTTGCGCGTCGATCCCCCAGATCGCTTGAACGACGACGACTCCGCCGCGGAGATCGGTCGACTTCGGACGTGCGACGTACGCTTCGAGCGTGCGGTCGCCGGAGTGGATGCGGGCCTCGGATGCCTCGATCGTCTGCGCCGTTTCCGCGACGAACGGCGCATGTGGCTGACCGAGGCTCGGAGTTGGAGCGGCTTCCGTGGCGCTCCCCGTCACGACGGCAGTCGTCGCGAGCGAAGACGCAAGGAATGTCGTTCGCCGAAGCGACGTGGTTCGCGGGTAGTCAGATTCCAGCATGCTCCGACGTTCAGCCCGACTCGGAGAGAAATCCCGCAAGGCGCGTCTGAAATTTGCCTAAGATTATACCGTCCCGCTCGAGTCGATCTGAAACATTTAATACTTAATTAATTCACGGTGCGACCTTCCGATACAGCCGCAACCATCGGCATGGCCGGGTGTTATTGGTAGCTCCGGCCTTTTTCGGCGGAGCGATACCCCACAAACTATGACCTAGTATTTGGGGGAGAGATGCAAAGATTATTTTCACCGAGCACGAGCACAACGTAGGGAACAAAAATTCGGCTGAGATTCGCACGGCTTTCGAATTTCATTCGTTGCCTTACCACGACGTTCTAAGCTATGGTAGCGATAATAAGATACCTGAAATAGATGCGCCGAAAGGCCCTGGCTCGTTTTCGGACGTCGTGGTTAGCTTTACGCAAGCAGTACGGAATGGAGTTGTACGTTGAAAAAAATGCTTCGGCTCGTAAGCGCGACCGCGTCGGTGCTCGCAATCGGTTTAGGGGGTATTCCCATCGCCGCAAATGCGACGTCGTTCGAAGTTCCGTCGACGACGACGCTTCATCCGGGCGATAAAGTTTCTCTAACGATTTTGAATCATCCCGAGCTTCTCGTCCCGACGGCGACGATCGATGGCTCCGGTCGAGTGGCAGTACCTTTGATCGGCCTCGTTCGCGTCGAGAACCTCACGCCGACGCAAGCAGATCAAAAGATCGCGAGCCGTCTTGCGGTGTACGTCCGCCAGCCGGCGGTCGATCTCGCGCTCGTGAGCCAGGGTCTCAACATCTTCGTGACCGGCGGTCCGGGCGGCGCGTATCCGTATATCCCAGGTGAAACGCTCTCCACGGCTCTCGCACAGGTCCGGCAAGGGACGACGGCAACCAACCAGCCGGCGATCGTCCCCACACTCTCCACCCTCGGGCAGACGAGCGCGGTCAATGGGAACGGTTCTGCCGAGACGCCGACCGGCTCGAACGGCAGCGCGTTCGGGAGTGTCGATTTACGTCGCGTCGTCATCGAGCGTGACGGGCGCAACTCCGATCCGATCGACGCCGAGCGACTTGTGGCTTCCGGCTCCGCCGGCCCCTCGTTGCAGCCCGGCGATACCATCGTGCTCCCGGACAAGCCGATCCCCGTTGCGGTGACCGGCGAAGTCGTCAATCCGACGACCGCGCATCTCTCGCCCGACGAGCCGCTCTCGGCGGCGCTTCGCCAAGCCGGCGGATCTTCGGGGACGGCCGCCCAGCCGGAGTCCGCGATCGGCTTCGAACTGACGCGCGGCAACTCGCTGCGCTACGTGACCGCTTCGAGCGCGGAGTATCGGCAGCCGGCGCAACCGGGCGACAAGATCTACGTGCCGCATGCGCGCCGCGTCGGCGTCGTCGGTATGGTCGGCAAGCCCGGCGACGTGATTCTCGCGGGAGATCATTCGCTCGTGAGCGCGCTCTACTTCGCCGGCGGTCCGACGAAGTGGGCGAATCTCAAGTACGTGTCCGTCGTCCACGCGGGCGAGAAGCAGACGTACGACGTCACGCAGTTGACGCACGGCACGATGACGCAGAATCCCGAGTTGGCCGACGGCGACACCGTCTTCGTGCCCGAGGGTCACAAGATCGATTTCTCGACCGTGTTCCCCGCGATCTACGCGCTGGGTCAGCTACGAGGGTTATGATCAACCACGTATCGCCCTCGATCGGGCCCGATGGATTCGTCTATCGCGATAACGCAGCATATGCCGCGATCCGTCGATCGGCGGATCTCGTGATCGCGTCGACGATTCTCGCCTTTACGGCGCCGGTCAT
>CAZZYZ010000107.1:0-10079 GCA_964658425.1 Vulcanimicrobiota bacterium | reverse complement strand
CGCGCGCGCCTGCCGCGCCTGCAGGCGGCCGGCGCGCTCCGCGGTCTGCTGCACGGCCGTGCTCAGATAGCCGACGAGCGCGATCGAGATCCCGGCGAGGATCCGATCCCCGATCCCGAGGGAATCCCAATGATGGTGATCGGCCACGCCGTTCGCGTATCCCGCGACGACGTTGAGGGCGATCGCGATCGCGACGAGCCAATACGTGAAGCGTCGGCCGCCGCCGAGCGAGCTCAACACGATCGGCACGTCGAGCAAGATCGCCGTGACGAAGAGCTGCGGCGTCAGGAGATCGACGACGAACGCACCCAAGAGCGTGGCGATACAGGCGGCGACGATCGCTTGCGAGCGCACGTTTCGCGCTTCCGTGACGGGGCGCGCGAGCCTTTTCGTGGTACGGACCCTGCGATGAGTCGCGGCGAACGTCCGAGCGCCCAGGCGCTGCTCGCGGAGCTCGGCTTCGAGCCTCGTTTGACGGTCTATCTCGCGAGCGCCCCGGGCGCCGGGAAAACCTACCGCATCCTCAGCGACGTTCGCTTCCAACGGAAGGCCGGCCGGCGCGTCGCGATCGGCTGGATCGAGACGAAAGATCGGCCCGATCTCACCGAGCTCGCGCGCGACATCCCGCGCATCCCGCCGCGCACGTACGACATCGGCGGCAACGCGTTTCTCGATTTCGATCTCGAAGCCGCGATCGCGAGCGATTACGAGACGATCGTTCTCGACGAGCTCGCACACGCGAATCCCGACGGCGCGACGAACGCGAAACGCTGGCAAGACGCGCTCGCGCTACGCGCGGCGGGCAAATCGGTGTTGGGAGCCTTCAACGTACAGCACCTCGAAAGCGTCGCGCCCGTCGCCGAGCGGATCGTCGGCCATCCGGTGCGCGAGATCGTGCCGCTCTCGTTTCTCAAGGCGGCCGACGGCGTGATCGCGCTCGACGTCTCGGCGTCGATCCTCGAATCGCGCTTGCGCGGCGGGCGGATCGTGCGGCCGACCGATATCGAACGCGCCGCGAACGGCGCCTTCAAACGGCAGAATCTCAATCTGCTGCGCGAACTCTTGCTGCAGACGGTCGATCAGCTGACGATCCCCGTGACGAGCCCGGCGAAGACCTCGACGGCGCTCGCGATCCTGACCGACGACGTCGACGAACGTTCGTTTCTGCGACGCGTCGCGTCGCTCGCTGACGCCCTCGATCTCGCCCTCGAGACGACGACGATCGCTCCGCTGCAAGCCGAGAGCGTCGCCGAGACGTCGCGCTCGTTCGACGTCGTCGCGATCCCGGCACCGAAGGGTCTCGAACGCGGCGACCTGCGCGAGGTGCGCGCGGCGTTCGTCACGGTCGCCCGCGGGCCGCTCGCGACGAAGATTTTATCGCGCGCGATCGATCGCGATCTCTACGTCGTCGATCCCTCGCGCACGCTGCTCGCACGCGTCGCCGATCGCGCGGGGCACCCCTACGGCCAAGCTGCGGGGGATCGCATGCGCATCGGCTACGGCCGCTTGATGATCTACCTCGGCTCCGTCGCCGGGAGCGGGAAGACGTACGCGATGCTCGACCGCGCGCATCAGCTCGTCGAAGAGGGCGTCGACGTCGTCGCGGGACTCATCGAGACGCACGGCCGCGTCGATACGATCGAGAAGGCCGTCGGGCTCGAGACGCTGCCGCGCTTGGCGAACGGCGAACTCGATCGCGATGCGATCGTCGCGCGCAAGCCGAAGGTCGTCCTAGTCGACGAGCTCGCGCACACGAACGCGACCGGCGGAACGTACGCGAAGCGCTACGACGACGTGATCTCGATTCTGCGCGCCGGCATCTCCGTGATGACGACGCTCAACATCCAACATCTCGACGGGCTCAGCGATGCGGTCGAGCGGCTCACCGAGACGCACGTGCGCGAGACGCTGCCCGATACGATCCTCGAACTCGCCGATGAGGTGATCTTCATCGACGTGACGCCGGAGGTCATTCGCGATCGTCTGCGCGCGGGCCGGATCTATCCGCTCGAACGCGTCGACGCCGCGCTCGCGAATTTCTTTCGCGCGGATAATCTCGCCGCGCTGCGCGAACTGACGGTTCGCGAACTGTTGCGCGCGCGCCGCGAGCGCCGCCTTGCGCCGCCGTTCTCGCGGATCGTCCTCGGCGTCGCGCCGCGCGAGCGCGACGTCGGGCTCATCGAACGGATGGGCCGGCTCTCGCGCCGGCTCTCGATCGACCTCAAGGTCGTGCACGTGTCGGACGACGCGTCGGCGTCGCTCGACGTGATCGCGGTGCTCGAGCGCGCGACCAAGGCCGCACACGGCAAATGGCGCGTGCTCATCGATCGCGACGTCGCGGCCGGACTCGTCACCGCGTGCGATAGCTCCGACGTCATCGCATGCGAGTCCCCGCGCGCGAATCGCTCGCCGTGGGGCAAGAAGTCGTTCGCAGCTCGCTTGCTCGCGGCCGACGCTCGAGAGATTCTGGTGCTCGCTCCGCGCTAGCCGAGCGTTTGCGTCCGATCGGATAGTCCGTCCGGCGGCTTGGCGGTCGGCCTCGTTTCGATGAAGATGAGGCGTCCTCACCTTGGAGTCGTTCGTGCTTCTCATCGAAATCTCGGTCATCGCCCTGGGCGTCCTCGGCTTCGTTATGCTGGACGTCTACGCTCGCGCCTGCGAGCGCGTCTAATCGTGTTCGATTACATGCTCGGGCTCGCGCTCACGGTCGCGAGCCTCGTCTACCTGACCTACGCCATGCTGCGGCCCGAGAAGTTTTAGGCGCGCCGTGACGATCTACGGTTGGCTGCAAGCCCTCGTCTTCTTCGCGCTCGTCATCGCGCTGACGCGACCGCTCGGCTCCTTCATGTATCGCGTCTTCGCGGGAGAGCGAACGTTTCTCTCACCGATTTGCGGGCCGATCGAACGCGGGTTCTACAAGCTGTTGCGCATCGATCCCGCGCGCGAGATGACGGCGTCGGGGTATCTCTTCGCGCTCTTCGCATTCAGCGCGGTCGGGCTCGCGTATCTCTACATCGTCTTGCGAACGCAGAAGTTTCTCCCGTTCAATCCGCAGGGCTTCGATAATCTCGCGCCCGATGCGGCGTGGAACGACGCGATCAGCTTCGTGACCAATACGAATTGGCAATTTTATTCGGGCGAGAGCACGATGAGTTACTTCACGCAGATGGCGGGCCTCGCGTGGCACAACTTCGTCTCCGCCGCCGCCGGCATTGCGATCGCGATCGCCGTCGTGCGCGGCATCACGCGGACCGATCGCTCGACCGTCGGGAACTTTTGGGTCGACATGACGCGCTCGCTGCTCTACGTGCTCATCCCGCTGAGCGTCCTCGGCGGTTTGCTCTTGCTCGTGCAAGGCGTTCCGCAAAATTTTCATCCCTATACGAACGCGGTCTCGCTCGAGGGGATGAAGCAATCGATCTCGCAGGGCCCGATGGCGTCGCAGGAGATCATCAAGGAACTCGGCACCAACGGCGGCGGCTTCGTCAATGCGAATAGCGCCTCGCCGAACGAGAACCCGACGCCGCTGAGCAATCTGCTCGAGATGCTCGCGATCTTCGCGATCTCCGCCGGTCTGACGTATACCTACGGAAAATTCGCGAAGGATCAGCGGCAAGGCTGGGCGCTGTTCGCGGCGATGTCCGTGCTCTTCATCGTCGGCTTCGCGGGTGCGTACGCGGCGGAAGCCGCGGGCAATCCGATCGTGCAGCACCTCGGCCTCACGGGCGGCAATCTCGAAGGCAAGGAGTGCCGTTTCGGCGTCGCGGCTTCCGCGCTCTTCGCTACGGTTACGACCGATACGTCGTGCGGTGCCGTCAACGCGATGCACGATTCGTTCACACCGCTCGGCGGTCTCGTTCCGCTGCTGAACATGCAGCTCGGCGAGGTCGTCTTCGGCGGCGTCGGGACGGGGCTCTACGGAATGCTCGTGTTCGTCGTGCTGACCGTGTTCATCGCGGGCTTGCTCGTCGGCCGGACGCCGGAACTTCTCGGCAAGAAGATCGAACGACGCGAAGTGCAGATCGCGATCCTCGCGATCCTCGTGCTGCCGGTGTTCGCGCTCATCCCGACCGCGATCTCGATCCTGCTCCCGATCGCGACGGGGCAACTCAACAACGCGGGGCCGCACGGCTTCTCGGAGATGCTCTACATGTTCTCGTCGACCGCGGAGAACAACGGCAGCGCGTTCGCCGGCGTGAGCGGAAATACGTATCTCAATTACGTGACGGGGATCGTCATGTTCTGCGGGCGTTTCCTCTTCATCATCCCCGCGCTCGCTCTCGCGGGCTCGCTCGCCGGGAAGAAGGCCGTCGCCGAAACGGCGGGCACGTTCACCTCGTACTCGCCGATCTTCGTCACGTTGCTGCTCGGCGTGATCGTCATCGTCGGGCTCCTGACGTTCGTGCCGGCCGACGCGCTCGGACCGATCGTCGAGCACCTCCTCATGCAACAAGGAAAGACGTTCTAACATGGTCTCCCGTCGCGGCGAAAGCCGGCCCCAGTCGCGCTCCATGTTCGATCGCGCCATCGTGACGCGCGCGGTGCTCGATGCGCTCAAAAAACTCGATCCGCGCGTGCAAGCGCGCAACCCCGTCATGTTCATCGTCGAAGTCGGCGCGCTCGTCACGACGCTCTTCTTCGTTCGAGACATCCTCCTGCACGGCGGAACGAGCGCGGGCTTCGATCTCGCGATCGGATTGTGGCTCTGGTTCACCGTCATCTTCGCGAACTTCGCCGAAGCGGTCGCCGAGGGCCGCGGCAAAGCGCAAGCCGAGTTTCTTCGCCGGACCAAGAGCGATACGCAGGCGCGCAAAATCGCGGACGGCGTCGCGACGATGGTGAGCGCGACGCTGCTGCGCAAGGGCGATCTCGTGCGGATCGAGCCGAACGAAGTGATTCCGGGCGACGGCGACGTCGTCGAAGGTGCGGCGTCGGTCGACGAGTCCGCGATTACGGGCGAATCGGCGCCGGTCATTCGCGAATCGGGCGGCGACCGCAGTGCCGTCACGGGCGGGACGCGCGTCCTTTCGGATTACATCGTCGTACGCATCGGTTCGAATCCGGGCGAGTCGTTTCTCGACCGCATGATCTCGCTCGTCGAAGGTGCGTCGCGTCAGAAGACGCCGAACGAGATCGCGCTCTCGATCTTACTCTCGGGCCTTACCATCATCTTCGTGATCGCGGTCGCGACGCTCGGGCCGTTCGCAATCTACGCGGGCACGGCGCAGAGCGTCACCGTCCTCATCGCGCTGCTCGTCTGCCTCATCCCGACGACGATCGGCGGGTTGCTCTCGGCGATCGGCATTGCGGGGATGGATCGCGTGCTGCAGCGCAACGTACTCGCGATGAGCGGCCGCGCGGTCGAGGCCGCGGGCGACGTCGATACGCTGCTGCTCGACAAGACGGGGACGATCACGCTCGGCAATCGCCAGGCGACGGAGATCGTTCTCGCACCCGGGCTCGCGCGGCGCGACGCATCGCTCGCCGCGTACTATTCGTCGCTCTCCGACGAAACGCCCGAGGGGCGGTCGATCGTCGCGCTCGCCGAGCAGGATGCCGCGGCTGCCGGCGTTACGCGCTCGGCGCCGGTCGATGCGACGTTCGTGCCGTTCTCCGCGTACACGCGCATGAGCGGGCTCGATTTCTCGGGCGGCCGGTCGATTCGCAAGGGCGCCCCCGATGCCGTGCGGGCGTGGGTTCGCGAACGCGGCGGCGATGCGGGCAGCGACGTACTCTCGAGCGACGTCGAGCGTATCGCCCGCGCGGGCGGCACGCCGCTGCTCTTGGCGCAAGACACCGAGATCCTCGGCGTCATCTATCTCAAAGACATTCTCAAGCCGAACATGCGCGAACGCTTCGATCGTCTGCGCGCGATGGGCATTCGCACGATCATGATCACGGGCGATAATCCCCTGACGGCGAGCGCGATCGCGCGCGAAGCGGGCGTCGACGATTTCCTCGCGGAGGCGACGCCCGAAACGAAGATGAGCCTCATCAAACGCGAGCAAGCCTCCGGGCGACTCGTCGCGATGACGGGCGACGGCACGAACGATGCGCCCGCTCTCGCGCAAGCCGACGTCGGCGTCGCGATGAACTCCGGCACGCAGGCCGCCAAAGAAGCCGGGAACATGGTCGATCTCGATTCCGATCCGACAAAATTGATCGAAGTCGTCGAGGTCGGCAAGCAACTGCTGATGACGCGCGGTGCGCTCACGACGTTTTCCATCGCGAACGACGTCGCGAAATATTTCGCGATCCTGCCCGCAATGTTCGTCGCGACGTATCCGCAAATGCAGGCGCTCAACGTCATGCATCTCGCGACGCCGCAGAGCGCGATCCTTTCGGCGATCATCTTCAACGCGCTGATCATCATCGCGCTGATCCCGCTCGCGTTACGCGGCGTCCCGTACCGGCCGCGCGGCGCGAACGCCGTGCTGCTCAACAACGTGCTGCTCTACGGACTCGGCGGCATCATCGTCCCATTCGTCGGCATCAAAATCATCGACCTGATCCTCAGCGGCCTCCACCTCACCTAGTCAGCGGAAAGCGAACGATGAAAGCCACACCCTACGCAACCGACACGATCACGGCTACCGGCGCGACGGTTCGCGACGCTTCGATGGCGCGCGACGGAACGCTGCACCATCTCGCCACCTCCCTCATCTACACGCTCGTGACGGTGTTGCTGCTCGGGATCGTCTATCCGATCGCGATGGCGGGAATCGCGAAGGTCGCGTTTCCGAAGCAGGCGGAGGGCTCGTTGTTGCGCGTCGACGGCGCCGTCATCGGCTCCGACATCGTCGGGCAGCTCTGGACGAAACCGAAATACTTCCAAGGCCGGCCGTCCGCAGCCGGAAAGAACGGCTACGATCCCACCGCGACCGGCGGCACGAATCTCGGCCCGACGTCGAAGAAGCTGATCGATACGACGCGTGCGACCGTCAAGGCGCTCGTGCAGGCGAACCCCGATGCGACGTTACCGATCCCGATGGACCTCGTGACGTCGAGTGCGAGCGGGATCGATCCCGATATCTCGCCTGAAGCCGCGTACTATCAGGTACCGCGCATCGCCAAAGCCCGCCACGTCGAACCTGCCGCGGTCGAAGCGATGGTGGCGAAACTGACGCACGGTCGCGAGCTCGGCTTCCTCGGTGAACCGCACGTCAACGTCCTCGAACTCAACCTCGCGCTCGACGGAGAGAGCGCGAGCTAACGCGGTTCGCGTCCGACGAGAACTGGAAAGGGCTCGCGCTTGAACGCGAGCCCTTTCCTGTTGCTACGAAATTCGTTCGATCGTCGAGCCCCGCTCGCGCGCGGGCCGACGTCGCGATCCCGTCGTTAGCCGTTGAGGGCTTGAGCCAGGTCGTACATCGCCTGGTTCGTGACGACGTGATAGTTGAGGTCGGCCTTCGCGCCGTACTTCTTATCGATATCGTCCATGACCTGATTGTGGATCTTGTGCGTGACGAGCGCATCGAGCATATAGCCCGTCCAGAAGCGGTTGTCGGGAGCGGTCACGCCTGCCGCAACGATCGCACCGGCGAGCTTCTTGCCGCTGAGATCGGCCGGCGGTGTCGGGAACGAAACGCCGGCGGCCGTCGCGATCTTCGCTGCGTCCTGCACGGCGAAATCGAAGACCGTGATCCACGAATCCGTATCGGCCTTGCCGAACTGCGTCGTCAGCTTGGCGACTTCCGCATTGGTCAGGGTCGGGCCGACGATCGTCGTCAGAGCCTTGGCCGTCGAGAAGGATGCCGCGCCGCCGCCTGCGGTGACGAGCGCCGACGTGACGTCGAGATCCGGGGCACCGCTGTAGGTCGGGCCGCCGAAGCGATCGCCGGCCATCGCATCCATTCCGGAGGGCTTCATCATCGGCGAGCCGGCCGGCGGGGGCGAGCTCTGCTGAGCGAAGGCCGCAGATCCGGTGAGGAGGGCTGCCGACGCGAGCGCCGCGCTGAGTACGTTCTTAAAGGTCATCCGTGAATATCTCCTATCGAGTGTTCGCGACATGCGCAATACCCATAACGATCAATTGGTCACCCTTCCAACGGGCCAGCGGCTTGGAACGATTGCCTGCTTCGGAAAATTTCGGGCGTGTCGTTCGGCGTGTGGGTGGGTATACCGGGCCGAATTGAAACGTAGGCATGCGAGCGCGCTCTTATCGCGATTCGCCTTCATCGACGCGCCCGGCTCCCTCTCGGATTCACGTCGCGCGTATCGTCTGTTTCGGTCGTCGGGGCACACCGAAGCGGTGATTCGGATCGACGGGGTCGCACGCGGTGCGTTCGACGCCGTGCATCGCACGGTCGTCGTCTCCGGAGCGCTCGCGGGCGAACTCGCGCTCGAAGACGATCCCGACGCGGCGAGCGAGCGTCGCATCGCCGTCGGCGAGCGGCGAACGTTCGTATGCGAACCCTCCGGCGCGCGTAAACGCGAGCACGCACTTTTCGGTTATGCGAGCGATCCCGAATCCGGCGACGGCGACGCGGAGGCTCTCGCGATGCGAACGTTCGCGTCGGCCGTGCGGCAGCTGGAACTCGATCCGTCGTTCGCCTACGTCGAGCCGCGCACGTCGCGCTACGAATCGGTTCTCGCGCGAGATCCGGCCTTGTTCGGGCGCGTCGTCAATCTCGTGCGCGCCGGACGCTTCGACGCGTCGAGTGCGGCGCTCTGGGGCGCGCGTGATCGTCCGTTCGCCGCGGGCGAGACGCTGCTGCGTCAGCTCGCGTTCGGTATCCGTTTCGCGGAGCGCGAGCTCGGCGTGACGCCGACCATCGCGTGGTTCTCGCGGGCCGGCGCGTATCCGCAAATACTGCCGACCCTCCTCGTGCACGCGGGGATCGCCCGGGTCGTCGCGCCCGGCCTCGCGACGCACGAACGATTCTCGTGGCAGGGCCCGGACGGCAGCGGTGTCGTGGTCGTGACTTCGAGCGCGGATGCGAGATTCGTCACGGACGGCGCCGGCGGTATCTCCGATCGAACGCTGATGCGTGCGCCGCGGCGCGGTACGTGGCGGACGCTCGGCGGGTGGGTCGCGGAGCGAGCGCGGGATGCGGCGGCGCCGCCGATCGTATGCGAATCGCTCGTATCGCGAGCGCCCGACGCGAGCGCGCATCCGACGTTCGACGACGACGTGCGCGAAGCGCGGCTCGACGCGCTCGCACGCGAGCTCGTCGCGACGGAGACGCTGCTCGCGTGGGCGTACGCGCTGCGGGCGACGCCGTTCTTTCTCGACGAGGCGCGGGGCCAGCTCGACCGCGCGTGGCGTTGCGCGGCGCGAGAGCGCTCCTATCCGAATTCGGCGGCGCGTTGCGCGGAGGCGGAGGCGCTCGTGCGGCACGTCGCGGCGAGCGCGCAATCCGTCTTACCGACGGCGCGGCGGCGTCTGGCAATTGAACTCGTCCCGCCCGTTGCGGTGCGCGGCGGATTCGCGTTCGAGAACGAGGCGTTGCGCGCCGTGGTGCGGCGCGACGGGGCGCTCGTCTCGCTCGCGACGCCGGGCGGACCGAATCTCGTTCGTGCGGCGGCCCGGCTCGCGTTCCGCGACGGCCGCTCGCGCGGCGTTCGCGCGGCGGGCTGCGCGCTCGTGGACGGCGGCCTCGAAGTGCGATTCGCATTCGGCCGATCGCTCGCGGTCGCGCGCTATTCGCTCGAAGCGCGCGAACCGTTCGTGCGCGTCACCTATGCGGTCGCGTGGCGCGAAGGCCGCCGCGCGTCGTTGCACGACGAAGCGTCGCTCGCATTCCGCGCCGAGCGAACGCGGCTCGGAGCGCCGCACGGCGCGCTCGACGCGCACGCCCGTATCGCGGTCGGCTCGCGATTCGCGCGCTTCGACGGTCCGCGCGGCGGTCTCGCGGTCTTGCGTTCCGAGCCGAGTGCCTGGACGCTTCGCAGCGGCCACCGCAACGGCCGTTCCGGATTCGCGCAGCAGCTCGTGTGCGGCGCGGCGCCCGTCGCCGGAACGGAAGGCGAAGGCGACGAGCCGCGTGAGATCGCACTCGCGTTCGCGCCGTTCGCGAGCCTCGGCATGGGCGAGCTCGAGACGATGTAAGCATCGGTGCCTGCATTGATGTCCCAAT